>NZ_JBVGOY010000001.1:0-560817 GCF_058188655.1 Macrococcus sp. CoH-51_TC_04
ACCTCCGTATAAATTCATTTTAATATGAATTCAACGAAAGTGTTTTTATTTTACTCCCATATCATGGGGTTAGCGCAAATGTCTGATCGTTTTTTATATGCATAAAGGTTCAGAGGATTACACTTTAAAGTTTAAATTAAAGGCACCTGACTCTAATATGATGAGTATGATGATTAAGACAATCGGACCGATAAAGAAGCCGATAAAGCCCATAAGCTTTAATCCGATAAACATCGCAATAAGCGTAGGGAGCGGGCTAAGCCCAACGCCTTTACCCATCACTTTCGGTTCTAATACTTTTCTTTGAACGAGCAGGAAGACCGATAATAGGATGAGTTTGACAGCGAGTGAAGGATCTCCTGTAATGTATGCATAGAGTGCCCATGGAATAGTCACACCTGTAGCACCGAGTATAGGTAGCAGATCGACCAGGCAAATGATAAAGCTTAATACAAGTGCATTTTTCGGTGTGATAAATAGCAGTCCGATAAAGGTGAAGAGCCATGTGATGCCTGATAATATAAATGCCGCGCGCAGCATACCAAATACTGATGAGGATACTCTTTTCCATATATACATCGCTTTTTCATAGGTTTTGTCATACGTATGCTTTCTGATAAAGGTATGCATATTCGGTATTTCCAGCATAAATAAAAATAAGGCGACTAAGAACACAAGTCCGGAAATAAAAGTTTCTGGTAAGCTCGCCACTAAATTAGTGATGCGTTCAGCGTTAAAATAGTTTAATATAGCATCTCGTAGATTAAATAGAAATTTCTGAGTTTCATCAAATAGTGCATTAGAAACACTTTCAGGAATCATTTTAGCGAGTCGTGCTTCAAATTGTGTCCATGCATCTAATATATTGTTCATCTTGTCTGGCAGGTCTTTTGAAAACTGAATAATATGCTGGATAAGCTTCGTTAAGAATAAATACATAAATAATAGGATAAACGACAGGATAGAAGTATAAACAATCGTTACACTCCATTTTCGGCTCCTCACCTTTTGCTCCAGCAACTTTACAAAGGGCTCTATCATCAGCGCCAGAATAAGTGCGACAATAAGCGGAATGGATATCGGAACGATAAAGTAGAAGAAGAGCAGTGCGATGACCGCAACTGCTAAGAATGCGATATTTCTTTTTGTTATTAGTCGTTTGAACATTGCATCACCTCATATAATAAACAACCGAATGAAACATAGAAAATTATGCATCACTCGGCTATACTTAATATTATTTTTGAATTGCTACGATATCATTAAATACTTTATTGATTGTTCTTTTGCAATGGTCCACAAGCTTATCTGAGAAGTATTCATCTTCTCCGTATTCAATACCTGTTGGATAATAATGTTTACCTAAATAAGGGTCCATCATCTGAAGTTTGGCATCACGTGCTCCAACATCCCCTTCAACTGCGTAACCAGGAATACGTAGGTAGTAGATTCCTTCATCAAGTTCGTATTTTAAGTCGTAGGTTACACGTTCGTAATCCCAATGCCCGCCAAGAACAAAGCCATGCTTATTCATTACGTGCTGGATTAATGATTGATCAGCAACGATTGATTCAATGCCTGAATTTGCGAATACCATATTATAGTTCCTCCCTAAGTCATTCTACTTTTAATTTTATGATAAAATCATACTTTCTGCAATCGAATATTCATTTGATTTTAAATAATGTTAAAATAGTTATAGAATAAAGGAAGATTGTCAGGAATTGAGGTGTATTTTTGAAAAGTATATTGATAAAGTTATTATTTATATTACTTGGCTCGATATTTTTATTTTATCTGTTCTATTCGCCGTCGAGCAAGTTTGATATATTAGAAAATCCAGCAAAGGATAAAGTTTCGCATAAACAAATTGAAAAAAAAATAACGCATTCAGTAAAGCAACCTGCTTTAACTGAGGGGATCGGTCAGTATATCGGTAAACCTATCGATGTACTGACGGATAAATTTGGTTATCCGAATCGTATCTATAGTTCGAACTTCAGTTACAGAAATTTTGTTTATAAATTGAAGGATGCCTATTATATTGTTGGAGTGAAAGACAACCGCATCAAGATGATCTATGCGACAGGTAAGGATGCAGATGTTGCACCGTATGAAATATTAAGTCCTTCCGGCAAAATGTTCGATGGTAGCAATATCGTATCAGAACCTATTATTTCTACGCAGGATGGAGATTATCAGTTCCAGTTATCTGAGGCTGATATAAAGACGCAGGCACTTGTGGAATATGAAGGGCTCTTTATGCAGGCCTTTATCGATAGGTTTACAGGTAAAATAATGGCTGTGAGATATCTTTCTCCGGATACTTTAGTAGAAATGCAGCCCTATGCAATGAGTTATAACGGAAAGACGATAGAGAAGAAGCTCAAGGATGAAGTGCATCGAATAGAAGAAATTGCTATTAACAGTAATGAGGTCCTGACGATGTTTGAACTGACAAACACGATGCGTGAACTGAATGAACTTGAACCTCTAGATACGAATGAAATTATCAATCATACTGCTCAGTTTCAAGTAGCTAAGCTCAGCAATGAGAAGCAGCAGGTCACCTCGGTAGAAGACGAGATCGGCTCTAAACTCAGTGCCGAAGGAATCGATTATCATCATCTGTCTCAAAACATCGCCTATAACTTTGAAGATGTACCAGGTGTTATCAATAGCTGGATGAATTCAGTGGAACATCGTAACAATCTATTGAATAAAAACATCAATGCGATGGGTGGAGGCATTTCAGGGAGCTATAACTCACTTATATTTTTAGAGGATTTATCATTGAAAGAAGATTAGGAAGTGAAGTCTTGTTATATACAGAAGAAATATTTGAATGTATTGAAAGTGCTGAACACATCAATACGATGTTAAAGCACAGTAGCGCCTATCATGAATACCGTGATAGCTATATAGAAATTGCACAAAATAAAGAGGTGCAGCAGCTGAAACGTGATTTTCTGAAAATAAAAATACAATATGAGGAAGTTCAACGATTTGGCAGGTATCATCCAGACTATACGAAGATTATGATGGAGACAAGAAAGCGTAAGAAGGCATATGATATGCATCCACTTGTAGTCCTGTTTAAACAGAAGGAAACGCAATTGCAGCAGTTACTAGATGAGATTATTACCATCGTGGCACATGCGATTTCAAATGAAGTAAAGGTTGAAAGAGGGAATCCGTTTTTTGTAGATCATGTTTGCAGTTCGGGGTGTGGCTGTAGCTAGGAGGATATATGAAAGAGGATAAGTTGATTCAAAAATGGATAAGAAAGAAGGCATTTTTGAATCGGCCGGATGAAATGCTTTATCGTAGTCGAAGTACAGATTTGCTCTACACACAGTGGATGAGTGCCTATGTACTTAAATATATTCATTTTAACTATCATGATAAGGTGCTATGTATCGGTTGCCATGCTGGAAAGTGGGTTAGTGATATCGATAGAACGGTGAATATCAAAGGATATATACTCGATCAGTCCGTACGTCAACTCCAGTATGCCATGCATCTTTATCCGCATTTCAACTATGATATTTCTGATGAGCATCTTCCCTTTAAAGAACGTAAGTTTCATAAAGTGATTATCAATCAGCCTTTTGACAGTTTCTATGAACATGAGGCGCTCATTCAAGAACTGCAGCGTGTTACAAAGAAAAAAGGGCGCATCATCCTGTTTCAGCGTAAAGGTATTTTACATCCAAAGTTGAATCTTGAGCCATTGTTACAAAATACTATATTAACGGTGACACAAGAAACTGCATATAAAAATATGCTGATTTATGAGCTTAAAAGAAAATAAATAAGAAACATCGTGCGTACGCACGATGTTTCTTATTATCATATTATTGACTAATATTTCGTTTAAGTCTCATCGCAATGTCTGGTCGATCGGTGACGATTGTATGGGCACCAGCCTTTAACAATTGTTTCATCTGATCGATACTATTGATAACCCAATAACCGGGGGCGACATTTTGAGATTGCAGAAATTGTATAAACTGAGGTTGTGCCAATGAAATGCCATAAAAATGCGTAGGAATCTGAAACGTATCTGCCTGTACATGAGCCATATTTTTATAGTTGGTACTATAAAGCAGAAAAGTACGTGCGACTTCTTTTTCTCCGGCACCATATGCGATCTCTTTATCACATCGGTTACGGAAGCGTCTGATCTGCTCATCATAGAAACTTGTGATTAATACTTGATTGAAAGCTTGAGCATCTTCAATGACTGCATATAATGCATCGATGATACGTTTGCCAGCAGCTGTATCCGGTCCATCTTTAATATCAATATTAATACGAATATCTGGAAATATGCGGATAAGGTCTGATAATGTTACAATCTTTGCATCTGGATGGGCACGAAATGGCTGCTCACCATTAATATCTGTAAATCGGTAGCCAAAGTCAAGCATCTGTAACTCTGCTAACGTGTGATCATATACAAGTCCTGATCCATTACTCACGCGGTCAACCGTAGCATCATGCAGCACAACGACCTCATTATCACGCGTTAAGCGAATATCAATCTCAAAGCCATCTACATCAAGTGTCTGAGCATGCTTAAACGCAAGCATTGTATGTTCAGGACGTAACTGCAGCCCGCCACGGTGTGCAAATATATAAGGTGCATGACCTTTAAAGTATGGTTTAACATTTTTGGCTGCTGGCGCTTTTCGTCTGCTGATAAGCGCCGTACTAACGGTGTAGAAAGCACCGCCTATGGCAAGTAGTTTCATATATTTATTCAACTGTTTGACCTCCGAATAATTTTGATAATTTAATTTTAACAGAACACATGGTACTATTAAAGAAATGAAAGAGAGGAATATGATGATGTCCATCGTTGAGAGAACACAACTCATAATTTATATAAAGAGTCCGAAACACGAAAGACAGCTACGCAAATTCGGACATATCGTGCATATTAATCGTAGTGAAAAATGGTTATCAATGTACATAAATAACGATAAACTAGAATGGACGCTTGAACAGCTTGAAAAACTTAAGTTTGTTACAAACGTCGTAAGTTCTTCATACAAATTACTGAAGAAAGATTATTCTAATACATCGGTGGAATAATACGCTGTAGACGTAAGACACCTGTTAAATATTGATAGTAGAGTTCATCTTCATAAAAATGCTGCTTGCTTTTTATTTCGTGCTCTATCACTTTGATATTATATTGATCGGCCCAATTCTTGAGCATATCATATTTCTTGCTTTGACCATGATATGGATATTTGATGCATTCAAATATGCTGTACATTGCCTGAAACTTATCCTGTGCCGGATGCATAATCAGAATACAGGACGTCTTCGGCTCAGCTTCAAGTGTCGTATGCAGAAATAATAGACAGTGGACGCGTTCGTGATTATATTTCATCAGCTGTTCGAATTCAAACAGGTCGCTTAATCCTGTTCCTAGAGGTATAAATGTCTGTTTCATCGTTCGACTCCTTTTTAGGTGATAAATTAAGTATACTAAATTTTTTATGGAATGGAATATGGGGGAGTATTATGAGAGTTATCGGTGGTAAATATAAGCGCTTTCCTTTAGAAGCGTTAAAGGGTGTCACAAGTCGTCCGACGACAGATAAAATAAAAGAGACGATGTTCAATATCATTGGGTCACTGGAAGGAAGCGGGCTTGATCTGTTTGCTGGCAGTGGTGCTCTTGGAATAGAAGGGATAAGTAGGGGACTAACGCATGTTGTATTTGTAGATGGCAGCTTCCAGGCGGTCCAGGTCATCAAGAAGAATGTTTCAAAGCTTGATGAACAGGTTGAAGTCTATAAGAACGATTATAAACGAGCGCTCAAGGCTCTTGTTAAGCGAGAGATGCAGTTCGATATCATCTTCTTAGACCCGCCATATGATAAGGGGATTATTAATGATGCACTGCCGTTCATTCGCGCAAACAAGTTACTTAAACCAGGCGGCTTAATTATGATAGAATGTGAAAAGCACGAAACAATCGATACGTTAGATTATGAAGTGCTGAAACATGAGAATTATGGCATTACAAAACTAATCTTATTAAGAGGGATAGAATGAAGAATATAGCAGTTATACCTGGCAGTTTCGATCCGATTACTTTAGGGCATCTTGATATCATTAAACGCAGTGCAGGGCTCTTCGATGTGGTTCATGTATCAGTGCTGAACAATGCAAGTAAACAAGGGTTCTTTACGATTGAAGAACGTATCGAAATGATTAGTGAAGCGGTTAAAGATATTCCGAATGTTGAAGTTGAGTATTTTCAAGGACTACTTGTGGACTACTGCAACAAAGTAGGTGCAAAACAAATTGTGCGTGGTCTACGTGCAGTCAGTGATTTTGAATATGAGATGCAGCTGACAAGTATGAATAAGAAGCTTAATGATGATCTTGAAACATTATATATGATGACAAATAATCAGTATTCATTTATTTCATCAAGTATGACGAAAGATGTTGCAAAGTACGGTGGGGACGTTTCAAGTATCGTACCCCCAAATGTTGAACTTGCTTTAAAACAAAAATATGCAGAAATAAACAGAAGACCTTAGTTTAAGGCCTTCTGTAGATTACTGGGTTGTTGAATTCTGTCTGTGATTGACCCGTCAGTATGTTGTATACATCAGTAGCTTTAACTTCCAGCGAGAAATAATGCACATTCTGTTTGTTAATATTCGTTATAATTGGAACAGGACAGAGAGTCTTCACCTGTTTAATATAATTTCTTCCTTGTTCATTCATAGCAAGTACACGGATTGCTTCAATCTGAGGCTTTGATTCCGATACGTTGAGCAGGATATAGGTGAGTAGTCTTCGAATCCGTGCTTTCGTATAACGCTTAGTACTTAAGCATTCTATAAGGTGATCATAGCTTTGAGCCTCATGAATATACTTCTTGATGCGATATTCCAGACCTTCATACATCGTGTATATTGTGCGCAGTGTACTTAAGTCGCTCGAAACGATGCGGTATTTTAACAGCTGAAAGAGCATGTCTTTATTTAACGGATGTGCGATATACTGTAATGAAGACTGAGGCAGCGCATGCTGGAAGCGTGCTGCGTTATAATAGGCTTTACGGATTGCTGTTGCGCTTGAAATTTCTCCGGTCAATGATTCATCAAGATAGGCATTGCTGACCCTTTGTACGGGAAAGAACGATAGTCCGGTATGTGCACCTTGTCTTATATATTGTACTGCAAGGATATCGTTACTCTTTAGGCCGTTTGACATAAGTTCTGCGTATCCGATATCTCTGCGTGTCGGTTTTATATTATCAAGTCGCATCGCTTCGTGAGTGAGTGCTTGCAGATTATTGCTTTCGCTCCCGAATGATAATGTATCAGCTTGTAACATGTGTGCTACTGATACGCCGCCATATGCGAAATCATCTGCATAGCTCATCGCATAGAATTGCGGTAATTCAACGACAAGATCACAATGATGAATGGCCATCTGTGCACGCTGAAATTTACTGACGAATGCAGGCTCGCCGCGCTGCGTAAATTGCCCGCTCATAATCGCGATGATAACATGCTCAGGAAATGCTGCTTTTATTTTGTTGATATGAAATAGGTGTCCGTTATGAAATGGGTTATATTCTGCGATGATTGCTATTGCCTTCACTAGTATTTCTCCTTTTCAGCGTTTATAATGACATTGTAACAGATTTATCTGTTAAGAAAATATCTTGACAAAGTACATATATAAAGTGTAAAATAAATTTTGTGTTTGTAAGAGGTGAAACCATATGAAATGGTCATTAACTGAATTAAGAAAGCATCGTGATAATGCTTTGTCAGTTGATTCAGAAATCAACTTAAATGAATTAATCAAAAGCCTGGACTTAGTCGATTTATCTCTGATACATGTTGAAGGTAAGCTGACACCGAAGTCTAACGAAGTTATCGCTGACTTACATCTTACGGGTCATTATGTAATGACGTGTGCAAGGTCGCTTGAAGATGTAGTTGTTCCGTTTGATATCCAATCGATTGAGTATTTTGATGATAGTGAATTTGAAGTTGACTATGAAGATAACAGACATCCATTAGAAAATGGTGTGATTGACCTTAAACCTGTTATCCAGGAGTTAGTCGTGCTCAACAAACCTGCACGTGTGGTAAAGGATGATGTTGATCTGACATTAACGAAAGGTAACGGTTGGGAAGTTATTGATGAAAGTCAATTAGAAGAGGAATTACCTAAGGTTGATCCTAGGTTAGCGAAACTTCAAGCTTTAAAAGACAGTATGTCTGAACAATAAGTGATAGGAGGCAAAAACAATGGCAGTTCCATTTAGAAGAACATCTAAAACAGCGAAAAGAAAACGTCGTACACACTTCAAATTATCAGTGCCTGGTATGGTTGAATGTCCATCATGCGGAGAAATGAAGTTATCTCACCGCGTATGTCCATCATGTGGGTCATACAATGGTAAAGAAGTAGTATCTAAATAATAGTGATTGCAAGAGGCCGGAAACAAATTCCGGTCTCTTTTATTGTGTCATTGCTGACTAAGGCTACTTATTTATAAGCCGTTAAATTGTTTTTTAAGATGATAATCATTATACTAAGTAGTGATTATATGCGAGGTGTAGATAGTGGAACATTATAAATTTTTAGAAGAGTCATCAGGGTCATTTATTGATCGATACATACATACGGAATTGAGTGCGTTCTATCATTATGCAGTAAGCGAGGCGGGACTAGCGGCAAGAAGTGACGTACGTCCTAATGGAAGAGAACGAGAACTGAGCGATGTGATTGCACAATATATGGGCGATGACATCTCACATGCTCAGCGCACTAACATTGCAGCAATAAGAGAAGGTCACCAAGTCGTTATCGGTGGACAGCAGGCAGGACTCTTTGTCAGCCCGATGTATACAATCCATAAGATTATCTCTATTGTTGTTATGGCGAAGGAACAATCAAAGCGACTTGGAAAGCATATCGTACCGGTATTCTGGATTGCAGGAGAAGATCATGATTTTGATGAAGTGAATCACGCAAATATTTATGACAACGAAAGCATTATTCATCGTGTGAAGTATTATCCAAAACAAGAGGTAACGGATTCTGTCAGTCACGTTCAGATGGAAACAGAAGCCTTCCATGCAGCGTTAAACAAACTGATTTCATTGCTGGATGAAACTGAACATACGAAACCGCTTTTTGCAATGCTCTCTCAACTTCCAGATAACTGGACGGAACACTTCCATAAGATTGTACACGAGCTATTTAAGGCTTATGGTGTTCTGTTTATTGACAGCCATTATAGTCAATTGAGGGAATTAGAGCGAGAACTGTTAACTTGGCAGTTTGAGCACCATCTTGAGATCGATCGTGCTTTCCGTGAGGGTCAGGACAAACTTGCTGAAACTATAGGTGAACGTCAGATTGTTACGGATACGAATGTTCATATGTTCATGCAGTATGATGGTATCCGTCAGTTGCTGAAGTATGAAGCGGGGAAGTATGTGTTACCAAAGTCAGAGGTCTCATTTACTAAAGAAGAAATCTTGCAGATGATTGCCGCGTCACCAGAAATATTCTCAAATAATGTCGTGACAAGGCCGCTGATGCAGGAACTTGTATTTAATACGCTCGCTTTTATCGGTGGACCTTCAGAAATTAAGTATTGGGGAGAACTGACACAAGTATTCAATCTTGCGAATATTAACATGCCAGTTGTTGTGCCGCGTATGCGTATTACGTATATTACTCCGGAACATTTAAAGATTATGGCACGTTACGATATATCAATAGATGGACTGTTTCAAGAAGGTATAGAATATTTTGAGCAAAACTTCTTAAAGTCAAAAGAAAACTATCTAGTTGAACAAGAGATTAATGCGATGCAGCAGCAGCTGGATGCATCTTTTAAAGCGATACACCAGCTAGATAGTGATGTAGAGCTGGCAAAACTGGCACAAAAGAATCTTCAACACCATCATATGCAGTTCAACTATTTTTTAGAGACATATCGCAAGCAGATTAAACGCAGACATAATACTGAGATGAAGCATTTCAACAAGCTGCGCAATGAGCTGACACCTGGGGGACTGCAAGAGCGTATCATGCATCCCGCGCAATTATTGAACCGTTATGGCCTGGATGTATTCTCGGATGTTATCGATTCGTTTGAAACGTATCAGTTCAAACATTTAATAATTAAAACAAATGAATAAGACGAAGCCTGTTACATTGATCTTAACAATGTAACAGGCTTTTTCTGTTTTAAACAATTAATTATAAAAAAAATTGCATAAATAGTGGAGGAAAGTGGGGGGGTATGGTAAATTATATTTAAGGCGAGGTGAATCGAAATGTTTATGGGTGAATTTCAGCATCAGCTTGACGCGAAAGGCCGAATGATTGTGCCTGCTAAATTTCGCGAAGAATTAACTGAACATTTCGTGATTACACGTGGCCTTGACAAATGTCTCTTTGGTTATACATTAACCGAGTGGGCAGCTATTGAAGAAAAACTAAAAGCATTACCACTCACAAGAAGAGACGCTAGAAAATTTATGCGTATGTTCTTCTCCGGAGCTGTGGAAGTCGAGATGGATAAGCAAGGACGTATCAATATTCCGAAACATCTGATGGAATATGCGGGTCTATCTAAAGAAGCTACAGTTATCGGTGTATCTAGTCGCATAGAAATTTGGGATCGTAAGTTATGGTCTGATTTCTATGAAGAGACAGAAGAAGAATTTGAGACAATTGCAGAAGAATTAATTGATTTTGATTTTTAGGAGGATTCTATGTTCCATCATGTAACAGTATTATTAGAAGAAACGGTCGATCAGCTGAATATTGATCCAAATGGGATATACGTCGACTGTACATTAGGTGGAGCAGGACACAGTCTATATCTTGTGAAGCAATTGCAGGAAGGGCACCTCATATCGATTGATCAGGATCAGACTGCGATTGATAATGCGCACATCATACTGAAAGATTATCTCGATAAGGTAACGTTTGTTAAGGATAATTTTCGCAATCTTTCTGATATCCTCACACAGCTTGGTATTCAGAAGGTTGACGGGATTTTATATGATCTAGGAGTATCAAGCCCGCAGCTTGATGTAGGAGAGCGTGGTTTCAGCTATCATCAAGAAGCTAAGCTTGATATGCGTATGGACCAGACACAGGCACTATCAGCTTATGAAGTGGTCAATACCTGGCCATACGAGAAGCTTGTTTCTATATTCTTCCGTTATGGTGAAGAGAAATTTTCTAAACAAATTGCAAGAAAGATTGAAGCTGAACGTGAGTTACAGCCAATTGAAACAACGACTGAACTAGTTGAAATTATTAAAGCAGCAATTCCGGCACCCGCAAGAAGAACTGGAGGGCATCCAGCTAAGCGTGTCTTTCAGGCGATACGAATTGCTGTCAATGACGAATTAGGTGCCTTTGAATCTTCTATAGAACAAGCGATTGATAGTGTTAAGCCGGGTGGAAGAATTTCAGTCATTACATTTCATTCTCTTGAGGATCGATTATGTAAGCAAGTCTTTCAGGAGTACAGTAAAGGGCCAGACATCCCTCGTGGATTACCGGTCGTTCCCCCTGAATACCAGCCGAAACTAAAGAAAATCACTAGAAAACCAATTATATCCTCAAATGAAGAGCTCGAACATAATAATAGAGCGAGAAGCGCAAAGCTTAGAGTCGTAGAAATATTAAAATAAAGAGGTGACAACATGGCAGTAGAGTACATCAATCCGAACTATTACAATCAGGTCAATGAACAAGTTAAAGTTAAATCTGTTTCAAAAACACATGTTGTTTCCCTTTCAAAGCTTGAAAAATTAATTTATTTAACATTAGTGTCATTGATTGCGTTTGTAAGCATCTATATGCTATCTTTGAAATATGATGCGTATCAGACGAACACTCAAATTGCAGCAATCGAAGGAAAGATTGTACACCAGCAAAGTGTCAACGGAGAACTGAATTCTGAAGTGATGAAACAGTCTTCATACGAACGTGTCTATAGTAAAGCGAAATCATATGGATTAAGCTTGAAAAACGATAACGTAAAGGTAGTGCAAAAAGATGTCACGAAGTAAACTAAAACTAAAGAAAAACAAAATAGGAGCAGTCCTCTTGATCATGCTATTCGGACTGCTCTTTTTTTCATTGATTTTTAAATATGGCATGATCATGCTTACAGGAAAGTCCAGCGGTCAGGATCTTGAAATGCGTGCGAGCGAGAAATATGTTCGGAATATCGTCAATCAGCCTGAACGTGGTAAGATTCTAGATCGCAATGGACAGGTGCTTGCAGAGGATATTGAATCCTATAAGCTTGTCGCAATCCTCGATAAACGATTTTCAGAAGGAAGTAAGCAACCGAGACATGTCGTTAATAAGAAGAAGACAGCTAAAGCTTTAGCTGACATCATCGATATGAAAGAAAAGGACATCTATAAAGTGCTGAGCAATAAAAAAGCATTTCAGGTCGAATTTGGTAAGGCGGGTAAAGACCTGACGTTTGATCAGAAACAGAAGATACAGAACTTGAAGATGCCTGGACTCACATTCTTCTCTGAGAAGAAAAGATTTTATCCAAATGGGAATTTCGCTTCTCATTTAATTGGTTTGGCAGAAAAAAATGGAGATACAAATATGATGACCGGAATGCTTGGTAGTGAGAAGATATTCGATTCTTATCTATCGGGAAAACCAGGTAAAACGACCTTTAAACAGGATATATGGAACTATGTACTGCCTAAGTCAGGCAATGTCGTGCCGGCACAGGATGGGGACGATGTTAAGCTGACGATTGATAAGAACATTCAGATTTTTGTGGAAGACTCACTCGATATGATGGTCAAACGCTATAACCCGAAAGACATCTTTGCTGTTGTAATGGATGCAAAGACGGGAGAAATATTAGGAAGTAGTCAGCGACCAACGTTTAATCCTCAGACAAGAGAAGGATTCGGAGAAAAATGGGCCAACGATCTGTATCAGAATACGTATGAGCCAGGTTCTACTTTTAAGACTTACGGTCTTGCAGCAGCAATTGAAGAAGATCAGTATGACCCGAAAGCGAAGTACGAATCAGGTGAACGAGAAATAGATGGCATAACGATTTCTGACTGGAATGACGTTGGGTGGGGAACAATCACTATGAGCAAAGGATTCCAATTGTCTTCAAATGTGCTGATGATGAAACTGCAGGACAAAGTAGGCACCGATAAGATGAAGACATATTATGAAAAGTTTGGTTTTGGCAGATCGACGCAATCACTTTTCGATTCAGAAGCTACCGGGCATATTTCGTGGAATGATGAACTGAGTCAAAAAGTAAGCTCATTCGGGCAGTCTACAACCGTAACTCCGGCTCAGATGTTACAGGCTGAAAGTGCAATCGTCAATGAAGGTAAGATGCTGAAGCCCTATTTTGTGAAGTCCATTACGAGTAAAGATAATAATGATATTTACACTGGTCAGAAAGATATCATTGGACAGCCGATTTCAAAATCGACAGCACAAAAAACGATGCAGCAGCTCTATGATGTTGTAAATGGTAAGGAGATGCATGCATTTAACTATGGTCTAAAAGATTATAAAGTTGCTGGTAAGACCGGTACAGCACAAGTGCCGGATACGGAAAAAGGTGGCTACGTCCAAGGGGCTAATCCATATATGGTCAGCTTTATGGGGTATGCACCAGCCAAAGACCCTAAAGTTATCATCTACTACGGTATGAGTCTTGCACAGAAGAATGATGCTGAAGCATATGCACAGGGGGTTTCAAAAGGGTATACACCCCTTATGGAAAATACATTGAAATATTTGAATGTAGGATCACCTAACAAGGATAATGCAAAGCTTATATTTAATACGCCGGATGTCATTGGAAGTAAGCCTGATAAGGCATCTACTGAGATTGAAAGTGCTTCGCTTCAACCTGTTCAGATTGGAAGCGGCAGTACCGTGACGAACCAGTTACCTGCTAAAGACACGAAGTTAATAGCCGATAATAAAGTATTTATTCTGACTGAAGGTACAAAAGTGATGCCGGATATCACTGGATGGAGTAGACGCGATCTTCTGATGTTCAGTACGTTGACCGGAGTAGAGATACAGTTTAAAGGTAACGGTTATGCCATCAGCCAGTCTATTGATGCAAATAATCCTATAAAGCAAGGTGATAAGCTGACAGTTGAACTTGATTCATTAGATCCTCTAAAACAGTCTCCAGTCTACAATGATGTTATTAAAGCACAGCTGCAGCAGGAAAAAGAAGTGTTAAAAGAACAGATAAAAGATAAAAAACTAAAAAATTCGAATTAAAAGAAAGGAAATCAGTAATTCTGATATGTGAAACTTATGAATGAAATTTATTTTGGAGTCATTACATTTATACTTACCGCAATACTTGTCCCTTTGTTTATCCCTCTATTAAAAAGAATGAAGTTTGGTCAGTCTATTCGTGAAGAAGGGCCGAAAAGTCATATGGTAAAGAGCGGCACACCGACAATGGGAGGATTGACGTTTTTAATCAGTACGATCTTACTAAGTGCGATCGCCTGCTTCTTCGTTGAAGACAATGGGCCGTTGATACTATTGATACTTGTTACAGTAGGGTTCGGACTTATTGGATTTGTCGATGATTATATTATCGTTGTAAAAAAGAACAATCAAGGTTTGACATCGAAACAGAAACTTTTATTCCAGATCATTATTGCAATTCTTTTCTATGTTGTAAGTAATGTTCTTGGATTACTATCACTCAGCAACGAAATTAATATTCCATTTACGGATATCGGGATTCCATTATCTATATTCTATGTCATCTTCATCATCTTCTGGCAGGTAGGCTTCTCAAATGCAGTCAATTTAACGGATGGTCTTGACGGACTGGCAACAGGGTTATCAATCATTGCATTCAGCTGTTATTTTTATCTTGCAATGGTGCAAGGTGCTACAGCAATAGCTTATTTCTCAGCAATCTTAATCGGGAGTCTGTGTGGGTTCTTGATCTATAATAAGAACAAGGCGAAGCTGTTTATGGGTGATACAGGTTCATTAGCACTTGGTGGGGTTATCGCGACAGTATCGATTATGCTGAATCAGGAATTAACGCTGATTTTTATAGGCTTTGTATTTGTTGTTGAGACATTGTCGGTGATGATGCAAGTCACATCATTCAAACTGACTGGTAAAAGGATCTTCAAGATGAGTCCGCTTCACCATCACTTTGAGATGGTGGGCTGGAGCGAATGGAAGATTGTAACCGTGTTCTGGATTGTCGGTATATTAACTGGACTCATCGGAATTTATTTAGGAGTGAATTAAATGAAACATATACAAAAGTATCAAGGGAAAAAGGTGCTCGTTCTCGGACTTGGAAAAAGTGGCTATGAAACAGCGAAACTGCTGTATCGTCTTGGGGCACAAGTTACGATCAATGACGGTAAAGATGTTTCTCAGACAGAGCAATATCGCGAACTGACAGAGATGGGCATTACTATTATCGGAGGCCATCATCCCCTTTCATTGCTTGAAAATACGACGCTCATTGTCAAGAATCCAGGTATTCCTTACACATTACCGTTAATAGAACAAGCACAAACATTGAATATTCCTATCATAACTGAAATAGAATTAGCTTATGAAATTACCGAAAGCTCCATTATCGGTATTACGGGTACAAATGGTAAGACGACTGTTACATCCCTCATTGGAGATATGTTTAAATCACATCAACATGCAGGGTTACTATGTGGGAACATTGGTTTTGTAGCTTCGAAAGTCGCTCAGAATGCAGGCGCTCATGATACGCTTGTTATGGAATTATCATCGTTCCAGCTGATGGGAATTCAAGAATTCAGACCGCATATTGCGCTCATTACGAATATTTATTCCGCTCATCTGGATTACCATGGTAATCAGCAGAACTATACTGATGCTAAGATGCAGATTATTAAAAATCAGACCAGTGAGGATTACCTTATATTCAATGATAAGCAACGTACATTGTTGCAAAAATATGATATAAAGTCCAAGGTCGTCTATTTTTCTACTGACGAAAAAGTAGAAGGTGCGTATATAGATCAAAACAAAGTATATTTCTATGATGAATTTATCATCGATGTGGAAGACATCGTTCTGCCAGGCATACATAACCTTGAAAATGTGCTGGCAAGTATTGCGGCTGCAAAACTTGCAGGCATAGATAACATTCATATTTGCGATACATTAAAGACGTTTGAAGGGATTAAACATCGTCTGCAGTTTGTAACTGAGACAGACGGGGTGAAGTATTACAATGATTCTAAGGCCACGAATACATTAGCAACAAGCTTTGCGCTCGATTCATTCCAGCACCCGATTCATTGGCTTGCAGGGGGACTGGATAGAGGGAATGGGTTTGAAGAATTAGACAAACACATTCATCATGTAAAGCGAATGTATATTTTTGGAGAAACAACTGAAAAACTTACAGCTTTTGCAGCGCAGCATCATATCCCTTGTACGATATGCAAAGATGTGACAGATGCAGTGATTAAAACAGCATCATATGTTGAACAGGGTGAGGTAGTGCTGCTCAGTCCGGCATGTGCCAGCTGGGACCAATATCCTACGTACGAAGTAAGAGGAGAACACTTTATCAGTCAGGTCAAATTAATTTAGAGGTGATATGATGGAGGATAAAATTATTCATACACCCCGTTTTGATGAACAAGGAAGAATGCGCAGAAAGAAACGTCAGAGACTGCAGCTATTTATCTTCTTAAGCATTGTTGCAATCGTGTCTTTGATTCTTATCTATATGTTCACGAGTATCAGCTATGTAAAGAAAATATCAGTTAATGATACGTTGATTAACAGTACAAAGACAATCAAAGAGAAATCAGGTATTCAACCTAAAACGCGTATCTACAGTCTGGATACAAAACAAATTGTGTCAAATATTGAATATCTTGATGGGGTAAAATCAGTTACTGTCAGACGTCATTTTCCCAATGCAGTCAGTATCAACGTAGAAGAATATGATGTGCTTGGTGTTGTAAAGGATGGTGAGCATTACCATCCTGCACTGGAGAATGGACAGATTCTACATAAACATAATTACGCTGAGCCATCAGAAGTACCCCTTCTAAATAATTTTAGCAGTAAGGCGCTGAATCAGCTTGTTAAAGTTTTACGTGCCTCTGATGATGAAATCATCAATCAAATTTCAGAGATTAACTTTATACCGAAAGCAGAAGCTTCTAACCGCGTCCAGTTCTATATGAAAAATGGACTGGAGGTTATCGGTGATATGCGTACCATCGACAACAAACTGAATTACTTCCCGGCGATGGCAAGTAAACTCAAAAAAGATAGTAACGGTCGAATACTGAAACCAGGTATTATCGATCTTGAGGTCGGAGCAGTATTTATCCCCTATGAATCGAAGCAAGCCGAGGAAAGAAGAATTGAATTAGAAGCAGCGATGGAAGAACGCTCTCAAAAAGATAAAGCTGAGCTTGAAAAATCTGTAGAAAAACTAAAAAAAGAGTTAAATCAGGTCAAAAAGAACAGCTAAAGTATAAATTTTCAAAAAAAAAAGTCTAATATTCATAAAACAGTTTATAGTTTTTCAAATAACGACTATAATAAGAATAGTGTATGACTGAATAAAATGTTTAGGAGGTGCCTATCGATGGAAGAACATTATTACGTATCAATTGATATCGGTTCATCGAGTGTAAAAGTAGTGGTAGGAGAAAAGTTTCACAATGGCATTAATGTGATAGGTACAGGCCAGACTTTTACTACAGGTATTAAAAATGGAATGATTGATGATTTTGATGTCGCACAGCATGCGATTAAAGATACAATTAAAAAGGCACAGATTGCCTCAGGAATTGAAATTCAGGATGTTTTCTTAAAGATGCCAATTATCTATTCTGAAATTCATGATGTAGTGCATGAAATTAAATTTGAGGGTGCTTCAACTGAAATAACAGGTGAACATATTGAAGATGTTCTGGATGGCATTCGTGCTAAGAATGCTTCAAAAGATATTGAGATTATCGGTGTCTATCCAAAGATGTTTAAAGTCGATGATCTGCATGAAGTAACGGATCCAAAAGAAATGGTTGCGACACAAAGCCTGGCAGTAGACGCAGGCGTTATCACAATTGAACGCAGTGTACTTATCAATATCTTAAAATGCGTCGAAAGCAGTGGCGTGCATGTTCTGGATGTCTATTCTGATGCTTATAACTATCAGCACATCCTGTCACCGACCGAAATTGAACTTGGCACGTGTGTCATCGATATTGGTGACCAGTTAACGCAAGTGGCATATTATGAACGCGGTACATTATTTGATGCAGATCATGTTCAGATTGCAGGGAGTGATATTACTGAAGATATCTCTGAAGAACTGAATATTACATTTGATGAAGCTGAAAAAGTTAAAGAACAATATGGACATGCGTTCTATGACCTGGCGAGCGAACAAGATGTATTTAACGTTACGCAGATTGATGCCGAATCCCCTGTGAGTTTCAGTCAGAAGGATCTGAGCGATATTATCGAAAGTACAGCGGAAGAAATCTTCCTTGAAGTATTTGAATTACTGCAGGAAATGGGATTAAATAAAATTAACGGTGGCTTTGTACTTACAGGCGGAACCAGTAATATGCTCGGAATTAAGGAACTACTTTCAGATATGGTAAGCGAGAAGGTAAGAATTCATATTCCACAACAGATGGGCATTAGAAAGCCTGAATTTACTTCAGCAATCTCGACAATCAACAGCGGTATAGTATTTGATGAATTATTAGATTATGTTACAATTAATAATCATGATGTGCCTTCAGAAACAGAAGAACAACCGGTTGAAGCTGAGCCGAAGAAAAGCGCATTAGATGGATTATTCAAACGTAAGAAAGACAATGTTGAAACGCGTGTCTATACTTCTAAAGAAGAAACGAAGGCTGCACCAGCAGAAAGTCATCAAGATGCGCTTGACAATGATGAAGAAAAACCAAGTATGATGAAAAGGATAATGAAATCATTATTTGATTAAAATGGCCATTTAAAATATTAGGAGGAAAAACAATGTTAGAATTTGAACAAGGCTTTAATCACTTAGCAACTTTAAAAGTTATCGGTGTTGGTGGAGGCGGTAACAATGCCGTCAACCGAATGATCGATCACGGTATGAACAACGTAGAATTTATTGCGATTAATACGGATGGCCAGGCTTTAAACTTATCTAAAGCTGAATCAAAGATTCAAATTGGTGAAAAGTTAACACGTGGACTTGGTGCAGGTGCAAACCCTGAAATCGGTAAGAAAGCCGCAGAAGAATCACGTGAACAAATTGAAGATGCAATCCAAGGTGCGGATATGGTATTCGTTACTGCTGGGATGGGTGGCGGAACAGGAACTGGTGCTGCACCTGTTGTTGCTAAGATTGCCAAAGAGATGGGGGCATTAACCGTTGGTGTTGTGACACGTCCATTCTCATTTGAAGGTCGTAAACGTCAGACACAGGCTGCTGCCGGTGTTGAAGCAATGAAAGCGGCAGTTGACACATTAATCGTCATTCCAAATGATCGTCTATTAGATATCGTTGATAAGTCAACGCCGATGATGGAAGCATTTAAAGAAGCGGATAACGTATTACGTCAAGGGGTACAAGGGATCTCAGATTTAATCGCGGTATCTGGGGAAGTGAACCTAGACTTCGCAGACGTTAAAACAATCATGAGTAACCAAGGTTCAGCACTGATGGGTATTGGTGTATCAAGCGGTGAAAACCGTGCAATCGAAGCAGCTAAAAAGGCAATCTCTTCTCCATTGCTTGAAACGTCAATCGTTGGTGCTCAAGGGGTTCTAATGAATATTACCGGCGGAGAATCATTGACTTTATTCGAAGCACAAGAAGCGGCAGATATCGTTCAGGACGCAGCTGACGAAGATGTAAATATGATTTTCGGTACGGTTATTAATCCGGAATTACAAGATGAAATCGTTGTAACAGTTATTGCAACAGGATTTAATGACAAACCGACACGTTCGGTATCTCCTGCAAGCTCATTTGGTCATTCAGCACCAGCACCTGAGCGTGAAGTGCGCAATGAAACACCCGTACAGGAAACAAGAGAGCGTCAATCAAACGATGAAGGACTAGATGTACCAAGCTTTATTCGAGATCGTGGTTCAAGAACACGTCGATCAAGAAGATAATGAAGGCTTTAATATTAGGAGTGGACCATTCTCATGTTCCACTCCTTTTTCAATATTGGGGGTCGTTATGGATATATTTAAGAGAAAAGCTGTTACGTTTAACTATAAGGATGATGAACATATAATTGGTATTACAGGTCGCAATGGTGGTGTCAGTGACTATCCAGAGCTTTCTTTGAATATGGCAAGATATATAGAAGATGCACCAGAAAATGTATCTCGCAATCAACAGCGTGTTGCTCAAGAAATCAATTTTGATACTTCAAAGTGGGTCTTTCCAATTCAAAAGCACGGAACTCATATTAAAGAAGTTTCATTAGAAGACAGAGGGATAAATATTACTGAATTGACCACTGCCCTGGACGATGTGGATGGCCTCTATACATATGATAGAGAAGTATTATTGACCATGTGTTTTGCAGATTGTGTACCCATCTATATCTATAGTGCGACCGATAACTTTATCGCGCTCGGACATGCGGGCTGGCGTGGTACTGTAGGAATGATCACCGAAAAGCTTATTAATGTATATAAAGGTGATAAGACACATCTGCATTGTGTGATCGGACCTTCGATTAGTGGCAAGGCATATGTCGTTAATGATGAGATTAGAGCAAAGTTTATGTCACTGAATCTCCAGCTGGAAGATTGCTTTATACCGAATGGTGATATGTATGAAATAGAGCTGAAAGAAATCAATAGACGTATCGCGCAGCATGCTGGTATTGCCGCTTCACATATCCATGTCTCACAGCGCTGTACCTCAACTGGAAATGAGGATTTCTTCTCATATCGAAAAGAAGCAGGTAATACCGGCAGGATGTTAGCTTATATCGGAAAGAGGGATGACAATGGAAGTCAGAAAGAATCTTGACACAATTAAACAGGAAATTGAAAGTGCACTTCAGAAATCTGATGATCACAAAGCTCCGACTATTATTGCAGTGACAAAATATGTTACAATAGACCGAGCAAAAGAGGCGATGGAAGCAGGTATCTGTCATCTTGGCGAGAATAGAATTGAAGGCTTCCTGGAAAAGCGTGAAGCTTTAGGTGATGCGACGATGCACTTTATAGGCACATTGCAATCACGTAAAGTTAAGGAGGTCATCAATCAGGTGGATTATCTGCATTCACTTGACCGATTGTCTCTTGCAAAGGAAATTGACAAACGTGCTGAAAAGACGATCAAATGTTTTGTACAGGTAAATGTTAGCGATGAACAGAGTAAACACGGAATTAAGAGAGATGAAGTGATGGACTTTATTCATGCTTTAGCATCTTATAGTCAAATTGAAGTGGTTGGCTTAATGACGATGGCGCCAGCAGATGCAGATGAATCAGAACTAAGAACATATTTTAAGGCGATGAAGCAGCTGCAGCTGGAGGTTCAGGATGCACACCTATCTTATGCACCATGTACAGAATTATCTATGGGCATGAGTAATGATTATCAGATTGCAGTAGAAGAAGGTGCGACGTTTATTCGTATCGGTACGAAGCTCGTCGGTTAGGAGGATATAATGGCTTTTAAAGATGTATTTAAAGGATTCTTTGCATATGAAGATGAAGAAGATTATGTAGAGGAACAAAGTGACAAAGTAAGAGAACCTGCGCAAAAAAAGGTTGTCAAAGAAACTTATGTTCCTGAAAAAAAGGTTGTACGTACAGAAAGTTTCCAAAAACAATCGAAACCTAAGATGAAAGTGAATGAAGAAAAAGTGACGAAAGCGAATGTTGTCAATATGCATGATGATATAATGAATGTAAGCTCAAAAGTATGTTTGTTTGAACCGCGCGTATTCTCAGACACACAAGATATTGCAGATGAATTAAAGAATAGACGTGCAACGCTCGTAAATCTGCAGCGTATCGATAAAATATCAGCAAAGCGTATTATCGATTTCTTAAGTGGTACAGTGTATGCTATTGGCGGAGATATACAGCGTATCGGTCAGGATATCTTTTTGTGTACACCTGACAACGTTGAAGTGGCAGGTACGATAACAGAAATGCTAGAGGCACCAGAAGAGGAGAATGAATGAGTACATATATGATTGTTTATAATCTATTTAATTTTTTAATGCTATTTTTAGAAATATTTTACTGGGGCATAATCATCTACTTCTTTATGTCATGGCTGCCAGGAGCAAGAGAATCAAAGATTGGTCGCATGATGAGTAAAGTATATGAGCCGATACTAGAACCCTTTAGAAGAGTGATTCCGCCACTAGGTATGTTTGATGTTTCGTCAATAGCGGCATTGATTGTTTTGCGCTTTTTCATGCAAGGCATCGCAGCGATATTCAACATCATATTAAACAGTTTGGCATAAGTCGTACCGGTTATGATAGCTTTGTTACTTATAAACTATTATGACCGGTAAATTATGTTTGGGAAAGGGAATTTATGAGTATTTATCAGCATTTCAGATATGAAGAAATTGAAACTGTTAAAGTATTGGAAGACCTGGTCGCACAGGCAAAAAGCCAGTATGCACCAATACTCACGCACTTTTTAGATCCAAGACAGCAGTTTATTTTAACGACACTCGTCAACAGAACGGATTTAAACGTATCTTTTTATGGTGGAAGTGGCGAAAGAGAACGTGTCCGTGCACTCATTTATCCAGAATACTATGAAGTACAGCAAGAAGATTTCGAGGTCAGTGCCTTTAAAGTGAAATATGCACAGAAGTTTGTAACGTTAACCCATCGCAACGTTCTTGGTGCACTCATGCAACTTGGATTTAAACGTGAGTATCTCGGGGATATAATTATAGGTGACGAATTACAGATTGTAATTGCCTCTCATTTGAATGATTATCTAGTACAGCATCTGACAAAACTTAAAGGATCAACCGTAAAACTTATTGCGATAGATGCAGATACATTGAATGAGGCCGTTGAAACATATCAATCACATCATGCCACAGTTTCTAGTTTAAGGCTCGATGTGGTTGTTGCTGAAATGATGCGTAAATCAAGAGCGATAGCGCAAAAGCATATCGAAGCAGGTCATATTAAGGTAAATCATGTTATAATAGATAAAGTAAGCTTCGTTATTGCGTCTGGGGATACACTCTCAATTAAAGGCTATGGTCGTGCGCAGCTTACTGAAATAGGAGATTTAACGAAAAAGAATAAAAACCGAATTACATATAAAACATTATTTAATCAATAGTACGAGGTGAGACAATGAAATATAGTCCAGAAGAAATTAAGTTAAAACAGTTCAACGTAGTACATAAAGGTCTGAATGAAAATGAAGTCCGTAACTATCTGGAAGAATTAAGCAATGAACTTGAAACATTACGTCGCGAAAAGAAAATGCTGGAACAGCTGATTGCTGATAAAGACGAGAATATCAATCGTTTTAAGAATGTAGAGAATACGATTTCTGATGCTATCCTGGTCGCACAACGTGCAGGCGATGAAATCAAGGCAGCTGCAGGCATGCAGGCAGATGTCATTATTAAGGATGCAAAAAGTCATGCAGATCTCATCGTGAATGATGCTATGCAAAAAGCGCGTGAAATTGCTTATCAGACAGAAGATATGAAGCGCCAATCTAAGATTTTCAGATCACGTTTCCAGCTGTTAGTTGAAGCACAGCTAGACCTTCTTAAAACTGAAGACTGGGATTATTTGCTTAACTATGAACTGGATACACGTCCATTACAAGAAGATGCTGCCCCTCAAATAGATCCATCTGTAAATCAAGGTGGCGGATCAGTAGATAAAAATGAAAGTTCTGAAAACTAGGACTTACGTTTTTTAAAGTTTCATGTTAATATTAGAAATAACAAACATGTAGAACCGGATTGAAGTCCTGTTATGAAAGCGAACGAGGGATAGTGTGAGCCTTGGCATAACGCCTTTAATCAGATCACTCTACTCAAAAAATCATACTAAACATAAAGCGAGCTCTGTAAGAGTTAATCCAGGTGGTACCGCGGCAATTGTCGTCCTGATTAATGATTATAGACTCGCTTTTTTTAAAGGAGAAGAACTATGGATTATAAAGACACATTATTAATGCCGAAGACAGATTTTCCGATGCGTGGAGGTTTACCGAATAAAGAACCTCAAATTCAGGCGCAGTGGGATGAAAAGAAGCTCTATGAAAAAATATTAAAGAAAAACGAAGGTAGAACGCCTTATGTTCTTCATGATGGTCCTCCTTACGCAAATGGACAGATTCATATGGGACATGCATTAAATAAAATTATTAAAGACATGATTATGCGTTATAAAGCTATGAATGGATTCTATGCGCCTTATGTACCTGGATGGGATACGCATGGTCTTCCGATTGAAACGGCACTGACGAAAAAAGGAGTGGACCGCAAATCAATGTCTGAAGCGGAGTTCCGCGAATTATGTCGCGCATATGCCTTAGAACAAATTGAATTACAAAAGTCCGATTTTAAACGATTAGGTGTTAATGGTGACTGGGAGAATCCATACATTACATTGCAGGAAAAATTTGAAGCTGAGCAGATTCGTCTGTTCGGTGACATGGCTGCTAAAGGATATATCTATAAAGGTAAAAAACCTGTCTACTGGTCACCTTCAAGCGAATCTTCATTAGCTGAAGCAGAGATTGAATATCAAGATAAAGTATCTCCTTCAATCTATGTTGCATTTGATGTATTAGATGGTAAAGGTTTAGTCGATGATGATGTGAAATTTGTTATCTGGACGACGACGCCTTGGACATTACCCGCTAACGTTGCGATTGCGTTAAACAAAGATTTAGACTATGTACAAGTACGTGTAAATGATACATCATATATCGTAGCACAGGCTTTATTAGATAATGTTTGTGATGCAGTTGGCTGGGATAAAGAAGGTGTTCAGATTGAGAAGACATTCAAGGGTGCTGACTTAGAATTTGTTAAAGCACGTCATCCATTTATCGATCGTGAGTCTTTAATCATCTTAGGGGATCACGTTACAATAGACGCTGGTACAGGATGTGTACATACTGCGCCAGGACATGGGGAAGATGACTTTATCATCGGTCAGAAATATGAGTTAGATGTGATCTCACCTGTGGATGGTAAAGGCGTTTACACAAGTGAAGCTGGTGAATTTGAAGGGATGTACTACGACAAAGCGAATAAAGTGATCACTGAGAAGTTAGAAGCTTCAGGTCACCTATTAAAACTTGACTTCTTCAAGCACTCATATCCGCATGACTGGAGAACGAAGAAACCAGTTATCTTCCGTGCCACACCACAATGGTTTGCATCGATTAATAAAGTGCGTCAAGATATCCTGGATGCAATCGAAGAAACAGAATTTAAAGTGGACTGGGGTAAGACGCGTATTTACAATATGATTCGTGACCGTGGTGACTGGGTGATTTCACGTCAGCGTGTATGGGGCGTGCCACTTCCAGTATTCTATGCCGAAAATGGTGACATCATCATGGATAAAGCGGTAATTGAACATGTTGCGACACTTGTTGAAAAGCATGGGACAAACGTTTGGTACGAAAGAGAAGCGAAAGATTTATTGCCAGAAGGGTTTACACATCCAGGTAGTCCGAACGGAGTATTTACAAAAGAAACAGATATTATGGACGTTTGGTTTGACTCAGGTTCATCTCACCGTGGTGTATTGGAAGCGCGTCCGGAATTATCGTTCCCAGCTGATTTATACTTCGAAGGGAGTGACCAGTATCGTGGATGGTTCAACTCATCGATCACAACAGCAGTTGCGACACGTGGCAAGTCCCCTTATAAGAAATTATTATCGCACGGTTTCGTAATGGATGGACAAGGACGTAAGATGAGTAAATCATTAGGAAATACAGTACTACCAGAGAAAGTTGTCAAACAGATGGGTGCAGATATTATCCGCCTATGGGTAATGTCCGTAGATTATTTAGCAGACGTTCGTATTTCTGATGATATCTTAAAGCAAGTCTCTGAAGTATATCGTAAGATTCGTAACACATTTAAGTTCCTGTTAGGAAATGTAAATGATTTTAATCCGGCAACGGATGCCGTTCCTTATGCAGAACTTGTAGAGATTGATCAGTTTATGTTAAATAAATTATATACATTCGTTAATAATGCACATAAACATTATGATAATAACGATTATTTATTCATGTATCAAGAGTTACAGAACTTTATCAACGTAGAATTAAGTAACTTCTATCTGGATTATGGTAAAGATATCCTTTATATCGAAGCACAGGATAGTCATGTCCGTCGTAGTATGCAGACGGTTGTCTATGAAGTATTGACATCATTAACGAAAGTGTTAGCACCAATTATTCCACATACTGCTGATGAAATCTGGAGCCATACGCCACATGTGGATGAAGAAAGCGTACATTTAGCAGATATGCCAGAAGTACAGACTGTAGACACAGCGTTGATCGGTAAATGGAATCATTTCCTAGAGATTCGCGATGATGTACTAAAAGCAATCGAAGAAACACGTAACGATAAAGTAATCGGTAAATCACTTGAAGCGGCTGTATATATTCAGGCGAAAAACGAAGAGGACCAAGCATTGCTCAAATCATTCGATAATCTGCATCAACTCTTCATCACATCTTATGCAGAAGTTGTTGATGAACCGCAAGGAACAGATTATAACTTGAGTAACGTACTTGTAAAGCATGCTGAAGGTGAGAAATGTGAACGCTGCTGGAATTATTCTACAGTACTTACAGAAGAAAGCCATGCACACCCACATGTGTGTCCAAGATGTTTATCAGTACTTGAATCTAAATAATATTAAAACCAGGATCTCCTGGTTTTTTTTTTTAAGTATTTTAAAATTAAATAAAAATATTATGTAAACTAATAAGTTTGAAGACGAAACGACGTTTATGTGTTAAAATAACAAAGATTGGAGTGAGGACATGAATCGTAAATATCGCATTATACCAATGACTTTATATACCGCCATATTGATATTGATGGATCAAATTTCAAAATATATTATTGTAAAGACAATGAATATCGGAGAGAGCATACCTGTAATCGGTGATGTATTACAAATAACTTCTCATCGTAATTACGGAGCGGCATGGGGAATGCTTCAAAATCAGATGATCTTCTTCTATATTATTACTATCATCGTACTCATTGCACTTATCTATTTTTATTATAAGGAAGCAGCAGATAATTTACTGATGCAGTGTGGACTAATGCTTATTTTTGCAGGTGCAATCGGAAACTTTATCGACAGATTATTTAGAGGGAATGTCGTTGATTTTATCGATACGAAGATTATTAACTATGACTTTCCGATATTTAATGTTGCAGATAGTTGTCTGACAATCGGCGTATTTATTTTACTTTATGAGCTTTTATTTAACCAAAAAGAGGAGAAATCACATGGAAACATTTAATTTTGAAATAAACGAAGAAGAAACAGGCATACGTATTGACAAATTTCTTGCGGATGCAAATCCAGACTGGTCACGCAGTCAGATTCAGGACTGGATTAAAAACGATTTCGTTTTAGTGAACGGCAAAGTCATTAAATCGAATTATAAACTGCGTTTAAATGATGAAATTTCAGTGACTGAGAAACCAGTAGAAGAGATCGATCTCGTAGCACAAGATTTAGGTTTAGAAATTTATTATGAAGATAAGGACGTTGCTATTGTCTATAAACCAAAAGGTATGGTGGTACATCCTGCACCAGGACATCCAGATGGAACGTTAGTGAATGGATTGATGCATGCAATCACAGACTTATCAGGTATCAACGGTGAGATTCGTCCAGGCATCGTTCATCGTATCGATAAGGATACTTCAGGACTATTGATGATTGCCAAGAATGATATTGCACATCGTGGTCTAGTCGATCAGCTCGTGGATAAATCCGTTACGCGTAAATATACGGCATTAGTTCATGGCGTGATTCCGCATGAATTTGGTACAATTGATGCGCCGATTGGGCGTAATCAGAAAGACCGTCAGGAAATGGCTATTGTTGACAATGGTAAACACGCAGTTACACACTTTAATGTGCTTGAAACATTTGATAAGTATACACTTGTAGAATGTGTGCTTGAAACAGGTCGTACACATCAGATTCGTGTGCATATGAAGCATATCGGTTTTCCACTTGTCGGAGACCCGAAATATGGTCCGAAGAAGACGATGGATATCGGTGGACAGGCGTTACATGCAGGCGTATTAGGCTTTGAACATCCTGTTACTGGAGAATATATTGAACACAGTGCACCGCTTCCAGAATACTTTGAAGAACTGCTGACAAAGTTAAGAAAATAGTATGTAATTTTACTTTTTCGATTGACAAAACATTTCAGAGTGTTAGTATTAATCTAAATAAATCACGTTAAGCTTTTAAATAAGTCCAGAGAGACTTATAAGGCGTCGAGAAAACCTCACGTCTATTTGGCGTGAGGTTTTTTAGGAGGGACACTATGGATAAGCGTATTATTCTTGATGACAAGGCAATTGACCGCACGTTGACGCGAATCGCACATGAAATATTAGAGAACAATAAAGGTGCACATGACCTTGTATTACTCGGTATTAGAACGCGTGGTATTTATCTGGCACAACGCATTCAGTCTAAAATTGAGAAGATTGATGGAATTACTGTGCCTACAGGTGTATTAGATGTAACACAATATCGTGATGATGTGACAGATCGTGTCTCACAGGACGTCGTTGCATATACGATTGATACAGATATGAATAATAGACATGTTGTCATCGTTGATGATGTGCTCTATACAGGGAGAACAGTGCGTGCCTCGCTCGATGCGATACTTGATCATGTACGTCCAAAACGTATCAGCTTAGCTACGTTAATAGATAGAGGGCATCGTGAACTTCCGATTCGTGCAGACTTTATCGGTAAGAATATTCCAACAGCATTAAGTGAAGAAATTGTTGTCATGCTGGATGAAGTTGACGACAAAACACAAGTATATATTAAGTAATCCTTTTAAATTGGTACGAGAGACCAGCAAAGGGTTTAAGTGATAACAGACACTTAAGTCTCTTTGCGTACGCAAAGAGACTTTTTTTATTATATGGAGGGATATTATGACAAACGAAGAAATTTATGAACGAACAGTTGAACCAATTTTAGATGTGCATGAGAAACCGAAAGCAAGTGAGTGGTTACTCTTAAGTTCTCAGCACTTATTTGCAATGTTTGGTGCAACTGTACTTGTACCTTTTCTGACGGGGCTACCTGTGTCAGCAGCGCTTATTGCTTCAGGGTTAGGAACTTTGCTCTATATATTGATTACTAAAGGAAAGATTCCTGCATATCTTGGCTCAAGCTTTGCATTTATCACACCGATTATTGTGGGATTAAAAACACATAGTCTAGGTGAAATGTTGATGGCGCTTTTTATGAGTGGTCTGATGTATGTGATTATCGGAATAGTCATCAAGTTCGTAGGTGTGAACTGGCTGCTTAAATTACTGCCACCTGTTGTTGTCGGGCCTGTTATTATGGTCATCGGACTTGGACTAGCACCTGTAGCTGTAAACATGGCGATGTATACAAATAGTGGGACGATGGAAGGGTATAGCATTAAATACTTATTTATTGCATTCGCAACACTCGTTACAGTGATTATCTTCTCGGTGCTCGTTCGAGGCTTCCTGTCAATCATTCCAGTACTCATTGGCATAATTGTCGGATATATCACAGCATTAGGTCTTGGGATCGTAGATTTAAGTGGCATTCAAAAAGCAAAATGGTTCCAGCTTCCGGACGTACATGTTCCGTTCGTAAGCTATACACCGAGTATTGACTGGATGCTTGTCCTTATTATGCTGCCAATCGTCTTCGTAACAGTGAGTGAACACATCGGTCACCAAGTTGTGATCAATAAGATCGTCGGACGTAACTTCTTCAAAGATCCGGGATTACATCGCAGCTTAATTGGAGACGGTGTCTCAACGATGCTTGCTTCAATTATCGGTGGACCACCGAGCACGACATATGGTGAGAACATCGGGGTGCTTGCGATTACACGTATCTATAGTATATGGGTCATCGGGGGGGCCGCAGCACTTGCCGTGATTCTTGGATTTGTAGGTAAGTTTACAGCCCTCGTATCAAGTATTCCGACACCAGTTATGGGTGGTGTCTCAATATTATTATTCGGGATTATTGCTTCAAGTGGCTTAAGAATGCTCGTCGAATCCAAAGTGGATTTTGGGGATAAGCGTAACTTAGTGATTGCTTCAGTCATATTAGTGCTGGGTATCGGTAAAGCACATCTTGACTTTAGTGTCGGTCAAATCAACTTGAACATCGAAGGCATGGCGCTCGCAGCACTGGCTGGAATATTACTTAATGCGATATTACCTGAATCAAAAGTACATGAAGACTATTAAGGGGTGGAATAATGAAACATCTGCATTCGATTACTGAACTTTCAAATGATGAAATTATGCACACGATTGAACGTGCAATAATGATTAAAAATGGTGAAATAAAACGTTATGAAAATATTTATACGGCAAATCTCTTCTTTGAAAATTCAACACGTACAAAATGCTCATTCGAGATGGCAGAGAGAAAGCTCGGCCTGCAAGTCATACCGTTTGAAACGAGTACTTCAAGTGTAACGAAAGGTGAAAGTCTGTATGATACTTGTAAGACGCTTGAGCGTATTGGGTGCGATGTGCTGGTAATCAGACATCCTGAGAATAATTATTACGAGCAGTTAAAGTGCCTTAACATACCGGTAGTCAACGGAGGAGATGGCAGCGGTCAGCATCCGACACAGTGTCTACTGGATTTGATGACCATCTATGAAGAATATGGAAAGTTTGAAGGATTGAAGATAATCATCTGTGGAGATATCTTAAATTCACGTGTCGCAAGAAGTAATTATCATGCGCTTTCTAGTCTAGGTGCACAAGTTAAATTTGTTGCACCTGAAATTTGGCAGGATCATTCATTGGATGCTGAATATGTCAGGATTGATGATGCGATTGAAGAGGTTGATGTCTGTATGCTGCTACGTGTGCAGCATGAACGTCATGACGAAGATACTTCAAACTTTTCTCAAGTCAACTATAACAGGATGTATGGGTTAACAAGAGAAAGGTATGATAGATTGAAGGAGGACGCTATTATATTACATCCGGCCCCAGTGAATCGGGGTGTCGAGATTGATAGTGAACTTGTCGAAGCGCCGAAGTCACGTATATTTAAGCAGATGGAAAACGGTGTCTACACACGTATGAGTATTTTAAGTCAAGTCATTGAAAATAATCGATAGGAGTGTTGAATATGTCAACTTTATTAAGAGGCGGAAAAGTATTAGTTAATGATGAACTTGTTTCAAAGGATATTCGAATAGAAGACGGGAAAATAGTAGAGATGGGTGAAAAGTTAAACGTCTATAATTCAGAGATTATTGACCTTGACGGTAAGTTTGTAACGCAGGGCTTTGTTGATGTACATGTTCACCTGCGTGAACCTGGTGGTGAACATAAGGAGACGATTGAGACAGGCACACGTGCAGCAGCACGCGGTGGATTTACAACAGTCTGTCCGATGCCGAATACACGACCAGTTCCTGATAGTGTGGAACATATTGAAGCATTGAATCAATCGATTAAACAGAATGCGAAGGTGCGTGTGTTACCGTATGCATCTATCACCGAAAGACAACTTGGAAAAGACTTAGTGGATTTTAAGGCGCTAAAAGAACACGGTGCATTTGCTTTTACAGATGATGGTGTCGGTGTACAGACAGCATCCATCATGTATGAAGCGATGCAGCAGGCTGCACAACTTAATATGGCGATTGTTGCCCACTGTGAAGATAATTCACTCATTTATGGTGGTGCAATGCATGAAGGGAAAGTATCAAAAGCCCTTAATATTCCTGGTATTCCTTCAATTTGTGAAGCTGTACAGATTGCTCGAGATGTACTATTAGCTGAAGCAGCGGATTGTCACTATCATGTGTGCCACGTATCGAGTAAAGAAAGTGTGCGTGTCATACGTGACGCAAAGCGTGCAGGCATTAAAGTGACGGCAGAAGTGACGCCCCATCATCTATTACTGAATGAAACTGCAATTACAGAAGATGATGCGATTCTTAAGATGAACCCACCGCTTCGTAGTGAAGAGGACCATCAGACATTGATAGAGGCATTACTTGACGGCACAATCGACTTTATCGCAACAGATCATGCACCTCATGCTGCAGATGAGAAGGATCAGCCGATGATAAAAGCACCGTTTGGTATCGTTGGCAGTGAAACAGCATTTCCATTGTTATATACAAAATTCGTTAAAAATGGGGATTGGACATTAGGCCAGCTTATTGACTATTTAGCAGTAAAACCAGGTCAAGTGTTTGATTTACCATACGGCAAATCTTTAGAAGTTGGTAGTATTGCAGACATCGCAGTCATTGATCTAGACGAGGAATATGAAATTAAAGCTGAAGACTTCTTATCAAAGTCAAACAACACACCATTTATCGGAGAACGTGTCTACGGCAATGTGAAGCTAACACTTGTTGAAGGACAAATCGCTTATCAGGAGGGGCAACATGCGTAAACAAAGATATCTTGTATTAGAAGATGGCACTACATTTAAAGGATATAGATTTGGAAGTGACAAAGAGGTAGTAGGAGAAATCGTATTTAATACTGCGATGACAGGTTATCAGGAGACATTATCAGATCCGTCATATACAGGACAAATCATTACATTCACTTATCCGTTAATCGGAAACTACGGTATTAACCGTGACGACTTCGAAACGTTAACCCCTTCTCTTAAAGGTATGGTTGTACGTGAAGCATGTGATTTGCCGAGTAACTTCCGCAATATGGCGACACTGGATGAGACATTAAGAAGCTATGATGTTCCGGGGATTGACGGTGTAGATACTAGAAAATTAACACGTATAATCCGTCAGCACGGGGTACTGAAAGCTGCCCTTATCAATGATGAAAAGGATATTGATGCAACAATTGAACGTTTGAAAGAAGAAACGCTACCTACAGATGAAGTTGCGCAAGTATCAACAAAAAGTGCATATGTGTCTACAGGTAACGATCTGCGTGTGGTGCTTATCGATTTCGGAAAGAAAGAAAACATTGTCCGTGAACTGAACTCACGTGGCTGTGATGTAACAGTAATGCCATATACGACAACAGCTGAGGAGATTATCAGGCTGAGACCGGACGGTGTAATGCTGTCGAACGGACCAGGGAATCCAGAAGTTGTAACTGAAGGAATAGAAATGATAAAAGGGATTTTAGGAAAAGTTCCATTCTTCGGTATATGTCTAGGACATCAGCTGTTCGCACTCGCAAGTGGTGCAACGACATTCAAGATGAAGTTTGGACACCGTGGTGCTAACCATCCAGTGAAAAACTTAGCGACAGGTAAGATTGAAATCACATCTCAGAATCATGGTTACGCGGTGGATCCGGAATCGATCAAAAACACAGACCTTGAAATTACACATACAGCTTTAAACGATGGAACAGTAGAAGGGCTGAAGCATAAGTCATTACCTGCATTCTCGGTGCAGTATCACCCAGAAGCGTCACCAGGTCCTCATGATCCAAACTATTTATTTGATCAGTTTATCGACTTAATGAAAGAAAATAAGGAGCGTGTCACAAATGCCTAAACGTAATGATATCAAAACAATTCTCGTAATCGGTTCAGGGCCAATTATTATTGGACAAGCTGCAGAGTTTGACTATGCAGGTACTCAAGCATGTCTGGCATTAAAAGAAGAAGGATATAAAGTAATATTGGTGAACTCAAACCCTGCAACGATAATGACGGATACTGAAATTGCAGATAAGGTTTATATCGAACCCTTAACGTTAGACTTTGTCTCACGTATTATTCGTAAAGAGCAGCCAGATGCATTACTGCCGACACTTGGTGGACAGACAGGATTAAACATGGCGGTTCAGCTGCATGAAGCAGGAATTCTGGAAGAAAATAATGTTACGCTGCTTGGAACGAAATTATCTTCAATAGAACAAGCGGAAGACAGAGATTTATTCCGTAACTTAATGAATGAACTGAACGAACCTGTCCCTGAAAGTGATATCGTTAATACGGTTCAACAGGCGATTGATTTTGCGACAAGTATCGGTTATCCGGTAATTGTTCGTCCAGCATTCACCATGGGGGGAACAGGAGGCGGTATCTGTCACGATGAAAAAGAACTCGTTGAAATCGTGACAAAGGGTCTGAAATATTCACCTGTGACACAATGTTTGATTGAGAAATCCATTGCAGGTTATAAAGAGATTGAATACGAAGTGATGCGTGACTCAAACGATAATGCCATCGTAGTATGTAATATGGAGAATATCGATCCAGTTGGAATTCATACAGGAGATTCAATCGTTGTCGCACCGAGTCAGACGTTAACAGACAAAGAATATCATATGTTACGTGACGTATCGCTGAAGATTATCCGTGCATTAGGGATAGAGGGTGGATGTAACGTACAGTTAGCACTGGATCCCCATTCATTCAATTACTACATTATAGAAGTAAACCCACGTGTATCACGTTCGTCAGCGCTTGCATCTAAAGCTACAGGTTACCCGATTGCGAAACTTGCCGCGAAGATTGCTGTAGGATTAACGCTTGATGAGATGATGAACCCTGTAACAGGTACAAGCTATGCTGCATTTGAACCAGCACTTGATTACGTTGTATCTAAGATTCCGCGTTTCCCATTCGATAAGTTTGAAAAAGGTGAACGTGTGCTAGGTACGCAGATGAAAGCAACGGGTGAAGTTATGGCGATCGGACGAACATATGAAGAGTCATTGCTTAAAGCAATTCGTTCGTTAGAGTATGGTGTACATCACCTTGGATTACCAAACGGTGAAGACTTTGAACTTGATTTCATTAAACAGCGAATCGGTGAACAAGATGATGAACGTCTCTTCTTCATCGGTGAAGCAATCCGTCGAGGTGTGACTTTAGAAGAGATTCATGAGATGACACAAATTGATTATTTCTTCTTAAATAAGTTCCAGCATATCATTGATATCGAGCATGACTTAAAGGACAATGTCGGTGATATCGATCACTTAATCTGGGCTAAGAAATACGGATTCAGTGATAAAGTGATAGCCCATCGCTGGAATATGACAGAAAAAGAAATCTATGATATCCGTCATGCAAACAATATTCTGCCTGTTTACAAAATGGTGGACACATGTGCATCTGAATTTGAATCGAATACGCCTTACTTCTATGGAACGTATGAAACGGAAAATGAATCTATTCGTTCTGATAAGAAGAAAGTTGTCGTGCTTGGATCTGGACCAATCCGTATCGGTCAAGGGGTAGAGTTTGATTATGCAACTGTGCATGCCGTATGGGCAATTCGTGAAGCAGGTTATGAAGCAATTATCATTAATAATAATCCTGAGACTGTTTCAACTGACTTCTCTATTTCAGATAAACTATACTTTGAACCTTTAACGGAAGAAGATGTGATGAACATCATTAACCTGGAGCAGCCAGAAGGCGTTGTAGTTCAGTTTGGTGGACAGACAGCAATTAACTTAGCTGAAAAACTTACGAAATATGGTGTGAAAGTATTAGGAACATCTTTAGAAAACTTGGACCGTGCGGAAGATCGTAAAGAATTTGAAGCGTTAATGCAGAGAATTGAAATTCCGCAGCCTCTGGGTAAAACTGCAACTTCTGTTGAAGAAGCAGTAGCAAATGCAGACTTTATCGGCTATCCTGTTCTTGTGCGTCCTTCATATGTACTCGGTGGACGTGCGATGGAAATTGTTTATAACGAAGAAGAACTGATCAATTATATGACGCAAGCTGTTAAAGCGAGTCCTGAGCATCCTGTATTAATCGATAGATATTTAACAGGTAAAGAAATTGAAGTTGATGCGATTTGTGATGGTGAAACGGTCGTAATTCCAGGCATTATGGAACATATCGAACGTGCAGGGGTTCACTCAGGTGACTCGATTGCGGTATATCCACCGCAAACATTAACTGAAAAGCAAATTGCGACGCTGGAAGACTATACGAAACGTTTAGCACATGGTTTAGAGATTAAAGGATTACTGAACATTCAATATGTTATTAGTAATGATGAAGTATTCGTGCTTGAAGTAAACCCACGCGCGAGCCGTACAGTACCATTCTTAAGTAAGATTACTGACGTACCGATGGCAAACTTAGCGATGAAAGCAATTTTAGGTGAATCGTTAATTTCTAAAGGTTACAAAGACGGACTTGTTCCTTACAAAGAAGGTGTTTATGTCAAAGCGCCGGTATTCAGCTTCTCTAAACTTAAAAATGTTGACATTACACTCGGACCTGAGATGAAATCTACAGGTGAAGTGATGGGTAAAGATATTACGTTAGAAAAAGCACTATATAAAGGGCTGGTTGCAAGTGGACTTCAAGTTAAGGATCACGGCACTGTGCTTATTACAGTTGCTGATAAAGATAAAGCAGAAGCACTAGGGCTTGCAAAACGTTTCCATGAAGTAGGGTACCGCATTATGGCAACGAGTGGTACAGCGAAGTTGCTTAAAGAAAATGATATTCCGGTTGTTGAAGTGAGTAAGATTGGTAGCGAATTTAACTTACTTGATGTTATTCGTGACGGACATGTCCAGATCGTCATCAATACAATGACGAAAGGGAAGCAAATTGAACGTGATGGCTTCCAGATTCGTCGTGATTCAGTTGATAACGGTGTACCATGTCTAACATCTCTTGATACAGCACGAGCATTACTTGAAGTCATTGAAAGCATGACATTTAATATGAATCAAATGTAGGGGGTCTATTGATGCAGGAAGAGATGCGAGTCGTTAAACAAACAAGTATCGCAAGAAATATATACGAAATCGTTTTACAAGGTGACATTACGAAAAACATGACAAAGCCGGGACAATTTGTGCATATGCGTGTTGGCAACAGTTCAGAGTTTATGCTGAGACGTCCAATTTCTATCTGCTCAGTAGATCAACAGGCACAGACTTTAACGTGTTTATATCGTGCTGAAGGAAAAGGTACAACGCAGTTATCACAACTGAAATCAGGTGATAGCGTAAATATATTAGCACCACTAGGGAATGGTTTTCCAGTAGAAGCTGCACAGAAAACAGCATTACTCATCGGTGGAGGTATCGGTGTACCACCATTATATGAATTATCTAAGCAACTCAATGCACGTGGCATTAAAACAATCCACGTGCTCGGCTTTCAGTCGGCTGAAGATATGTTTTATATTAAACAGTTTGAAGCGCTTGGTACGACGCATGTTGCGACAGTTGATGGGACATATGGTACGAAAGGTTTTGTAACAGATGTTATAAATGCGATACCGGTCGACTATGATACGTTCTATACATGTGGTCCAATCGTCATGATTAAGGCGATACAGGAGACGTTACCACATACGCCAGGTTTTGTTTCATTGGAAGAGCGTATGGGATGCGGTATCGGGGCATGTTATGCATGTGTATGTGAAGCGGATAATGAAGATGGCTACGTGAAGATTTGTACGGACGGCCCAGTATTTGAGAAAGGGGCACTTGCACTATGAGATTAAATATTGAACTACCAGGATTGAACTTAAAAAACCCGGTCATGCCTGCGAGTGGATGCTTTGCTTTCGGTAAAGAGTATGCACAGTTTATGGACTTAAATGAACTCGGTGCAATAATGATTAAAGCTGCGACACCAGAACGCAGATTCGGTAATCCGACGCCGCGTGTTGCAGAAACATCAAGTGGTATGATCAATGCGATAGGATTGCAGAATCCAGGTGTCGACCATATTATTCAGCATGAACTGAAGTGGCTGGAACAATTTGAAACACCCATCATCGCAAATGTTGCAGGTTCTAAAGTTGAAGATTACGTTGAAGTTGCAGAGAAGATTTCAAAGGCTCCGAATGTGTGTGCACTTGAACTTAATATTTCATGTCCGAACGTTAAGGAGGGCGGTATACAGTTCGGGACTGATCCTGACACTGCGAAGGAATTAACGCGTAAAGTTAAAGCAGTATCAAGTGTTCCAATATACGTCAAGCTTTCTCCAAATGTTACAAACATTGTAGAGATGGCGAGTGCAGTTGCTGAATATGCCGATGGTATTACGATGATTAACACATTAGTAGGGTTAAGGATCAATGAAAGAACGGGTGTTCCGATTATTTCTAACGTAATCGGAGGATTAAGTGGCCCTGCTGTTAAACCAGTTGCGATGCGTATGGTTTATGAAGTGCGTCGCGCATTGCCGAATATTCCGATTATCGCTATGGGTGGCATTACAGAAGCACAGGACGTTATCGACTATATTTCAGTTGGTGCAGATGCCGTCGCTGTTGGTACAGCAAACTTCCAGAATCCGACAGTTTGTAAAGATATCATTGATGCATTGCCAGGTCTTTTAGATAAATTGGGTGCTAATCATATTCATGAATTAAAAGGACGTACACAGGAGGCAGTGAAATGACAAAACCCATTATAGCTTTAGACTTTAAAGATATGGAAGCCGTAAGAATATTTTTAAAGCCGTTCAATGAATCATTATTTGTTAAAGTAGGGATGGAACTTTATTTACAGAATGGCCCGGATATCATAAAAGAAATTCGTAATCAAGGTCATGAGATCTTTCTGGACTTAAAGTTGCATGATATTCCGAATACAGTTGGTCAGGCAATGAAAGGATTAGGAAATCTAGATATTCAGATGGTGAATGTACATGCTGCTGGCGGCTCCATCATGATGCAGCGTGCCTTAGAAGGGTTACGTGATAGCGGTAGCAATGCATCTCTGATTGCAGTGACACAGCTGACAAGTACTTCCGAACTCATGATGCAGCAGGAGCAGAACATTCAGTCTTCCATTAATGACAGTATTTTAAACTATGCAACGTTAGCACAGAAGTCTGGACTTGATGGTGTCGTATGTTCGGCAAATGAAAGTGCAATGATTAGAGAGGTACTTGGTGATGCATTTCTGAAAGTAACGCCGGGTATTCGTACACCTGAAGATGCAAAAGGCGATCAAGTACGCATTGCAACGCCTGAATTTGCGAAATTGAATGGTGCAACACATATCGTTGTCGGGCGTTCAATTACACAAGATACAAATCCAGTCGCAAAATATCATCAAATAAAGAAAGCGTGGGAAACAGATGTTAAATAAAGAAATCGCAAAAGCATTGCTAGAAATTGAAGCAGTATCATTACAACCGAATGATATGTTTACCTGGTCCTCAGGAATTAAAAGTCCGATATACTGTGATAATCGATTAACAATGAGTTATCCTGCGGTACGAGATCAGATTGCTGAAGGTTTAAAGTCTTTGATTGAAACACATTTCAGTGATGTAGAGGTATTAGCAGGAACAGCGACTGCAGGTATTCCACATGCAGCATTTACTGCACAGAAGATGAACTTACCGATGAGTTACGTGCGCTCATCCAGTAAAAAACATGGTAAAGGGAATCAGATTGAAGGCCGTGTATTAGAAGGGCAGAAGGTTGTTGTCGTAGAAGATTTAATTTCTACTGGGGGATCAGCGATTGAAGCAGCGGATGCATTAAAAGCGCATGGTGCGGATGTATTAGGCATCGTTGCAATATTTACATACGGATTAAGCAAAGGGAAAGAAAGATTAGCACAAGCAGGATATCCATACTATACGCTTTCTGATTTCGATAGTCTCGTTGAGGTTGCAAGTGAGACAGGGAAGATTGAACAAAGTGATATTGAAGGATTAATTAACTGGCGTGATAACTTATAAGCAAAAAGAAACTGTTTAATGTATACTATCATTAAACAGTTTTTATTTTTTTGAGGTGAGAGAATGGGCAAATGGGACCACATTAATAAGTTTATTAAAGAAGATGACGATAGAAAGAACGTTGTCAACGATTCATTGGACCAGCAACATGTAAAGACCAGCAAAAGAAAACAGGTAATCGCACAAGTAAAGCAACCGATTAAAGAATTTGATTACCATATCGATTCTTTCTTGAACTATGCTTACCGCTCATTTGTCATGCCGAATAAAATAATAGATAACAGCAAAAGTAGTAAATATTTTTATTTTGCGGTTAGTAACTACTGTATCTTCTTGTGTATGCTCTATCTGCTTGGTGCATTTCACCTACGTACGTTTAATAATCTGGAAGGCATTAATTATGTAGTCAGTGGGGGTACATTTGCTTTAATCGCTATTCTAATGACGTATTTAATTCAGATGCTTGCTTTAAATCGGAGTAATAACTTCTATAAAGTATTTGTAGATACGATCAGCTACTATACGCTGTACAATTTCTTTATGCTTATCGAGCTGCTTTGTGTGTATCTACGCCCAGAATTCGTCATGATCATCTATACGATAAGATTTTTAATTATTATGACAGTGCCGATCAAACTCTTCTTTACATATAAAGAGATGAACAAGATAGAGATTGATGTCTTCCCGTTGCATATTCTATATATCATCATTATGGTGAGCTATATTTATATTACTAGAGACATGCCATGGCTGAACTTCTTTAAGTTTGTTCCTTCTGTGTAAATAAAGTACTAAATAAGCACTTGAAGCCTCTGAGGTTTCAAGTGCTTATTTAGTAATTAATTGAAGAAAGCCTGGTTCATTTCTTCTGCAAGTGATGCGATATCATCTGTAATCATTGATATGTATAGCTTGATTTTCGGCTCAGTACCTGATGGACGTAGTGCAATCCATCCATTCTCAAAATGAAACTTTAGCACATCAGCTTTCGGGAGCTCAATCTTTGTTTCAGAACCATCAGCATAAGAAGTCTGTGCAAGATAATCATCAACACGGATAACTTTTTGACCTGCTATTTCAGAAGGGAATTGGGCACGGCTTTCACTCATTATCTTTTCGATATGTGCTTTGCCTTCTTGGCCTTCAAAGGTGTGGGAGAATAATTTCTCCTGATAATGACCATATTTAGAATAAATGTCATTCATCTGGTCTACAATTGTACGCTGTTCATTCTTGAGCTCACTTGCCAGTTTGATAATGAGCGGGACGATTTGAACAGCATCTTTATCACGTACAAATGGACCGGCCATATAACCGTAGCTTTCCTCATAGCCAAATATATAGTTATACGCTAAAGAAGACTCAAATTGAGCAATCTTCTCTGCTATAAATTTAAAACCTGTTAAGACGTCAAACATTTTTACATTGTTTGCTTCAGCAATCTTGCGGCCAAGGTCACTCGTTACTATGGATTTTACTGCAGCACGATTTTCAGTCGTTTTAGTAGACTGAATACGATAGTGGAGGAGTAAAGCGCCTATTTGATTCCCATTGAAATAATGAAATTTGCCATCTACATATGCAACTATTCCCATACGATCCGCATCCGGATCTGTCGCAATCAGTAGATCTGCATTTGAGGCTTTCGCGTAATTGACAGCCAAATCAAATGCGTCATGATCTTCTGGATTCGCAGATTTTACAGATGTAAAATCGCCATCTGGAATCGCCTGTTCCTTAACCACTTCATATTGCGTAAAGTTAAGTGCATCTAATAGTTCAGGTATGATCGGTACACTTGTACCATGCAAACTTGTAAAAACGACTTTAAGATCAGATGCCGGGATATCTTCGACGAGTGAAATAACTTCCGATTTATAGGCGTTGATTATGCTATCATCTAAATATTCAATCCTGCTGTGTGCTAGCAGTTCAGCTTTACTTGTAGAGTTAAGTGCAAATACATCATCAATATCATCGATAAAAGCACTTACCTTTTGTGAAGCTTCAAGCGCTAGCTGTCCGCCATCTGGACCATAGATCTTAATCCCGTTATATTCAGGTGGATTGTGGCTTGCAGTTATCATTACGCCTGCATCGGTCTTTAGGTGACGCACAGCAAAAGACAATTCAGGTGTCGTATGATATCTGTCGAAGATATATGTCTTAACATTATGGTGACCTAATACTTCAGCAATTGCATCACAGAATTCCGGCGAGAAATGTCTCGTATCGTATGCGATGACCACGCTCGGTTCTGCTTTAAGTTCAATGAGATACTGTGCAAGGCCTGTTGCTACTTTCTGCACCGTGTATTTATTCAGACGGTTCGGTCCAAGTCCAATCTTACCTCGAATACCAGCTGTACCAAAAGATAAATTGCCTACATAACCCTCTTGCTTATCCTGTTCAGATAACTTTTCATAAGCTTCAATACTGATTAAACTATCATCGATATGTGCTTCCCATGTACTTTGATTTGTCAAATGTTCCATCTCCTTATATAGATTAACTTCATTAAATCATGAATTGTATACGCCGACCACTGATATGCTGATAATTTATTTAAAAATTCTTTTTTAGTAGCAGACATTGGTACGGATTTAATGTCACTTGTGACTGGACGAGCTTCTGTTGAGTGCTTTCATTCGTCAGTACTACTTCATATTGACCCATTCTTGGTAAGGGTACGTCATAATTGATCGCTGTAGGATTAAAAAGAAGTATAAACTCATATCTTCTATCGAAAAGCAATACCCCGAATAAAGGCTGGTCAATGTTAAGTTGTATGATACGTTTTGACTTATTTTCAAGCGTCTGAACCTTAAATATTTCATAAGTACGTCTTATTTGTATGGCTTGTTTGATGACATCAAGTTCTTTGTCATATTTGATTCTTCTGTTCCAGTCGATTCTATTGATGAAATCACTCAAGTTGTATGTGTTACCATGCCCATATTTTGTCCTAAAAAACTCTTGTCCAGCATGGATGAAAGGAGTCCCTAGTGACAGAATGGTGAAGATTGTAATCATCTGATGAATCTTATGCTGCAACTGTATATCGGTCTGAGTCGTATAGTTGATGCGGTCAAATAATGTATGGTTATCATGTACTTCTGCATAGTTAATCGACTGCTTGGCTGGGATACCTGTCTGTCCTGTGAAGAGTGTGAACATTCTTTCATAGTATCGCCCTTTTCCGTTGAAATAGCCTCGATCCTTAAGGTCGAAATTGTTCCCTTTTAATGTGTCCCTAAAGAAATCGTTAAAAAAATGAACGTCAGGGACTTGATCGATATTCTCATGAATCGTCTTTATAGCATCCGGCATTGCACTATATAGATTCCAGCCTTCACCTAGGATAAAGCCATATTTATTCTTACTTTGGATCAATCTTTCGATATGCTGCATCGTCTCAATATCAATAACACCCATCAAATCAAAACGGAAGCCGTCGATCTTAAAGGTATCAATATAATATTCTAATGTATCCAATATATATTTACGCATCATGACGCGTTCTGTCTTAACATCGTTTCCAACCCCAGTGCCATTGCTTAATGTACCATCTTTATGATAGCGAAAATAATATCCTGGCACGAGCTGTTCAAATGGAGAAGTCTCCATCTTATATACATGATTAAAGACGACATCTAAAATCACACCCATATCTGCTTCGTGATATTTCTGTACTACCATCTTTAATTCTTCGATTCGTTTCACAGGATGCACCGCGTCTGTAGAATAACTGCCATCAATCGTCTGATAGAATTCCGGATCATATCCCCAGTTGTAATTGGACGTGAAATCAATATCATCAACGCGAGCGAAATCGTTTACGGGTAATAATTCAATATGACTGGTGCCTAATGATTTTATATAATCAAAGCCAGTAGTATGCCCCGTATGGGTTGAGGTTCCTTCTTCGATTAACCCTAATAATTTGCCTTTATGCTGTATACCGCTATTCGGATGCATCGAGAAGTCTCTTGTGTGGACTTCATAAATAATGACATCATTACGTTCTATTTCTGGAAATTGAGAAGGAAAGTCTTGCACTTGATTCATATCGATGACCACGCTTTTCGTACTATTGACAGTTAATCCTTTAGCGTAGGGATCGTTCACTCGTATTTTCTTGTTGTTGATCATGACTTCGTACTGATAGGAAATACCATGGAGATTATTATCAACGACAACGGTATATGTACCGTTGTTCTTACGAGTCATTTCATACGTATGGTCATCTGTTACGACGATTATAGACTGCGCAACTGGTGACCATACAGAGAATGTCGTCTTATCATCTTTAATCGTTGCACCGAGGGTTTCATCCAGTGCACTAAATGCTGATTCAAAATTTGAGGTTCTCGTGATATCTCCTATGAATAATGGAATTTCTTGCCCGTCATATAATATATGATATGTTTGAGGCAGATGTATAGGATGTGACATCTTCAATTTATAATAGTAGTTATTTTCAAGTTTAAATTGTTTCATCAATTCTAGTTTGAAGATACCATCATTATCGATTTGAAAATGTCCATTTAATTTTACATTTGATTGAATGGTTATGAGATTAAAATCATCTATATAAGCTTGCAATGGTAAAACCTCCTACTCGTTTAATATTATAACGTGTAACATGGAAAATATAAAAGTAAAAATATTTTGAATATAGGAAATTTTATTCATTTAAAGGGTATAATATAGAGATGAAAATATAATTAAATAATGTTTAATTAACATATCGTTCACATTTTTCAATTATACTGAAAATAAGCAATATGACGGAGGGATGAAATGGTAACTGAATTAGATCGATTTTTATTTCATCAAGGGACGCATTATGCATCCCAGCAGTTTATGGGCGCTCATTTCAACAAAGAGAAAGGTGAGACAACATTTACCGTATGGGCACCACATGCGCGCAAGGTAAGTGTTGCATTAGATGCGAATCAATGGACGGGTACTGGATACGAACTTGAGAAAGTACCGGATAGTGGATTGTTTACAGGTACATTTAATGTATGTATTGGTTCAATCTATAAATATTTAATCGAAACTAAACAAGGTCAACAAATATTCAAGGCGGATCCTTATGCATTCTATGCTGAGAAACGACCTGCAACAGCATCGGTTGTCACGGATATCTCCTATCAATGGTCAGATGAAGCATGGCAGAGTAATAAGACTTCTCCTTATGATCAACCAATCAATATTTATGAAGTTCATCTTGGAACGTGGAAAAAACATAATGTTGAGCGCTACGAAGGAGAATCCATCGATGCGTTTACAGATCGTTCATATTATACATATAGAGAAATGGCGGAGTCCTTAATCCCGTATGTGAAGAAGATGGGCTATACTCATATTGAATTGATGCCAATTACTGAACATCCTTTCGATTTGTCCTGGGGTTATCAAGTAACGGGTTATTTTGCACCTACAAGCCGATTTGGTACACCACAGGATTTCAAATATTTTATCGATCAATGTCATCAGCACCAAATTGGAGTGATACTGGACTGGGTACCGGCTCATTTTTGTAAGGATGCGCACGGTCTCAGGATGTTTGATGGGACTCCGTTATTTGAACATCCCGATATGTATCGTGCAGAAAAACGTGGCTGGGGGACGTTGACCTTTGATTTTGGACGAACAGAAGTACAGAGTTTCCTCGTGTCAAATGCACTATTTTGGTTGAGTGAATATCATATCGATGGTTTGCGTGTGGATGCTGTACATTCAATGACGGATCTTAATTTTGAGAATCATAAAGCACATGAGAGAATTTTTAATGAGGATGGGACAACGATTCATAAAGAAGCGGTTGCGTTTTTACGGAAGCTGAACACTGAAGTTTTCAAACATTACCCGTATACATTAATGATTGCAGAGGACTCATCAGATATGAAGAATGTTACAGCGCCAGTTGCTTCTGGCGGACTTGGGTTTAACTTTAAATGGGATCTTGGATTTATGCACGACACGCTTGATTATATGGAACTCGATCCTATTATGAGGCAGCATCACCACAATTATTTGAACTTTCCGCTTGTCTATCGCTACGACGAAAACTTTATCCTACCTTTCTCACATGATGAAGTGGTCCACGGTAAACTTAGTATGCTGGATAAAATGCCGGGAGATCAATGGCAGAAGTTCGCGCAGTATCGCTTATTATATGGCTATCAGATGACCCAGCCGGGTAAGAAGCTTAACTTTATGGGTAGCGAGATTGGAATGTATGCTGAGTGGAAAGATAAAGAACAGCTGGACTGGTTCTTGCTGGACTATCCCATTCATCAAGGACTGCAGGATTTTGTTCAGGATATGAATAAGCTGTATTTAAAAGAAAGACCACTATTTGAATTAGATTACAAAACAGAAGGCTTCAAATGGATAGATGCAGACAATAATACACAGAATATTGCGAGTTACATGCGTACAGATCGTAAGGGTAACACTTTGATTATAGTGCTTAATTTCTCGAAGGAAGTTTATTATGACTTTACCGTGGCAGTAGATCAGCCTGGTAAGTATAAAGAATATTTTAATTCAGATAAAAAAATATACGGTGGCTCTAATCAAGTAGTCAGTAACTATCTTTTTTCAGAAACTATCGAGGTAACCGGTTTCAAACATGCGATAAAAGGGAAAATACCACCGTTCGGATTTGTAATCTATAAAAAAGTTAAAGAACGAAAAAGAACATCATAGATATTACAAAAAAATATGAATGAGGTAGGGGATATCATGTCAAATGAAGTTGTTGGAATGTTACTTGCAGGTGGAAAGGGAACGAGATTAGGTCAGCTGACAAAAAATATTGCAAAGCCAGCAGTGCCTTTTGGAGGAAAGTATCGCATCATTGACTTTACATTAAGTAATTTATCGAACTCAAATATATCGACAGTAGGAGTGCTTGTTCAGTACGCACCACTAATGCTGAACCGACATATTGGATTAGGAAAACCGTGGTCGCTTGATAAGCAGGATGGTGGCGTTACTGTGCTTGCTCCATTTGCTGATCAGGAAGGCGCTTCGTGGTTTGAAGGTACTGCCGATGCAATTACAAAGAACATTCATTTTATCGATCAGTATGACCCGGAATATTTACTGATTCTTTCAGGAGATCATATTTATCAGATGGATTATCAGCAGATGCTCGATTTCCATAAAGAAAAGCAGGCCGATGCGACGATTTCTGTAATTGAAGTGCCGATTGAAGAAGCAAGTCGCTTTGGAATACTAAATACTGAAGAGGATCTTAAGATTTATGAATTCGACGAAAAACCAGAACATCCAAAGAATAATCTTGCGTCGATGGGAATCTATATCTTTAGCTGGAAAGTTTTACGTGAGTATTTAATCGCAGATGAACAAGATACGCAATCTGAACATGACTTTGGTAACGACATCATCCCCAAAATGCTGGATGCTAACAAACTTCTTTATGCGTATCGATTCGAAGGATACTGGAAGGACGTAGGTACGATACAGTCCTATTGGGAAGCGAATATGGATTTACTAGAAGAAGATTTAAAAGAGCTGTTAAACAGCAAGTCATGGCCAACGTATTCTCATGAAGAAAACTTGCCGCCACAATATGTAGGTACTCAAGCAAATATCGATGATTCACTCGTCTGTCCAGGGTCATTTATCTTTGGTCATGTCGATCATTCAGTGCTGTTCAGCGAAGTTACGGTAGGCGAAGGTGCTATCGTTCAGGATGCAATCATCCATCCAAAAACTGTAATCGGTAAAGAATGTACAATCAGAAAAGCAATTATCATGGATAACCTTATCATTCCAGATGGTGTTACGATTGACGGAACAAATGAGCAGGAACCGATTGTTGTTGGTCCTAAAAATATTCATAAATTTACAGGAGGTCATGCATAATGCGTTCGCTTATGGGATTAATCAATTTATCAAATGAACAGGATTATTTAGAAGAACTCACGTATTTTCGAAATGGTGCGAGCGTTCCATTTGCAGGGAGATATCGTCTGATAGATTTCAGCCTTTCTAATATAGTAAGTTCGGGTACTGATCAAGTTGCAATCTTTGTCAACCAGAAGTACCGTTCTTTAATGGACCATCTTGGAAATGGTGATGATTTTGGGCTTGATGACCGAAAATCAAAATTATTTGTGCTCCCTCCGGATTGGCACGATCCATCGGATATTTCTAAAGGAGATTTAAGGCATTTTCATAACAACCGTGATTTCTTTATTAGAAGTAATGCAACGGATGTGATTATTTCTGGATCACAGCTGATTGCAAACACGGACTTTAAGGACGCATTTAAATTTCATATAGAAAATGATGCAGATATCACATTGATTTCAGAGAATGTGGATAAGCTTGAAGAAATGCATCAACCATTATTACGTGTAAATAATGAAGGTTCGAAAGTGACATATCTTAACCATGATAGTGCCAATGCCCACGTATTTACTGGAACATATATTATAAAGAAGGATAAATTATTTGAAATCATGGATTACTGCATTCAGAATTATAAAGATAATTTCTTCTTCCATGGTATATTCGAAAGAATAGATGAGCTGGATGTCACATATTATGATATTCAGGAAGTGACAATGTACATCAACTCGCTTAAGACATTCTATAAGAATAACTTGAGCATTTTAGAGCCTGAACGTTACAAAGCAATATTTATGAAGGAAAATAGAATTAAAACAAAGATTTCTAATCAACCTCCGACAAAATATATTGGTGATTGTACCGTTCTAAATTCGACTGTTGCCAATGGGTGTGAAATTGCAGGACATGTTGAAAACAGTATTCTTTACCGCGGCGTATGTGTTGAACCAGGTGTAACAATAAAAAATTCAATTATTATGACCAATTGCCATATAAAAGCGGGTGCTTTGATTGAAAATGTTATATTAGACAAAGACGTCATTGTGAATGAGCATCAGAAATTGATTGGGTCACAAGATAAGCCGTTTGTTGTTGCGAAAAGACAAACAATTTAAAGAAAGTTGGAAAAGTGATGAAAAAGATATTATTTGTAGCTTCAGAATGTACACCTTTCTTTAAGTCTGGAGGACTCGCTGATGTAATCGGCAGTCTTCCTCAATATTTAAATGAAACAGGTGACTGTGAAGTGCGTGTGATTTTACCACTTTATCAAGACTTAAAATCTGAATATAAGGAACAGCTTAAAGAAGAAATGATTTTTCAGACACATGTAGGCTGGCGTTTTCAATATACACGCATTCTATCATTAAAATGGAATGGTATTATATATTATTTTGTTGATAATATGCAGTATTTCAGTCGTGATACACTGTACGGTTATGATGATGATGGAGAACGTTTTGTCTTCTTTTCAAATGCTGTAATAGAATTTATCTATAGAGGAGATTATAAACCGGACGTACTTCATGGACATGACTGGCAAGCGGGGGCGGCAGTTGCCTTTTGTAATATAAAGCAACCTGTTGCTGGAATGCGTACTGTATTCACAATCCACAATATCAAATATCAAGGAATGCTGATGTACGATGCGTTTGACAACCTTTTTAACCTCGAGCGCGTTCATTTCGCGGGTTTCGAGTGGAGAGGCATGCTGAATCTTATGAAAGCAGGTATCTTCCATGCTGATAAGATTACAACGGTATCTCCGAGCTATGCTGAAGAAATTAAGTCACCATACTACGGCGAAGGGCTTGACGACTTATTGAATATGCGTGCACGTGATTTAACAGGTATTGTCAATGGGATAAATGTTAAAGATTATAACGCGCTTACTGATAAGAACATCGCCGTCAATTTCAAAAGTTCGATACTTAAGAAACGAGAGAACAAGACGATACTTCAGGAAACGTTCGATCTTCCGAATTCTGCTCATATACCGATGTACGCAATAATCACGAGGATGGTAGAACAAAAGGGTCTGCATCTTGTGATGCGTATTATGGAAGAATTTATCCAGAATGAGGTACAGCTCTTTATCATGGGAAATGGCGAAGTAGAGTTTGAAAACTACTTTAATTATCTTCAGGAGAAGTATCCAGATAAAGTACGCTTCTATAGAGGGTTCGATGAGCAGGTTTCAAGACAAATCTATGCAGCAAGCGATTTCTTTATCATGCCATCACTTTTTGAACCTTGTGGTCTGAGTCAACTGATCGCGCTGCAATATCGCTCAATTCCAATAGTTCGTGAAACAGGGGGACTGAAGGATACCGTCATTCCATTCAATGAAGTGTCGATGGAAGGTACTGGATTATCCTTTGCCAACTATAATGCACATGAATTATTAGATAGGCTTTATGCATCATTATTAATCTATCATGATGAAAATAAATACAAAGCTCTGATTAAGAACATCACAAAAGTGAATCATAGCTGGGATGCTTCAGCACGACAATACTTAGACATCTATTAAGGAGACTTCAATGAAAACATATACAAAATCAGAATTTCGTAAAGTATTAGAAACTAAGTTGATGAATAAACGTACTGCAACCTTGGAAGAGTCTACAGATAACGATATATTCTACGCAATATGCTCTATATTAAAAGATGAAATTAATCAGGCAGGAGTGGATACTAGACATCATAACATTGAAGCTAAAAGACGCCAGATTAACTATCTATCGATGGAATTTCTGATTGGAAGATTAATTGAAAGTAACCTATTGAATGCCGGACTATTAGATGTATGTAATGAAGTACTGACTGAGCTCGGTCGTGACCCTAAGAAAATTTATAGTGAAGAAAATGATGCTGGATTAGGAAATGGTGGTCTTGGTAGACTTGCTGCGTGTTTCTTAGATTCTATCGCCTCTTTAGGATATATGGGAAACGGTTTTGGTATACGTTATCGCTATGGGTTATTCGAACAGCGTATTGTTAACGGTACACAAATTGAATTGCCAGATAACTGGTTACAGGAAGTATACCCTTGGGAAACAAGAAGAATAGAGGAAGCAGTGCCTGTAAATTTTGGAGGTCAAGTCACTTCAGAAGTACTTGAAGATGGCAATCTTAAATTTACTTATAGTAACCAGGAGACAGTACTTGCAGTGCCATATGATGTAGGTGTTGTAGGATATGATAATGATAATGTCAATCAGCTGCGTCTTTGGAGTGCTGAACTACCACACGACACGATAGATCATGGAGATAACAAGAATCGACTTGAGCATATGCAAAGTGTAGAACGTATTTCAGGTTTCTTATACCCTGATGATTCAACTGAAGAAGGTAGATTCTTACGTCTCAAGCAACAGTATTTCTTAGTTTCATCTACGATTCAGACGCTGATCAATCAATTCAAAGAACGCTATCAGCTGCCTGTAACAGACTTCCATAAGTATCATTGTATTCAGATCAATGATACGCATCCTACATTCGGTATTCCAGAACTGATGCGTATTCTGATGGATGAAGAAGGGCTCGGATGGGATGACGCGTGGCACATTACTACGCACACATTTGCCTATACGAATCATACAATCATGCAGGAAGCGCTAGAGAAATGGCCAGTATATCAAGTTCAGAATGTTAACCCGCGTATCTTTATGATTATCAATGAAATCAATGAACGTTTCTGTAAGAGTGTATATGAAGCACATCCAGAAATGCGTGATAAGATTGGTGATCTTGCAGTCATCAGTAATAATGTGGTTCATATGAGCAAGCTTGCTATCGTCGGTTCTTTCAGTGTGAACGGTGTAGCTGCGCTCCACTCTGAAATTATTAAAGATTATACATTTAATGATTTCTATAAGCTGACGCCAGAGAAATTTAATAATAAGACGAACGGTATAACGCATAGAAGGTGGTTGATGACCTCTAACCCTGAGCTGTCAAACTTAATCAGTGATACTATCGGAAATAACTGGGTGAAACATCCTCAGGAATTAACGCAGTTGATGCATTATTATAATGACGATGCTTTCCTGGATCGATTAGCTGAAGTGAAGCTGCACAATAAAAAAGCACTTAAAGAGGTCATCTACAATAAGACAGGCATTGAAGTAGATGAACATTCTGTATTTGATGTGCAAGTGAAAAGGTTACATGAGTATAAGCGACAATTATTGAATTTACTGCGTATTATCTACCTCTATAATGAAATTAAGCGTAAGCCGTCTATAAAAATACAACCGATAACATTTATCTTTGGTGCCAAAGCAGCACCGGGATACCATATTGCTAAAGAAGTGATCAAACTGATTCATGCTGTTGCAAATGTAGTTAATAATGATACAGATGTTGATAATAGAATTAAAGTTGTATTTCTAGAAAACTACAATGTGACATTAGCTGAAGATATTATGCCGGCAGCAGAAATATCAGAACAGATTTCAACTGCATCGATGGAAGCATCAGGGACAGGTAATATGAAGATGATGATGAATGGTGCGATTACACTTGGTACGATGGACGGTGCGAATGTTGAAATTGCTGAGCTTGTAGGTAAAGAGAATATCTTTATCTTTGGTTTAAGTTCTGAAGAAGTCATTAATTATCAGTTAAATGGTGGCTACCGAGCAGAGGACATCTATAAGACGGATTCACGTGTGAAAAATGCGATGGACGCGCTTATCAATGAACAGTTCGGCAGAAACTATGCATTTAATGACCTGTACTACCATGTACTGACAAACAATGATCCGTACTTCCTGCTTAAAGACTTTAACTCATATGTTGATATTCATTTGACTGCGATGGCAACATATCAGGATAAGAGGAAGTGGAATCAGATGAGCTTGACGAATATAATGAAGTCGGGTCAATTCTCTAGTGACCGAACGATACAGCAATATGCGACTGATATTTGGAAGTTGAATTAATTAAGAGCTGAGACGATAAAGTCTCAGTTTTTTTATGGAAATTTCGCCATCATCTGTTATACTAAATATATAACAGAAACTTTTTATTTTGTATTTTAAATTGTTCTATAATATGTATAACAAAAAGGGGTGTTGACAATATATATTGAATTAAATGAAGGGAGCACGACTCCTGTATATTTGCAGCTTGCGAATGCGATAATTGCGAATATAGCATCAGAAAATGCAGTGCCATATGATGCGTTACCTTCAAGCAGAAGTTTAGCTCGTGGATTACAAATTAACATGCATACTGTGAATAAAGCATACCATTACCTGGAAGATAAGGGGTTGATACTCGTTCAGCCTAAGTCAGGTGCGATCATTCATCCGGATGCATTGAAGGCTGCTACGAAAGCCGAACAGGAAGATTTGCTGGAACGATTAAAGCCGATAATCGATGAAGCGAAATGCAAGCAGGTCGATATATCAGACTTATTAAAAAAATTAGAGGAGCGTGAATAATATGGAAGCCGTTATTACAACTATTATCTTACTTTGTACAGGTCTACTCTTTTTACTGAATGCACGATATATCAGAAGAAATATTCTCTTTAGTGTGTATGTTCCAGACAGTAAGCGTAATGATAGTAAGGTGAGAAATATTGCGCAAACGTATAAACGAAATGTATTCATTATCAGTATATTATTTGCAGTTATTCATTTATTGTTGAGGACGATATTACAATCTGAATTGCAGTTTATCCTGTTTACGATACTTATATTCCTATTGATTATCGCAATGATCTGGATATATAGAAGTGCATTTAATCAGATGAGATCTTTAAAAGAAAAAGAAGACTGGATGGCAGACATTAAAATGTATAAAGCTGTAGATACAAGTTTAATGGATGAAGAAAATTCGACGACTTCATACTTCTATATGATACAATTCGTAATGCTCATGGCAGCGGTAATATATGTTGCAATGAACTATCATACAATACCTGACACAATTGCGACGCACTGGGGGCTTAATGGTGTACCGGATAATTGGAGTGATAAAAATATAATAACTGTATTCTTCCCTTCAGGCATAGCACTCTTTATGATATTTGTGTTATGGGGTTCAAGCAAAGGGTTATCACTTTACCAGTCAAATGTGAGTCCGGCAAACAAAGAAGCTTCGAAAAAGTATGCGACAGATACGAAGCGCAATAACGAGATGTTACTGCACGTCATATCATTTATTATGACAATTTTATTTATCTTCATTCTCGTAAGACCTGTTCTGTTCGGGAAAGAATATATGCCACCTTATATAATGGAAAGTATTATATTTATATCAATTGTCGTGGTGATATTTGGTATTATTCAGCAGATTAGCAATGATAAGAAGTATCGTGCCTCAGCCGCTTTAAATGATAAAGCACCGTATCATAATGAAAAAAATTACATATGGGGACTATTTTATTATAATAAAGAAGATGATAACGTGTGGGTACCAAAATTATCTGAATTTGGGATGACACTCAATATGGCAAGACCAGCTGCATGGTTTATCGCATTTATGATTATTGTGTTTCCTATAATACCGATAGTGATTATGATTATAATGGCTTGAGATAAATATTTAATATGATACGATTATACTGTACTACAAATAAAAATAAAAAATGTCACTAGGGGTGCATTCGTGCTGAGAGGAGTAATCCGACCCTTTGAACCTGTTTGGTTTATACCAGCGTAGGGAAGTGCTTAATGCCTATACCTGCGTATAGGCATTTTTTATTGAGGAGGAATAACATGTTTACTGAGCGCATATTAAAGCGTGTCGAACCGATCTGGGCTTCTTATCTGGAACATCCTTTCGTTAAGGGGCTAGGTGATGGTTCGCTTGAGAAGGAAAAGTTTCAGTTCTGGTTAAAACAAGATTATGTTTATTTAATTGATTAGGCTAAATTAATGGCGATCGGGAGTGCGAAGGCACCTGACCTGCGTGTGATGGGCATATTCTCTAAACTGCTGCATGGTACGTTGTTTATGGAGATGGATTTACATCGCAGCTATGCGAAACAGTTTGGCATTTCTGAAAGTGAATTAGAAGCAACTGAAGCGGCATCAGTGAATACAGCGTATACGAGCTATATGCTGAACCATGCACAGCGTGGTGGTGCCGAACATGTTACGGCGTGTCTGCTTGCGTGCGCATGGAGTTATAACTATATCGGGAATCATTTAGCGGAGCAGGACGGCGCATTAGATGATAATAATCCATATCGTGACTGGATTGAAACATATTCAGGGGAAGCATTTACGGAACTTACGAATGATGCAATTGCACTGATGGATGAGCTTGCTGAAGGTATGCCGGAGCGTGTACTTGCAGATTTAGAGGAGATTATTGTTAAAACAAGCTACTACGAGTATATGTTCTGGGAGATGTGTGAATTTAAAGCACATTGGGACATTCCAGTGAAGTAAGTTGTAATGTTAGAATAGTTAAAGTCAGAAGCTAAGCGAATACTTAGCTTCTGACTTTATTATTTATTTAAAAAGAAAATTTCGAAAAGTGTGAAATGTATACGACAACAATCGATTATTTTTTGTTACTATAATAAGAACACATATATATATTATAAAAACAGGAAGGGATTGTTGATGTGGATATTTTGATTGGAACAGGTTTCTTACTCCTTGTCCTTGTGCTGTTTACGTTATTTACGTATAAAGCACCATCTGGTATGAAGGCGATGGGGGCATTAGCGAATGCCGCGATTGCAACATTTCTTGTCGAGGCGTTTCAGAAATACGTTGGTGGAAATATATTCGGAATAAAGTTTCTAGAAGAATTAGGAGATACAGCCGGAAGTCTCGGTGGTGTAGCAGCAGCTGGTTTAGTTGCTTTATCTATTGGTGTATCTCCCGTTTATGCACTCATTATAGCAGCAAGCTGTGGTGGCCTTGATTTATTACCCGGGTTCGTTGCAGGGTATGTCGTTGGTTATGTTATGAAATATGCTGAAAAATATGTGCCTGAAGGTGTTGATCTAATTGTAGGAATTATTATTATCGCGCCGCTTGCACGTATGCTTGCAATGCTTGTTACACCATTAGTAAATAATACGCTAATTAAAATTGGCGAAGTGATACAGCAATCTACAGATGCGAGTCCGCTGGTTATGGGATTTGTGCTTGGTGGTATTATTACGGTTGTAGGAACTGCACCACTGAGTTCGATGGCTCTAACAGCACTACTTGGTCTGACAGGGTTACCGATGGCGATAGCTGCAATGGTATCATTCAGTTCAGCGTTTATTAATTCAACGATGTTCTATAAATTAAAGTTAGGAGATCGTGCCTCTATCTTAGCTGTTGGCATCGAACCGTTATCACAGGCAGATATTATATCCTTAAATCCTGTACCGATCTATTCTTGTAACTTTATCGGTGGTGCACTTGCGGGTATGGTTATTGCACATTCTGGAATGATTAATGATGCACCTGGAACAGCGAGTCCTCTAGCTGGATTTTTAGTGATGTTCGGCTTTAACGAACCACTTCAGATTATTGGATGGGGTAGCGTTATTGCAGTAATCTGTCTAATTGTTGGGCTAGTAGGAAGCCGTATATTTAAATCTTATCCTCTGCGCAGGAAATCAGAATTTATATAATTGGTTTATACATCTAAAGTATGGCAGTATGACATTATCTTTTTATATATTATTAATGGTATAATAGCATAGAATTTTGAAATAAGGAGATAACATATGTTAAAAGAGATAAAAGAATGGATCATATCAATACTTGTTGCACTTGTCGTTTTCTATATCGTACATACATTTTTATTTGCAACGTATGCAGTCAATGGTGACTCTATGTTCCCGACGTTTAAGGATAAAGAGCGCGTGATTATCAATAAGATTGCGACAAAGACAGATAGCATTGATCGTGGAGATATTATTGTCTTTCATACAGATACTAAAAATGACTATATAAAGCGATTGATTGGTAAGCCTGGCGATACGGTTGAATATAAGAATGATAAACTCTATATAAATGGACAGTATATTCAGGAAGATTATTTGAAAGAAAATCGCAAGAACAAGACGAATGAAAAGCTGACGGATGATTTTACTGTAGATATGTTAGTAAATGCGGACGGTAATAAGAAGATTCCTGAAGGTAAATACCTGGTATTAGGAGACAATCGTGAAGTCAGCCTTGATAGTAGAAGAGAATTAGGACTTATTGATAAAAGCGATGTCGTGGGTAAAGTAGCTCTGCGTATATGGCCATTTGATGCGTTTACGCGTTATTTTTTCGAAGACAACTTTGATAAAGTGAATAATTAAAAATGGTTGAGACGATTTTAGTCTCAACCATTTTTATTTACATATATTTATTAATCCTTAATAAATTATTTACAAAGGTATTATAATCTCTTAATAATTGATTGTTAATCTAAACAAGTAATAAAAATTTCTTTTACATTTGGAGGAATATTAATGACTAGATTTCGTTATATTACAGCTGGAACATTAGCTGTATCTACAATTTTATCTGCAATTGCACCGACCACTGCATTTGCGGGAGGAAAACCTTTGCCACAAAATAATGGTGTAAAATCAGAGGTCGTTCAATGTGGCAATAAACAGAAACCAAAAAATGTTATCTTTATGATAGGTGACGGCATGGGTCCTTCTTATACTTCAGCATATCGATACATGGAAGATAAGGAAGAGACACATGAATTAGATCCAGTTGCTTTCGACCATTATTTACTAGGTGCACAACGCACAATTGCTGATGATGATCATGAGAATATTACAGATTCAGCATCTGCAGCGACAGCGATGAGCGCCGGTACTAAAACTTATAATAATGCAATCGCTGTTGATAAACAGAAGAAAGAAGTAAAGACTATTCTTGAGCAGGCGAAGGAAGTAGGTAAAGCTACGGGTTTAGTTGCGACAAGTGAGATTACACATGCGACTCCTGCAGCATTTGGGGCACACGACATTTCTAGAAAGAATATGCCGCAAATTGCTGATGATTATTATGATGAAATGATAAATGGACAGCACAAAGTAGATATACTGCTCGGTGGCGGTAAAGAATACTTTGAACGTAAGGATAGAAATTTAGTCAAAGCATTCCAAAAAGATGGATATCGCTATGTCACAGATAAAGCTTCTTTGACAAAAGCAGCGCAATCTAAGAATCAACAAATTCTAGGTCTGTTCTCACAAGGTGGGATGCCGAAGATGATAGATCGAAATGAAAGTATGCCGTCACTTAAAGATATGACCGAAACTGCCTTGACAAAATTAAGCGGTGATAAAGATGGGTTCTTCCTGATGGTTGAAGGATCTCAGATTGACTGGGCAGGACATGCAAATGATATTACAGGTGCGATGAGCGAAATGAAGGATTTTGACTTAGCTTTCCAGACAGCGATTAACTTTGCGAAGAAAGACTGTAATACGTTAGTCATTGCAACTGCCGATCACTCTACAGGTGGAATGTCGATGGGACAAGGTGGAGAATATAACTTCCTTGTTGATCCTATCAAACAGATGAAGCATACTCCTGAATATTTGAGTGCAGAGTTGCTGAAAAAAGATGCAAATATAGATAAAATAATCACAGAAAATATTGGATTTGCATTAGAAGCTGCTGAAATGAAAGCCATAAAAGAAGCTGTTGCTAAAAAAGATGATGAAAAGATTGAGGATGCAATTGAAGCGACAGTTAACAAACGTAGCTACACAGGATGGACAACGAATGGCCATACAGGAGAAGATGTAAACGTCTATGGATATGGTCCAGGTGCACAAACTTGGAGAGGTAATATGGATAATACAGATAACGCAAAACGAATTTTTGAATATCTTAAGAAATAAAAAATGAATGTGCCAAACGGCACATTCATTTTTTATTTCTTAAGATTAAGCTGTAACCCATTGAGATGGACCAGCTGTATTGTATAACTTAACAGCGGCTGCATCTTGGACTGCTTCAGGTGCTGATGCTGGAGATACGCCTCTCCACTCAGCTGGAGCTACTGAATCCCAAGTAGATTGTAAGAATTGGTATTTACCTGCTGCGCCAGATTCTGAGTTAATTGCACGGATATTACCGCCAGATTCACGTTGAGCAATTACTTGTAAATGTGAGTTAACACTTACTGGTGAAGTTGCTGATCGTGTTTGAGCTGGCGCTTTATATGTTGATTGTGCTTGATAGTTCTGCGCTTTAGGTGCTACATACGTTTGAGCAGGTGTCTGCGCTTTAGGTGCTACATATGTTTGAGCAGGTGTCTTTGCTACAGGAGCCTGTGCATGTACAGGCTCCTGTTTGAAGTTGTTATTTGTTACTGAGCTGAATGCTTCTGAATCTGCTGATCCAGTATGGTTATATTCCCAAGTCCAGTGCGCACCATTTGAATCAAAGGTAAAATGATAGCCATCCTTAGTGAATTCATAGTGATAAGCCCCTTCGTGTACAGGGTTTTCATTTAAAGCTGATGGGTTGTTTAATGCTAAGTTTGCTAATTCGGCTTTATTGATTTGATTTGTTTCTGCTGTTTCCGTAGATGCATCTGCTTGAGAAGCTGAAACACCAGTTACTCCTAATGCTAATGCTAATGTTGAAGTCATAATTGCTTTTTTCATTATATAAAATCCTCCAGTAATTTGTTTAATTAATATTATGAATCAAAGTAAGATTCATTTGGCTAAGTGACACTACATACACTAACACAATTAATATGTCTGTGCGTTACAGCTACATAACAATTCATTACAACGTTGAAATGTTCTCGTAATATTTGTTGAAATGTACTATGTCTGTAACAGCACATATTAAAACATAATCAATTCGATAATACAAATAAAAAGGGATATAAATTTAATAATTTAAATATGAATTGGAAATTAATTTTCAAAATAAACCTTAAGTAAAAGATTTTTATTTTTATATAAATCGCAGTAGCTTCTTTCATTTTTCTTCATGTTAATATATGTAATTAATTACAATTAAAAATATAATTATTTTTATTTAACACAATAAAAATATGAATTCAATTGATCAAAGATAATCAAAATTATATTTGACTATCTTTGACTATTGGTGTATAATGTAATTACAGAAGTGATAAGAAACTTCTGCTAGCACGATTAAAATTGAATATAGGAGTGATTTAATATGAATAATGGTATTTTTGATAATAATTTTGATGCGATTTTTAATAGAATGTTTAATGAAATGAATGAAGGGCAGGTCTCACGCAAGTTTTATATTAACGGACAGGAAGTATCGAGTGATGCGATTCAGCAACATCAACATCAACATCAACCTCATACTTCAAAACAAACGAGCGATAGTTTCTTAAATAAGATAGGAAGAAATTTGACAGAAGAAGCAAGAAACAACCAATTAGATCCCGTTATAGGTAGAGAATCCGAAGTTCGTCAAGCTGCTGAAGTATTAAGTCGTCGAATTAAGAACAATCCGATACTAGTCGGTGAAGCAGGTGTAGGTAAGACTGCAGTCGTTGAAGGTCTTGCCCAGGCAATTGTAAAAGGGGATGTACCAGCTTCGATTAAAGGTAAGGAAATCATTTCAATCGATGTGTCATCGCTTGAAGCGGGGACTCAGTATCGTGGTGCATTTGAAGAGAATGTACAGAAATTACTTGAAGAAGTGAAAGCGCAGGGAAATGTAGTATTATTCATCGATGAAATTCATCAGATTATTGGCAGTGGTGCAACTGGTGGAGATTCTGGAAGCAAAGGTTTGTCCGATATATTAAAACCAGCGCTTAGTCGTGGTGAGATATCTATTATCGGTGCAACGACGCAGGACGAGTATCGCAATAATATAATGAAAGATCCGGCACTTGCTCGTCGTTTTAATGAAGTCGTTGTGAATGAACCGTCGAAAGCAGATACAATTAAAATCTTAAAAGGGATTAAGGAAAATTATGAAAATCACCACAATGTTAAGATTGGTGATGATTTGATAGAAACAATCGTTGATTTATCCATCCAATATATGCCAAACCGTATGCTACCGGATAAAGCAATTGATTTGATGGATATTACGGCAGCACATGTTTCATCCCGTAATACGGTTGTAGACAAAGTAGAGACTGAAAAAGAAATTGAAACGCTCGAAGCTGATAAGATGCAGGCAGTCGAGCAGGAAGACTTTAATCGCGCACATGAATTGCAGATGAAGATTAAAGCTTTAAAAGATAAATTATCAGCCGGTGTGGAAAGTAATCATGTATCAAAAGAAGATGTGTCTGCTACTGTAGAACGCATGACAGGTGTGCCCGTTTCTCAGATGGATGATAATGAAATTGAGCGTCTAAAACATATGCAATCCAGACTTGAAGGTAAAGTCATCGGTCAGGATGAAGCAGTTCAAGCTGTTGCAAAGGCAATCAGACGTAATCGTGCAGGATTTGATGATGGTAATCGCCCAATCGGCAGCTTCTTGTTTGTAGGTCCAACAGGTGTCGGTAAGACAGAGCTTGCTAAACAACTATCACTAGAACTATTTGGTACGACTGAATCGATGATCCGTCTGGATATGAGTGAATATATGGATCAGACAGCTGTCTCTAAAATGATCGGTACAACTGCCGGTTACGTTGGATATGATGACAACTCGAATACATTAACTGAACGAGTACGTCGTAATCCATATTCGGTCATCTTATTAGATGAAATTGAAAAAGCAAACCCTCAGGTTCTCACATTGCTGCTACAAGTATTAGATGATGGCGCTCTGACTGATGGTCAGGGTAATACGGTAAACTTTAAGAATACGATAATAATAGCAACAAGTAATGCATCGTTTGGTGAAGACCGTGAACGCACATCCATTTATGAAGAGTTAAAAGGATACTTCAGACCTGAATTCTTAAACCGCTTCAATGCGATTGTTGAATTTAAGCATTTAGCTAAAGAAGATTTGAAACAAATTGTAGAACTATTGTTACATGATGTGCAGGAGGTAGTTGCACGTAAATCAATAGATATGGAAGTGACAGAACGTGCGAAAGACTGGTTAGTCGAGCATGGCTATGATCAGGCTTTAGGTGCAAGACCATTACGTCGATTGATCGAAAGTGAAGTACGTGATTCTATTACAGATTACTATTTAGATCATATTGATGTAAAACAGGTGACCATCGACCTGAATGAAACAGAAGATGGTTTAATGGTTAAAGAATAATTATTAGGATGAGCATGAGCAGGGACCAGATTACTTAGCAATCTGGTCCCTGCTCTTTTTTTGTAAAAAATGAAAAGGAAGTACCAAATTAACAGTTAATTTGGTACTTCCTTATTTAAATAGCTGTTTCTTAAATGTTCGACATAGTCTTCTTCAGGTGTAACCATGACAGTGCTCTGATCGGTATACGTTACGAATCCGGGTTTAGCACCGCTTGGTTTATGCACATGCTTGATTTCTGTATAATCAACTGGAATTTTAGAAGAACCTTGTGCTTTTGAGAAGTAGCCGGCAAGCATTGCAGCATCTTCAACTGTGCCATCTGTTGGATTGCTATCAAGAATTACGACATGACTGCCTGGAATATCTTTTGTATGAAACCATAGATAGTTGTTACGCCCTAATTTATGCGTAATGTATTCATTTTGAAGGTTATTGCGGCCGACCACAATTTCTTGGCCGTCACGCGATAAGTAATAATCGATAGAGGACTGCTGTTTTTTGGATTGTTTTGTTTTATGTTTTTTCTTGATCAAGTTTTGCTCTGCAAGCTCTGTACGGATATCATCGATATCGTCTACAGAAATATGATCCAGCTGCATCTGAATCGTCTCTATATATGCTATTTCATCCTGAGTCGCCTTTATCTGCTCAGAAGCATGTGCTTTACGTGTTTTTAGACGGTTATATTGTTTGTAATAATACTGTGCATTCTCTGCTGGTGATTTTCTTGGGTTCAGTGGAATTGTCACAGTTTCTTCATTATAATAGTTCTTCGTTGTGAATTCATCCATGCCTTGTTTGAGCTGATACATGTTGCTCGTTATAAGTTCTCCATAAAGATTCATCTTGTCCATCTGTTTTGTCTGTTCTAGTTCATCAACAAGTTTTGCGAGCTTCTTTTCATTTTTTTGAAGTAATGAATTTAAGTGACGTGAAAGATCGTTCGTCTGATTACGGACACGTTCACGCACTGCTCGGTCTTTATAATAGATATCTAGCATCTCGCTTAAATTATGATAAGTTTCGATACTTGTACTGTGCGCTACTGGTCGGAAATAGAAATCTTCTTTGCCATCAATGGAAAACGTTGAAGCATTTGTTTGTAACGTCTGCATGAATCGATTAAATGCGATATCGATATCATTATCCATCGATAGCATCTCCTTGACTGCGAGAGGACTGAATCCTTCAAGTAGTCTTAGTACTGCTTTATGAATAGCGAGCGTGTTGTCAAGCTTGTCACTGATTGTATCTACTGTGAATGGATTTGTCTTTTTGTCTGTTGGTGGAAACTCGTAGTTGAATCCAGGCATTAAAGTACGTGCGCTGTTTGTGTTGGGTGTTAAGTGTTTGAAGCTGTCTAATATTTTATTGCTATCATCTGTTAAGATGATGTTACTATGTTTCCCCATTATTTCCAGATAGAGATGTCGCTTAATACGATCACCAATTTCATCGGTATTATTGATAGTAAAATGAACAATACGGTCATTTCCAATCTGTTCGATACGTTCGACGATACCACCTTCAATATGTTTACGCAGCACACGTAAGAACATCGGAGGTTCAAATGGATTATCGAGCTGATTATTTGTGATTTGCATACGTGCAAAGTTTGGATGTATTGAGAGCATTAATTTTTGATTTTTGCGGTTCGCTCTTATCGTTAAGATGACCGTAAATTGATCGGGTTGTGTAATCTTATTGATTCGTGCTGTTTCTAAAAATGATATTTCTTTAATCATCTGATGCGTAAATAAGCCGTCAAAAGCCATGTCTTCACCTTCTTTTTATAATGTTTATAGTGTAACATGAAATAACAATTTCACAAGGCGAATGTTTCATCTATATTTTTATTCATTTATATGATAAATTTAATTTATATCATTTTTATGAAAGGTCGTAGACATGGATATAGAAAAAGGTTTATTAATTGTATTATCTGGTCCCTCTGGAGTTGGTAAGGGAACTGTGCGTCGTGCGATATTTGAGGATCCGGATACTGATTTCGAATACTCAATTTCAATGACGACTAGAAACAAACGGGAAGGCGAAGTAGATGGTGTAGATTATTTCTTTAAGTCACGTGAAGAATTTGAAACACTGATTGAGCAAGATGCATTTATCGAATATGCTGAATATGTCGGGAACTACTACGGGACCCCTGTACAGTATGTTAAGGATACTATGGAACGTGGTAAGGATGTATTTTTAGAGATTGAAGTTGAAGGAGCAAAGCAAGTCAGAAAGAAATTTCCTGAAGCACTATTCATCTTCTTAGCGCCACCAACACTTGAACATCTAGAGGAACGACTTATCGGTCGTGGCACTGAAAGTCAGGAAGTCATCAATCATAGAATAAGTGAAGCACGTAAAGAAGTGGAGATGATGAATCTCTATGATTACGTAGTGATCAATGATGAAGTGATGGATGCAAAGGAAAAGGTTCAGATGATTGTTGAAGCTGAACATTTAAAACGTGAACGTGTAGAAGCACGATTCAGAAAAATGATACTGGAGGCAAAATAATGTTAAACCCACCATTAGATAAATTAAAAGAAAAAGTGAATTCTAAATATTTAATCGTAACCCTTGCGGCGAAACGTGCACGTGAAATGCAGGATCATCCAGATGTAAAATTGAATGACCGATACCTATCGTATAAACCTGTTGGTCAGTCTTTAGAAGAGATTGCTGCAGGTAAGATTCATATTACAAGCGAACACCCTGAGGAATAGTATAAACTGACAAATGTAATGTTTGTCAGTTTTTTTATAGGAGGAATTTAGACTTATGAAGATTGTATTAGGCGTTACTGGTGGGATTGCGGTATATAAAGCGATAGATTTAACAAGTAAGCTCGTACAGAATGGTCATGAAGTGCGTGTCATTATGACGGAGAGTGCAGAGCAGTTTGTAACGCCACTTGCATTTCAGGCGTTAAGCAGAAATCCTGTATACACAGATATCTTCGTGGAACAGAACCCAGCTGAAATTCAGCATATTGCTCTTGGAGACTGGGCAGATATTATGATCATCGCACCATTAACTGCATCAACGCTCGGTAAGATTGCACATGGTATCAGTGACAATATGCTGACTGCAACTGTACTTGCGTTTACGAAGACGATTTATTTAGCACCTGCCATGAACAGTAATATGTACAATAACCCGGCAGTAACGGACAATATTCAAACGTTACTGAAGCGTGGATTCAAATTCATAGAACCGGGAGAAGGTTTCTTGGCGTGTGGCTATATAGCAAAAGGACGCATGAGCGAACCACTTGATATCATGAAGTTTATTGGTGAAGATAATATAGAAAAAGATTTGCAAGGCAAGAAAGTATTGGTCACAGCAGGACCTACAATTGAAACGATAGATCCAGTGCGCTATTTAACGAATCGTTCATCGGGTAAGATGGGCTATAGTTTAGCTGAAGCAGCAAGCCTGCGAGGTGCAGATGTAACATTAGTATCGACAGACGTAGGAATACCTGTGCCGAATGGTGTACGTCATATTAAGACTGAAAGTGCACAAGATATGTTCAATGCAGTAAAAGACAATATGGAACAAGATCTGATTATTAAAGCAGCAGCAGTAGCAGACTATACACCAGTAGAAACACATGACCAGAAATTAAAGAAACAAGAGGGAGATCTCACGATTACATTTAAACGTACAGAGGATATACTGAAATATATTGGTGAGCATAAGACGACACAACTTGTAGTTGGCTTTGCAGCTGAGACAGAGCATGTCGAAATGTATGCACGCGGAAAATTGAACAAGAAAAATGCAGATGTTATTGTTGCAAATAATGTAGGTGATAAATCTATCGGATTTAAATCGAATGACAACGCTGTAACGATGTATTTTAAAGATGGAACGCACATCGATATTCCAAAACAATCTAAGCTTAACATTGCACATGAAATATTATCACATGTAAAAGAGAAGGGATTTAAGTGATTGCAAAAGTTATCGTAGACGTTAATAGTAAACGTGTTGATAAGTTATTTGATTATTATATTCCGGAACATCTAAAAAGCGATATCGTACCTGGCCAGAGAGTTGTTGTGCCGTTTGGTCCACGAAAAATACAGGGTTATGTTATCACAGTGACGGATAATGCAGAATACGACAAGCTAAAGCCTGTCATTGCGATTCAGGACTTTATACCGGAACTTACGCCTGAATTAATAGATTTAAGTGAGTGGATGAGCTATTCTCACGTCTCAAAGCGTATTGCAGTGCTCGATGCGATGCTGCCAAACGCAGTAAAAGGGAAGTATAAGAAGATATTCCGTTTAATAGATGATGAACGTATGCCGCAAGAACTCATGCAATATTTTAAAGATGCAACCTTAACACTGGAACGCGCGCAGCAGCTTGAAATTGTTTCGCTGCTCAAGCCATATATTGAATGTGGTGACGTCGTTGAAGATATCGAAGTCTCTCAAAAATACAAGAAAAAAACATTCGTCGGTGTGAAGCTTAATCATTCGAATGTAGATGACATCATTTCACAGCTAAAATCTGAAACGCAGATACGTGCGATCGAACTCATAAATGATGCAGGAGAACTGACATTGATCGAACTGAAAGAAGAGGGCATATCAAACGCTGTAGTCAATAACTTAGTCCAAAAAAGATTTTTAGAAAAAATCAATATTGAAACGACGCGTGATCCATATGCGCATAAAGTGTTCTTTGAAGATAAGGAAAAAGCACTGCATGATGAACAGCAGAGTGCATATAATGCTGTTATGGCAACTATTAATAAAAATCAGTCAGAAACATTCCTGTTACACGGGATTACTGGAAGCGGTAAGACAGAGGTATATCTTCAGCTCATTAAAGAAGTGCTGGACAAAGGACAGGATGCCATCGTACTGGTACCTGAAATTGCGCTGACACCTCAGATGGTAGATCGATTCAAGTCCCGCTTCGGTGATGAAGTGGCCGTACTGCACTCAGGTCTTTCTAACGGTGAACGCTATGATGAGTGGCGCAAGATAAAGATGGGGGAGGCACGCGTATCTGTCGGTGCAAGGTCCAGTATATTCGCACCATTTAAAAATATCGGCATCATCATTATCGATGAAGAGCATGAAACAACATATAAGCAGGAAGACTATCCACGATACCATGCCCGCGAAATTGCAGAATGGCGTGCCAAGTATCACCATTGTCCGCTCGTGCTCGGAAGCGCCACACCATCACTTGAAAGTTATGCACGTGCAGAAAAAGGTGTATATACGAAACTCGAAATGTTAACACGTGCAAACAAATCCGCGATGCCTGAAATGATCGTCTCGAATATGCGGGAAGAACTGATGAATGGAAACAGATCAATGTTCTCTAACGTACTGCATGATAAGATTCAGGAGAAGATTGATAAAGGAGAACAAGTCGTGCTCTTCTTAAATAGAAGAGGACATGCACAGTTTATGCTATGCCGTGACTGCGGACACGTACCGATGTGTCCGAACTGCGACATTAGCTTAACGTATCATAAATATACGGATGAACTGAAATGCCATTATTGTGGACATAAGGAACCACCTGTTAATATATGTCCGAGCTGTGAAAGTGAACATATACGCGAGATGGGCGTCGGTACGCAGAAGGTTGAAGAGATCATCTATCAGACATTCCAAGATGCGAAAGTCATCCGTATGGATAACGATACGACACGCAAGAAAGGTGCGCATGAACGGCTGCTTGAACAGTTTAAAAACGGAGAAGCGAACATTTTACTCGGCACACAGATGATTGCAAAAGGACTGGATTTCCCGAACATTACACTCGTTGGCGTACTGAACGCCGATACGATGCTCAATTTACCGGACTTCAGAGCAAGCGAGAAAACATTCCAGCTTATAACACAAGTCGCTGGACGCGCTGGACGAAGTGAAAAGACAGGCGAGGTCGTCATTCAGACATATAATCCTGAACACTACGCAATACAACACGCAGTAAATTATGACTATAAAGCATTCTTTAAAGAGGAGATGGAATACAGAAGACTCGGCAAGTATCCGCCGTACTTCTATATGATCTATCTTAATATGCAGCATCATAATTTAAAGACCGTACTGACCGAAAGTAAGCATATACATGATATATTAGTGCAGCACCTATCACCAAAAGCATATGTACTCGGACCCGCACCGAGTCCAATTGCACGAATTAATAATCAGCATCGTTTCCAGATATTGATTAAGTTTAAATCAGAACCGGAGCTGTTAAAGGCACTTAACTATCTGGATGACCGTTACCATGAACTGTTTGTGAAAGATAAGTTCTCGCTGCATATAGATATAAACCCGTATATGATGATGTAATCATTCGTCATCTCTCTTAAAATATAGTAAAATAACACCGAGCACTCTCTTTAACTTTGTTTAAGGAGAGTTTTATCATTTATATCAATACGTGGTAATACAGTGCGTTTTCATGTAAAATAGAATGATTGAAGATATAAAGGAGAAGTTACGTGATTAAACAATTAATAGAAGAACAAAACCCATTGTTACATCGTGAAGTTAAGGATGTTACGCAGTTTGATGCGAGTCTAAAGGCATTGATCAAAGATTTAGAAGATACATTATTCCATCATGATGGCGTTGGGATTGCTGCACCTCAGATTGGTGTGGATTTAAAGGTTGCATTAGTAGATATGGAATCAGATGGTATATTGCAACTTGTGAACCCGAAGATTGTTTCTTATTCAGAAGAGACGGAAAGTGATGTAGAAGGATGTCTGTCAATTCCTGGTGTATTCGGTCTTGTCGATCGTTCGATTGAAATTGTAATCGAAGCAAACGATCTAGATGGTAATAAGATTGAAATGACTGCGTATGATGATATTGCGCGTATTATTCAGCATGAAGTAGATCACTTATACGGGAAGCTGTTCACAGAAAAGATGACGAAACAGTTAACTGAGGAAGAACTGGAGGAGATGTACGGTGAGTAAGATTATATTTATGGGTACGCCTGACTTTTCAGCACCAATTTTAAAGGCATTGCATGAAGCGCATGGTGTCAGTCTCGTCATAACACAGCCGGATAAGCCTGTTGGTCGTAAGCGTGTTTTAACACCGCCTCCTGTTAAAGCTATGGCAGAAAGTTTAGGCATTGAAGTGTACCAGCCGGAATCGATGAAAAGTGATGAAGCATTCGAGAAAGTGCGTGCGCTCAGTCCAGATTTAATCGTTACTGCTGCTTTCGGTCAGATTTTACCGGAGCGCGTTCTTGAGATTCCGCGTCTCGGCTGTATTAATGTACATGCGTCGCTGTTACCGAAGTATCGTGGCGGTGCACCGATTCATAAAGCGATTATTAATGGTGAGAAGTATTCGGGTGTGACGATCATGTATATGGTGAAACGTCTTGATGCAGGCGATATGATCGACAGCGTCAAAGTGCCGATTGAAATCGATGATACAGTCGGAACACTTCACGACAAGTTAAGCGATGCAGGAACGCAGCTATTACTTGAAGTAATGCCTAGCGTACTGGATGGCACGAATAGTCGTACATCCCAGAATGATAGTGAAGCGACATTTGCCTCTAACGTCAGTCGTGAAGAAGAATTTGTTACATTTGACCGCAGTGCACTTGAAGTGCATAACCATATTCGCGGGCTAAGTCCATGGCCTGTTGCATTTGCGAACTTTGATGGTAAGGTTATGAAGCTGTGGGCTTCAGAAATTGCTGAGGGCAGTGGTGTACCTGGAGAAATTATTCAGGCAGACAAGTCTGGTATAGTTATTGCGACGAATGATAGAGCAGTGCGTATTACATCATTACAGCCTGCTGGTAAGAAACGCATGGATGCTGCAAGTTTTGTTGCAGGTGCGAAGTCACAACTTGTTGGGATGAAGTTTAATGAAGCATAATGTGAGAAGTGTCGCACTTGAAATACTGGATGCAGTTTTAACAGAAGGTGCATATAGTAATCTACTGATTAATGAAGCAATAAAGAAAGGTTATGTTGAACCTGTTGACCGTGCGCTCTTAACGGAACTTGTATATGGCACGCTGCAGCGTAAACTGACGTTAGAATTTTATGCGGCGCCGTATATTAAGACGAATATTAAAGGGTGGATGAGAAGACTTATACTTATGAGTATTTATCAGTCTGTCTATTTAGATAAAGTGCCGGATCATGCCATCATCAATGAAGCGGTGGAGATAACGAAGCGCCGAGGCTCAGTGGGTGGTGCGAATACGGTAAATGCAATTTTGAGAAACTTTCAGCGTAATCCGTTACGTGATTTAAATGAAATAAAGGATGACCTAAAGCGTTTAAGTGTTGCAACAAGTACACCACTTTGGCTGATAAAGCACTGGAATACACACTTTGGATTTGACACAACGCGTGAGATGGCGGAAGAATTTCTAAATTATCCGGATACGACAGTTCGTGTGAACACGACGAAGATTACGCCAGAAGATGCAATAAAACGTCTGACTGAAGCGGGTTACACTGTTAAACAATCAGAAATTCTACCTGAATGTTTAACGATCGATGGACCGCCTATCGTGCAGCATGAATTATTTAAACATGGTTTCTTAAGTGTTCAGGATGCTTCAAGTATGCTTGTTGCGAATGTGCTGGATCCACAACCGGATGAAACAATACTTGATGCATGTAGCGCACCAGGTGGTAAAGCTTGTCATATTGCAGAGAAGATGAACAGAACAGGACATATTGATAGTCACGACGTTCATCCACATAAGATAGATCTAATCCAGTATAATATCACACGACTATCACTGCGTAATATTCATCCGAGCGTGCACGATGCAACAGTTCCGTTTGATAAACAGTATGATCGTGTATTAGTGGATGCACCGTGCTCGGGCTTTGGTGTAATGAAACGTAAACCAGAGATAAAGTATGAGAAGACACAGAAGGATATCGATACGCTTTGGCCACTGCAGCTTGAAATATTGAAAAATGCGGCTAACGCAGTGAAACCTGGTGGTGTTCTCGTATATTCCACTTGTACGATCGAACAGATGGAAAATGAAAACGTTGTGTATTCATTTATCAAACAAAATGAAGACTTTGAAATAGAAGCGATTGAACTGCCGGTTATCGGTAAGCGAAAATTATTGCAGGTGTTGCCGCAAGACTTTAATTCTGACGGCTTCTTCATTGCAAAACTAAGAAGGAAGTGTAAATAATGGCATTATTAGAAAAGAAAAATAAAAAGTTCATGCCGAACTTTGATAAACCCTCAATTTATTCATTACAACTCGGAGAATTAAAAGAATGGCTGGCAACGCATGGTCAGCAAAGTTTTAGAGCGAAACAGATTTACGACTGGTTATACGTAAAACGTGTTGACTCATTTGAAGAGATGTCAAATTTATCGAAAGAACTGCGTAAAGTGTTAGAGGATAACTTTACGATGACAACGTTAAAAACTGTTGTTAAGCAGGAGAGTAAAGATGGGACAATTAAATTTCTATTTGAATTACAGGATGGATATACGATTGAAACAGTGTTAATGCGTCATGATTATGGCAATTCAGTGTGTGTAACAACGCAAGTAGGCTGCCGTATCGGTTGTACGTTCTGTGCATCAACTCTAGGTGGTTTGAAACGAAATCTAGAAGCTGGCGAAATTGTTGCACAAGTACTAAATGTTCAAAAAGCATTAGACGAAGTAGAGGAACGAGTAAGCCATGTCGTTATTATGGGTATTGGTGAACCATTTGAAAACTATGAAGAGATGATGGATTTCTTAAAGGTTATTAATCATGATGATGGTCTTAATATCGGTGCGCGACATATTACAGTATCTACATCAGGCATCATCCCACGTATCTATGACTTTGCTGATGAAGAACTGCAGATCAACTTTGCACTTAGTTTACATGGACCAAATAACGATATTAGAAGTCGCTTAATGCCGATTAACCGCGCTTATGATCTAGAGAAGTTAATGGAGTCAATAGAATACTATGTCAATAAAACAGGACGCCGTATTACTTTTGAATATGGATTATTCGGTGGTGTGAACGATCAGGTTCATCACGCTAAAGAATTAGCCCAGCTGATTAAACACCTAAACTGCCATGTCAATTTGATCCCTGTAAATCATGTGCCTGAACGTGACTATGTTCGTACTCCGAAAGAAGATATCTTTAAGTTTGAAAAAGAATTAAAACGCAATGGAATCAATGCTACAATTAGACGTGAACATGGCTCTGATATTGACGCAGCTTGTGGTCAGTTAAGAGCGAAAGAGAGACAAGAAGAAACGAGGTAGAGATATGCATGCACGCTTTTTTACCGATATCGGTCCAGTAAGAGCAAGAAATGAAGACGCAGGTGGCGTTTATTATAATCATACAGGCCAGATGTTAATGGTGATTTGCGATGGTATGGGCGGACATAATGCAGGAAATGTTGCCAGTGCATTGGTCAACGATATGCTTAAATCACGTTTTGAAGAAGAAAATTTCATAGAGTTTGAATATGCAGAAAGCTGGCTTAGAAATAACATCGCTGAAATTAATCGTGAGCTCTATAAACAATCTCATTTGAATGACGATAACCAGGGTATGGGGACGACACTTGTCTGCGCATTGCTTTACGATAATCATGTGGTCATCGCGAATGTCGGAGATTCAAGAGCCTATCTTATAAATGAACGAGAGCTTAGACAAGCGACCAGTGACCATACGTTTGTCAACCATCTTCTTTTGGCTGGGGGTCTGACGAAGGAAGAGGCGAAACATCATCCTCAACGTAATGTAATTACAAAAGTTATGGGGAGTGATAAACATTTGCATCCTGATGTATTTGTATATGATTTTAATAGATATAATTATATTATGTTAACTTCTGATGGATTGACAGATTATGTTGAAGAAACACAGATACATGACATATTTAAATCTATTAATCTAATCGAAGATATCGGTAATCAGCTGATTGAGACTGCTATAAACAGCGCTGCTAAAGACAATATTTCGATTGTGATCGCTTCTTTAAAAGGGGGCATGTAACATGCTCGGTACGATCGTTAGTGAACGTTATAAGCTTCTAAAGTATATTGGCGGAGGCGGCATGAGTAGCGTGTATCTTGCTCAAGACATTATCCTGAATCAGAGGGTTGCGGTTAAGATAATTAATATTCCTCACGTTGATGTTGAACGTGCTGTTCAAAGATTTCAGAGGGAAGTTCAAAACGCTACGACATTGTCTCATCCAAATATTGTTAAAGTGCTTGATGTAGATGAAGATGAGCGACACTATTATTTAGTCATGGAATACGTAGAAAGTCCAACCCTCCATGAATATATACAGCAGCATGGCCCATTATCACCTGAAGAAGCTGTATTTTTTACTAAACAGATTTTGAGAGGGATTGAACATGCTCATTCATACCGTATTGTGCATCGTGATATTAAACCGCAAAATATATTGATGACAGACAATAAAGAGCTTAAGATTTCCGATTTTGGGATCGCACGTGCACTGAGTGAGACAGCGATGACTCAGACAAATCATATTATGGGGAGCGTCCATTATCTCTCTCCAGAACAAGCAAAAGGAATCAGGACCGATGAGTCAAGCGATATCTACTCCATAGGTATCGTGCTATTTGAAATGCTTACTGGGCATCCCCCCTTTGAAGGGGAGTCCGCAGTTGGTATCGCGATTAAACATATCCAGGAGACGATTCCTTCGATTCGTGAGGAAAATAGCGCTATACCCCAAAGCCTTGAAAATGTAGTCAATAAAGCAACGATGAAAGATAAGCTCAGAAGGTATCGAACGACTCAGGAGATGTATGAAGACGTAACAACTGCGCTTGATGCTAGCAGAACTAAAGAAGATAAAGTAGCAGAGATAGACGATAAGACAAAGATGATTCCTGTTGTTAAAGACAGTAGGACTGAGACCCCATCTGTTAAGGAAAGTTCGATTCATAAGGAGCAATACGTTGAGAAACCAGCAAATAAAAAGCGGTGGCTTTTATGGCTTGTTCCATTGATCCTTATGTTTACCTTAAGTACCGTTGTATATGCGGCTCTATTCAAAGTATATAAAGTAACGGTCCCTGAACTAAATGGAAAATCTTTAACACAGGCAACTCAAATTTTAGACGATAATAATTTGAGAAAAGGCGAGGTCAGCTACACGTTTACAAATGAAGACGAAAAAAATCAAGTTGTTGATACAAAGCCACTTGCCGGTAATAAGATAGATGCACATTCGAAAGTAGATTTAAAAATCTCAAAAGGGGCTAAAACTTTCACTATTGGTGACTACGTCGGGGAAAATATTAAGGATGTAAAGAAAGAACTGGAAAAACAGCAGCTTAAGCGCATTAAACTGAAAGAAACCTTTGACATGGCTTCCTCCGGAGAGATTCTGAAACAAAGTGTAACTGCTGGTACTAAAGTTATTCCTGAGGATACAGAGATAGTTCTGACAGTTTCTAAAGGTACAGAACAAGTATATGTTCCTGATTTTACGGGGCAGTCCTACGATATTGCAAAAAAGGAACTAGAAGCGCTCGGTTTTATTGTCAATGTGGCGCAAAGTACAACTTCTGAATCGATACCAAAGGGCAGAATTATTTCTCAGGATATACGTAATATAAATTATCAATACGGCTCAATCATCAATTTCGTTATATCTAAAGGTAAGGAAAGTTCTTCCGAGGACAAGGCATCATCAGAAAAACCAAAAGAAAAGAACGATACGAGCGCTTCCAATTATGACAAATCATATTTTGGAACATTTACGATTCCATACCGAGGAGAAGGTTCTAAGCAGAAAGTTGAAATCTTTATTCAGGATAAAGATAATGACATAGATAAAGTGTATGAATCATATAAGACGACAGAGAGCACGACAAAGAATTTTAATCTCACAATAGGTAAGGATAAAGAGGGAATCATCCTCGTAAAAGTTGATGGTAAGACGTATATGAATGAACACATCAATTATAATGAACTCGGTAATTAACTGGATGCAGGTGCATCCAGTTTTTTTCTTTTGCTTTTCAATGTATAATAACTATAAAAGGGGGAGTGTCTATGAAATATCATCATATTTTTAAAGCTGTATCAGAAAAAATTAGTGAGGTATTACATATACATGATGAAGCAACGAAAGAGCTCTATACGACGATTGTGAAGCAGCTAGCTCCTGGTAACGATTTTACCTTCGCTGAAATTATGAAAGAATATCTTGCAGAATATCAGCAGAAAAGTTTTAAGTTTTATCAACATCAACGTCATAGCGGATTCGTAGTAAATAGAATAGACGAGGGACTTGAAGTGATTGAAGTGAATGAGGATACACGATTTGTAACCGGGGATATTATTACACATTTAAGCGGTGATGCTGTTGATGTATTGAGTGACCGTTACCGCAAGCAGCTCTTTCATGATACGTTCCATAAACAAGAATGGGCACCCCTAATCATGAAGCAGCACGATGCAGAGATAAGGAGAGGAAGTGAGCATTATCACTTCACATTAAATAGCTATGCGTTACCTGAACCTCAAGTTCTTATCCGAGATACATATCAGCAGATTACTATCTATGCACCGGATCAACTTGTGAATATTCAAGAAACTATCATTAAAGATACTCCAATTATACTAGACTTAAGATACACAAAGGGGATACAGCAACTATATGATATCCAGCCGGAAATCATATTGATCAGCAGACATACTGAAGGAAGTGCTGAAGCCTTTGCCTCTAACAGTGATGCATTAAAAGTAGGTGAAGAGACTTTTGGTGCATTAAGTGAGTATGAAACACTTGAATTAGGACCATATACTTTTGAATATGGTATAACCGGTGAAAGAACAGCATATCCGGATGTAGAAATTGATAATGAAGCTGCACAAGATAAGATTTTAGAATATGCAGTGAATCATGTTAGAAACATCTAATTAAGGGTAGAGTTTACTATTGATTACATAAATATGGAGGGTATAACAATGAGTAAAAGAATTCCTAAAGATAGAGGTATTGATAATTCATTCAAGATTATGAAAGAAGGCTATGAATACGTTCCCGCACGTATGAAGAAATTCAATACGAATATTTTCGAAACGCATGTTTTAGGAGGTAAAGCTGCTGTTGTTATCAGCGGTAAAGACGCAGCTGAATTATTTTATGATAACGATAAGACAGAACGTAAAGGTACATTACCTAAACGTGTTGTAAAGACGTTGTTCGGTAAAGGTGCAATACATACTACAGCGGGTAAGACGCATATTGATCGTAAGGCGTTATTTATGTCTCTTATGACCGATGAAAACTTAGCCTACTTAAGAAAGCTTACGCGTATTTACTGGTTCCAGAACATTGAGCATATGCAATATAAACAAAAAGTAAATGTCTATGAAGAAGCAACTGAACTGCTTACTAAAGTTGGACTACGCTGGGCAGGTATTGCTGATAACCCTGATAATATCAAAAAGATGGCAGATGACATGAATAAGATGATTGATTCATTCAGTGCGATTGGTTCATTATATGGCGGCTATCGTGAAGCGAAAAAAGCACGTGCACGTGTCGAGCAATTTCTGGAGGATCAAATTAGAGCTGTGCGTAAAGGAAAGATTCATCCGGAAAAAGGAACTGCCTTATATGAATTTAGTCACTGGGAAGATATGAACGGTAAACCAATGGACGCAAGACTTTGCGCGGTTGACTTGATGAATGTCATACGTCCGCTTGTCGCAATCAATAAGTTTGTGAGCTTTGGTGTGCTAGCGTTGCACGAGTTTCCTGGAGAACGTGTTCGTGTTGCATTAAACGAAGAGGATTATGCATATAAATTCGTGCAGGAAGTAAGAAGATATTATCCGTTCGTTCCATTCCTGCCAGGTAAAGCGAAAGAAAATATTACATTTGATGGTTACAAGATTAAAAAAGATACGATGATGCTCCTGGATATCTATGGTACATTACATCGAGACGATTTATTCAGTGAACCTGAAAGATTTAATCCTTACCGCTTTGAGAACTGGGACGGAAGCCCATTTGATCTGATCCCTCAAGGCGGAGGAGATTATTACACAAATCACCGCTGTGCAGGTGAATGGATGACGATCATCATTATGGAGGAAACAATGAAATTCTTTGCAAATGAAATCTCTTATGATGTACCACCTCAAGACTTTACAGTGGATACGACAAAGTTTCCTGGTAAAGTGGCTTCTGGAATGGATATTGAAAATATAAGGGTGAATATCGACCGTACAAAATAAAATGACTGAGGCGCACGCCTCAGTCATTTTATTTTGTGATTTCACCTTGCCAGTCATCCATCCCTTGGTCGACTACTGTAATGTTTAAATTCTCATTATCGAGATATTCAGCAGCCTGAAGCGCACGTCCTCCACGCTTACAGATGATGATGTATTCATCTTCATCATTAAATGAATCGATTGAAGCAGGAATTGTATCCAGTGGGATATTCTTTGCACCTTTAATATGCCCTTCATTATATTCTTCTGGTGTTCTTACATCAATAATATGTGCTTCTGTACCAATCTGTAACGCATCTTGTAACGCATCTATTGTAATATGTTTCATATTATTTTCCTCCTTTTTTGTTTATCATACACTGTTTAGGCTAAAATTAAAAATATAACAAAAGAGGTGATGAAGATAATATTATTTACGAATCCATTGGACACGGTGCAGGAATTTATTGCAGATAAAGAAGCACAGTTACATCATATGATTGATATGCTCACGACGATGATTCTATTAGGTTTTGGATCTATTCTGGTTGTTTTAGGATTTACTTTATATTTGCTTTACAAAATATACAGACAGACGAGTAAGCATTATGTCGATCGAATTAAAGCTGAGGTTGAAAAAGAGCTCATTCAAAAGTATAACCTTGAGCTTAAAGAGGAATATAAATCATACTTACAAAAAAGAGTTGACTGACCACTTCGAATTCTAGAAGTGGTTTTATATATATTCACAGCTAAGAGAATGTTATAATTTAAGTGAATATTAAGAAGAGGTGATATGTATTAAAGGTCAGATTATAAAAGCATTAAGTGGTTTCTATTATGTGAAAAGTGAGGCGAAAATATATCAGTGCCGTGCGAGAGGTAATTTTAGAAAACGCGGTATTTCTCCGTTAGTAGGTGATTTTGTAGAATTTCAAGTTGAAAATGAGACGGACGGCTATATCTTGTCTATTGATGAAAGGAACAACAGTATGGTACGTCCACCTGTAGCAAACATTGATCGCGTAATCGTGGTTCTAAGTGCAAAAGAACCTGAATTCAGCTTGAATTTACTGGACAAGTTTCTCGTTAAAGTCGAATCTTATGGCATTGAACCTGTAATTCTTGTGACAAAGAAAGACCTGATTAATAAAGAAGAGGCATTATTTATTGAACGTGCACTAAACCAGTATGAATCTATCGGATATGAAACTTATTTTGTGACCAATTTGAATGAACAGTCATATGACGCACTCGTTCAAGGAATCACTGTGCTGGCAGGCCAATCAGGTGTGGGTAAGTCTTCGTTTATCAATAGCCTCATTCCTGATGCTAATTTAAATACCGGTGTAATCAGTAACGCTTTAAATCGTGGTAAACATACGACAAGGCATGTCGAACTAATACCACTACAAAATGGTTATATTGCAGATACACCAGGGTTTAGTTCTCTTGAACTTGATAACATCGATAAGTATGAACTTAAAAATATGTTCCCGGATTTTGTTAAGCTTTCGCCTCAATGTAAGTTTAGAGAATGCCTGCATCTTAATGAACCGAAATGCGCGATAAAGACAGCGCTGGCAACAGGTGAAATACTGCAATCAAGGTATGATCATTATTTACAGATGATGTCTGAAATTGAGAATAGAAAGGTGAGATATTAATGAAAGTAGCTCCAAGCTTGTTGTCCTGTAATTTTCTTGAATTGAAAGAGGAAATAGCTGACCTCCATGCAGCAGGTGCAGATTACCTTCATTTTGATGTGATGGATGGCCAATTTGTTCCGAACATTTCTTTTGCTTTTCCAGTATTACAGCAAATTAGAAGTATAACAGATTTGACGATTGATACACATTTGATGATACAAGATCCGGAACGGTATATTCAAGCATTTGCTGATGCAGGCAGTGATATTATCACTGTGCATGTAGAATCTACGAAGCATATTCATAGAGCGTTGCAGATGATTCGAAATGCTGGCAAGAAAGCAGGAATTACACTTAATCCAGGAACGCCGGTCGAATCGATTATCCCGGTTCTTGATATGGTTGATCTTGTTCTCGTTATGACAGTTAATCCAGGTTTCGGTGGTCAGTCATTTATCAAGAGTAGTGTTGATAAGATTCGTTCCTTAAATGAATATCGAAATAAGCATGGACTTTCATATGAAATAGAAGTTGATGGCGGTGTCAATGAAGATACAGCACTTTTATGTAAAGCAGCCGGTGCTGATGTGCTTGTAGCAGGTTCTTATTTCTTTAAGCATGATGATTATAAAGTACCAGTAAAGATATTGAAAGGAGAAGTAGGATGAATCTTCATATATTATGTACGCAGCTGGAAGTAGATGAATCGATATTTGAGATGTATGGAAGTGATGACTGGATAGGTGTGGATTATGGTGCGTTGATGCTGATTGATCATAACATTCGACCAATCGCAGCATTTGGAGATTTCGATTCTATTGATGAGACAGAGAAATTACGTCTAGAGTCTGTTATCGATATCGACCTTCTTCCTGCTGAAAAGAATGAAACAGACCTTGAAGTTGCAATGCAGTATGCGAAAGACTTAGAATACAACAAAGTATTTATTCATGGTGCGACGGGCGGAAGACTCGATCATTTTCTTGGAAACCTGCAGACATTATTACATCCAGAAATATTATTGTCGGCAAGCGAATTTCATATCGTTAATGCGTATAATACGATTCAGGTACTTACTGCAGGCACACATATTATTGAACATGAACCTGATAAAAAGTATATATCCTTTATTCCGGTGAATGACGGAGTAACTTTGACACTTGAAGGATTTAAATATGATGCTGATCGCCTGGAAGTGAATCTTGGAATTACAAGAACGATTTCAAATGAATTTGTTGAGCGTCGTGCGCAAGTTACGGTAGAACAAGGGATGGTTTATTGTATACAAAGTACAGAGCAATAAAAAAAGACCTTTCACACAAAGGTCTTTTTTGTATCTATATATTCAATTAAACGCGAGTCACTTTACCTGATTTTAATGCACGAGCTGAAACCCATACACGTTTAGGCTTACCATCTACTAAGATGCGGACTTTTTGTAAGTTAGCTCCGAAGCGACGTTTGCTGTAGTTCATTGCGTGAGAACGATTGTTACCTGTTACGGCTTTACGACCTGTAACATGACATACTTTAGCCATTGTTTTTGCCTCCTTTAATAGAATATAGAGATACACTTATCTTTTACATACCATAATAATTTAACATAATTCAATATGTAATGCAATAAATTTTTGTTTATCAGTTGTAACAATAGAGTAAAAATTACAGTAGTTACTTAAGATAATATTATATATAATATTATTTTTACCTTTAAACAATAGATTTCTTGTAATTATGAATATTTATTGATTATAATAATATGACGAGTGTATAAACAAGGGAGGCAATGAAATGACATTAGAAATAACAAATGAATTTGGTTCAATCGATATCTCTAGCGATGTTATCGCAACGATTGCAGGTGGAGCGGCAGTTGAATGTTATGGTATCATCGGTATGGCAAGTAAACATCAGGTTAGAGATGGTATTGCAGATATTTTAGGGCGTGACAACTATTCTAAAGGTGTTATCGTAACAAATAATAACGGTACTTTAGATGTTGATATGTATATTATTGTTGCATATGGCACAAAAATTTCTGAAATTGCAAGTAATGTACAATCGACAGTTAAATACACTTTAGAACAAACTTTAAACTTAACGGTTAATTCAGTAAACATATACATTCAAGGTGTACGTGTCATCAAACTGGATGATGAAGAATAGGGAGGATTTCATAATGAAAACAATTGACGGCAAGCTATTTGCTGAAATGATCATCACAGGAGCAAATAACTTATCTCAAAATGCAGACTATGTAGATTCACTGAACGTCTTTCCGGTACCAGATGGTGATACTGGAACGAATATGAATCTTTCGATGAGTTCAGGTGCGAAAGAAACTGAGGAGAATATTGAAGCACATATTGGAAACGTTGGAATTGCATTCTCAAAAGGTTTATTAATGGGAGCACGTGGGAATTCGGGCGTTATTCTATCACAGCTATTCAGAGGGTTTTCTAAGTATATCGAAGCGGAGAGTGCGATAGACGCCCAAAAATTTGCTAAAGCATTTCAAGCAGGTGTAAAAACAGCTTATAAGGCAGTAATGAAACCCGTTGAAGGTACCATTCTTACAGTTGCCCGTGAAGCTGGAGAAGCTGCTATGAAGGCTAGTGAATCAACGGATGACTGTATCGTAATTATGGAAGCGCTCGTTAAAGCTGGGAACGAATCATTAAAGCGTACACCAGACCTACTTCCAGTATTAAAAGAAGTTGGGGTAGTAGATAGCGGCGGTCAGGGTTTGATGTATGTCTATGAAGGATTCCTTGCTGTTTTAAAGGGTGAAACAATTGCAGCACCTGTTAAGCGAGATATTAATGACGACTTTATTAATGATGATCATGACTTCGGTGATGTGGTTAAAACTGAAGACATCGTACCAGGATTCTGTACTGAATTTATGGTTCGATTTAAAGATGGAATGAAACCATTTAATGAAGATGATTTCAGAGAAGATATGTCTAAGTTTGGTGACTCGCTCCTTGTGATTTCTGATGAAGAAATCGTTAAAACGCATGTTCACTCAGAAACACCTGGGGAAGCATTAACATATGGTAGTCAATATGGAGAAATTATCAAGATTAAGATAGAGAATATGCGTGAACAGCATCGCGAAGTGCTACGTAAGCGTGGTATTAAGGAAACTAAAAACGAGATTGAGAAAGTAGAAAAAGCGTTGATCACAATTTCTATGGGTGAGGGTATTACTGAGTTATTCAGGTCAATTGGTGCAACGCATGTTATCAGCGGTGGACAGACGATGAATCCATCTACTGAAGATATTGTAAAGATTATTGAAGCAAGTGGATGTAAAGAAGCGGTCGTTCTACCGAATAATAAGAACATAATTATGGCTGCAGAACAAGCAGCTCAAGTTGTGGATATTCCTGTAGCAGTAGTGCCGTCTAAGACAATACCACAAGGGTTAGGTGCGATGCTTGCATACAATCCGGAAGCATCTAGTGATGACAATAAGGCATCAATGACAGAAGCGATGCAGCATGTGAAGTCAGGTTCCGTTACATATGCTGTCAGAGATACGACTATTGATGGTGTTAATATTGAGAAAGATGCATTTATGGGTATTAATGAGAGTAAGATTACGGTATCGGATAAAGATCAGAACAAAGTATGTATTGAATTATTGAAATCAATGATTGATGAAGATGCAGAAATTGTTACGATCATTAAAGGAATCGATGCTGCAGATGAAAATGTTGCTGCCATTGAAAATTTCTTAAGTGAAAATTATGAAGATATTGAAATTGAAATACAAGATGGAAAACAGCCTATATATAGCTTTATGTTTTCTGTAGAATAAGTTAATCTATATGTATTAGAACTACACTTTAAAGTGTAGTTCTTTTTAATGGATAAGGGGGAGCTTTATGAAATATAGAAGTGTATTTGATATTATCGGCCCGGTGATGGTGGGTCCATCATCTTCACATACAGCAGGTGCAGTCAGAATCGGTTTAGTTGCCAGAGATTTATTTGGAAGGATGCCGGATGCTGTTGATATCTATTTATATGGTTCATTTATGGAAACATATAAAGGACATGGAACAGATGTGGCATTAGTTGCAGGTCTGTTAGGTTTTGATACGGATAACAGTCGTATTCCAAAAAGCGTTGAACTTGCGGAAGAAGCAGGATTACAGATAAATTTTATTGAGATGACAGAAGAAAGAAGTCACCCTAATACTGCCGTTCTCAACATGAGAAGTCATGATCAGCAGCTCTCTATCGAAGGCATTTCAATTGGAGGGGGTAAGATTGAAATAGTTGCATTAAATGGTTTTCCGATCGCAATTTCGGGGAATTATCCTGCGTTACTCGTATTTCATAAAGATACGTTCGGCACGATTGCGAAAGTTACAAGTATTCTTAGCGACCACAAAATTAATGTCGGTCAGATGCAGGTCTCACGTAAGGAAAAAGGCGACCTTGCTTTAATGACATGTGAACTAGATGATGAGATAACAGATGATGTACTAGGGCAGATTAGGCGTTGTGAGGGTATTCAGACTGTAACGTTGATGACAGAATCATAGAGGGGAGAAGTTATGTTTAAAAGCGTAGAAGAACTGATAAATATTTGTGAGACAGAAAATAAAAGCATAGCAGACGTTATGATTGCACAAGAGATGGCTGTAAGTAAGCTTGATTACGAAACAGTAATGTCGAATATGGAAAGAAATTTAATCGTAATGGAACAAGCTGTAGCGCGTGGTCTGGATGGTGTTACAAGTCCTACAGGTTTAACTGGAATGGATGCGGTGAAGTTACGAAATTATATTGCAAAGGGCAATACGTTGAGTGGCGCGACCTTGCTGGATGCAGTTTCAAAAGCGGTTGCGACAAATGAAGTGAACGCTGCCATGGGATTAATTTGTGCAACACCGACTGCTGGTAGTGCTGGAGTAGTACCAGGAACATTATTTGCTATGAAAGCAAGACTGAATCCATCGCGTGAACAGATGATTAAATTCTTGTTTACGACTGGAGCATTTGGATTTGTTGTGGCTAATAATGCCTCTATCTCCGGTGCTGCAGGGGGGTGTCAGGCAGAAGTAGGCAGCGCAGCAGCTATGGCAGCAGCAGCGATCGTAGAGATGGCTGGTGGCTCGCCACAGATGAGTGCACATGCATTCAGTATTTGTCTTAAAAATATGCTGGGTCTTGTATGTGATCCTGTAGCTGGACTTGTAGAAGTACCGTGTGTAAAAAGAAATGCAGCTGGTGCATCCAACGCTATTGTATCAGCAGATATGGCGCTTGCAGGTGTGGAGAGCAGAATTCCGACAGATGAAGTAATTGAAGCGATGTATAAGATAGGTTTAACAATGCCAAGTGCACTGCGTGAGACAGGTCGTGGAGGTCTTGCAGGCACTAAGACTGGCCAGGAAATGAAGGAAAGAATCTTTGGAAAATCAGCATCTTCTAATAACAGATAGTACATTGAAGGAGTTAAGAGGTGTCGGCCCGAAATCTTTAGAGAGTCTCAATTCACTCAATATACATTCTATTGAAGACCTCATATTATATCTGCCTTATAAATATGAAGATGAAACCGTCATTAATTTACATGAAGCCGAAGAGGGTGCAAAAATAACGGTGCAGGGTGAAATTTACTCTGCGCCTGTTTTGGCTCATTTTGGGCGCGGAAAATCTAAAGTATCATTCCATATGATGGTTGACAATGTCGCGGTGAAAATAGAATTCTTTAATCAGATGTATGTGAAGCGGATTGCAGAGATAGGCAAGACGGTCAAAGTCACCGGCAAATGGAACAGATCAAAGCAAGTGATTCAAGGCAGTAAAATATCAGAAGATGAACATTCAGGTGTGCAGCTTGTCCCGCAATATAGTCTGAAAGGTTTGATTAAGCGAGCACAGTTTAGAAAAATGATTGACAGCGCGTTTCAGACCGTGAAAATTCATCCCTTTTTGCCGGATCACTTAAAAGTGAAATATAAACTCTGGGATCTGGATCAATCGCTATATGAGTTACATATTCCTTCAAACCATAAACATTTGCAGCAGGCACGTAGAAGTTTTGCTTTTTGCGAATTATTACTCTTTCAGCTTAAGATGCGTATGCTTAATCAGCTTGAACAAAGTGGGGCGCCACATAGCAAGGTCGATTATGATATTACGAAGGTTAAGGCGTTTATTGATACGCTGCCCTTCGAACTGACAGATGCACAAAAACAAGTTGTCAATGAAATATTTCGGGATATGAAGCATGAATTTCGCATGAATAGGCTACTCCAAGGTGACGTAGGATCAGGGAAGACTATCGTTGCTGCAATTTGCATGTATGCATTAATGACTGCAGGTAGACAAAGTGCATTGATGGTGCCGACAGAAATACTGGCTGAACAGCATGCAGAAAGTTTATCTGAAATCTATGGTGAATCACTAAACATTGCGCTTCTTACAAGTTCAGTCAAAGGTAAAAAGCGGAGATTAATTTTAGAAGCGTTAGAACGTGGCGATATCGATATCATTGTAGGTACACATGCGCTTATCAGTGAACCCGTGCAATTTCATGATCTCGGTTTAGTTATCACCGATGAGCAGCATAGGTTTGGAGTAAATCAACGTAAATTATTACGTGAAAAAGGCAATGATGCAAATGTACTCTTTATGACGGCTACACCGATACCACGTACATTAGCAATCTCTGTATTTGGTGAACTTGACGTTTCAACGATTAAACAGATGCCAAAAGGACGTAAACCCATTATTACAGAATGGGCGAAACATGAGGAAATTGAAATTGTCCATGATAAGACTGCACGTGAAATACGAGCAGGCCGACAAGTCTATGTGATATGTCCGCTGATTGAAGCTTCAGAACATTTAGATGTAAAAAACGCAATTGAAATCTATGAAGCTTATCAAAGGCTATTTGGCACTGATAAAGTAGGACTACTCCATGGTAAGATGAAGACAGAAGAAAAAGATGAAGTGATGAATAAATTCCAAAACCATGAATTTGATGTTATAGTATCTACAACAGTCGTTGAAGTCGGTGTGAATGTTCCGAACGCTACGTTGATTGTCATCTATGATGCAGAACGCTTTGGTTTATCTACTTTGCATCAGTTAAGAGGTCGCGTCGGTCGAAGTTCTTATCAAAGCTATTGCATATTGGTCGGCAACCCAGAAAGCGAAACAGGCATAGAAAGGTTGCAGATTATGACGCAGACAACAGATGGCTTTGTACTCAGTGAAAAGGATCTGGAAATGAGAGGACCAGGTGACTTCTTCGGCATTAAGCAAAGTGGTCTACCGGACTTTAAGGTAGCAAATATTGTTGAGGATTATCGCATGCTGGAAGTTGCGCGTGACGAAGCAAGCGAGTTAATACTAAGTGGTGCAATCGCGCAACCTGAATTACACGCATTAAAGATGCGTCTAGATGCAGACCTTGCTGAACATCAACTTGACTAAGAGGAGATTGAAATGAGAGTTATCGTAAGATTGATTGGAGTTCTATGTATCGTAGCAGCGATTACGATGTTTTTCTGGCAGGATATTCGTGCGTATTTCACGCATTCAGTCAACGAAAAGATTATACAGTCATATGAGAAGAATGATGATAAAGTAAATGTTAATGGTTTTGAAAAATGGATCACTAAAACGGAACCTGAAAAATTAAAGCTTAAAGACAATATGATCGGCTACTTAAAAGTGCCGGCTGCGGATATAAACGAGCCATTATATAAAGGACCGGCAACCCAAGAAGCAATGAAAAATGGTGTCGTACTTGTAGATAAAGGTGAAAAGATAACAGAACAGAATGTTGCGATTGCGGGTCATCGTGTAGAAGGTGCAGGGATTCGTTTCAACTATCTGGACCGTGCAAAAGTTGGCGATACCGTTGAATTATTATCGAGAAGCGGCAAGAATATTTATAAGATTACAAAGATCTATGATGTGCAACCGACTGAAGTCGGTGTACTAGATGAAAAGCCTGGAAATCCACAGGAACTTACCTTGATTACGTGTAACGATTATAACCCAGATACTTTAATGTTTGAGAAGCGAATGATTGTCAAAGCGCAGATAATTGAAAGAAATGGTCAAAAGTAGCAGGTCAAAAGGTAAAATAGATACGCTTATAAAAATGAATCGTTTTGTGAAGGTCAAAGGAATAAGGCATACAAATGTCTTTTCCTTTTTTTGTTGCAGTGTGTTTATATTTTTGTTATATTTACTAGTATTAAGACCAACTACTAATAAGGGAAATGAATACATGAAAAAGTTGTCAAAGCACTTAAGACAGGAACAGTTACAGCAATTATTGGAAAACGACCCATTCATAACGGATGAAACATTAAGTCATGAATTTAATGTAAGCATACAGACCATTCGACTTGACCGTCTGGAACTTAATATACCCGAATTAAGAGAGCGTATTAAGAATGTAGCGGTTAAATCACACGACGAAATTAGAACGTTATCTATGGATGATATTATTGGAGAAGTTATCGATATTGAACTTGATCATATGGCATTATCTATTCTGGATATTAAGAAAGAGCATGTGTTCAGTCGAAATAACATTGCGAGAGGACATTATTTATTTGCACAGGCAAATTCACTGTGTGTTGCTCTAATCAATGATGAATTTGCACTGACTGTTTCAAGCAATATACATTTCCAGAAGCCTGTAATGCTTGGTGACCGAGTTATAACAAAGGCAGTGCTTATTGAGAAGAAGGACCAAAGAGCAAAGATCGAAGTCTTCAGCACAGTCAATCAAAGTCAAGTGTTCTATGGCGAGTTTGAGATGTATTACAATAATAAAGGAGCTTAAATATGATTAAGATAGCAGTAGATATGCATGGGGGAGACAATGCACCGGACATTGTTCTAGATGGAATTGAAATGTTCCTTAAGGAATTTAATGATGTAGAGATCCATCTGTACGGTGATGAAAAAGACAATCGACTTAATCATCCGCGACTAAAGATGCATCATACAACGCAAGTCATCACGATGGAAGATGAACCTGTGCGTGCGATTCGACGAAAGAAGGATGCTTCCATGGTGCGTGCAGCAGAGAGCGTGAAACTAAAGGAAACTGATGCTGTTGTTTCTGCTGGTAATACGGGTGCATTGATGGCTGTGGGATTATTTGTCATCGGAAGAATAAAGGGAATCGAACGTCCTGCACTTGCGCTGACATTACCAACAATTAATGATGAAGGATTTATGTTACTGGATATGGGTGCAAATGCTGATGCCAAGCCAGAACACCTCGTCCAATATGCTAAAATGGCATCGATTTATACGCAGAAAAATCGTGGTATCAGTAACCCGTCTGTAGGACTCGCAAATATTGGCACAGAAGATAAAAAAGGGAATCAACTCGCACGTGATACGTTTAACCTGCTAAAAGAAGAGACATCAATCAACTTTATCGGTAATGTTGAATCTAAAGCACTGCTAAACTATGCAGCAGATATCGTTGTTACTGATGGATTTACAGGAAATATGATTCTAAAGACCTTAGAAGGTACAGCGAACAATATCTTTAAGATGCTGAAAGAAACTTTGTTAGCTTCAACAAAAACAAAAATTGCAGCAGGGCTCATAAAAAAAGATTTGATGCAACTTAAAAATAAGATGGATTACTCAGAGTATGGAGGTGCCGTATTATTTGGAGTTGATGGAATTGTTATTAAAGCGCATGGTTCGAGTGATAAGAAAGCATTCTTCAATGCGCTTAAACAAGCACGACAATCAGCAACAGAAGATGTTATATCATTGTTAAAGCAAGAGGTGACACATGAGTAAGCGGGCGCTACTGTTTCCGGGACAAGGGTCACAGTTTATTGGTATGACCGACGATTTTAACGAGCGGGGGCAAGAGACGCTTAAACAATTGAATCGTCTGTTTGATGTCGACCTCGTCAATATTATGCGCCATGATGAAGCGGTTAATGACACGAAGTATACACAACCGGCAATTGTAATGCACAGCGTTGTATTGTTAGAGCAAATTCAACAGCCGTTTGACTATTGTCTAGGCCATAGTCTAGGAGAATACAGTGCATTAGTCGCATCTGGTGTATTAACTAAAGAGGACGCTGTTCAAATCGTCTACAAACGAGGTCAGTTAATGAGCGAAGCATATCCTCAAGGTGTGGGAAAGATGGCGGCAGTTATTGGAACAGATCGATGGGTTATAGAAGAGGCTTGTGAAGCTGTTAGCAATGATGGTCATCTATTAAACGTTGCAAATATTAATGGTCCAGGACAAATTGTTGTGTCTGGTCATACGCAATGTATAGAAGCACTCATTGACAGAAAACATGAACTCGGCTTAAAGAAAATTATTCCGCTCAATGTGAGTGGTCCATTTCATTCAGAGCTTATGAAAGTAATCGAAGAAGAATTCAGGGCGTATCTTGAGCAGTTTGATTTTCAAGAAGCACAAATTCCTGTTGTGCAAAATGTAAGTGCATCATCAGAAATTGATGCGAAACGCATCAAGGAGAATTTAGTAAAACAATTATATTCTCCAGTGGAATTTACAGATTCTATTCGTTATCTGATTGATCAAGGAGTCACTGAGTTTGTTGAAATCGGACCTAAAAAGGTGCTCACTGCACTCGTAAAAAAGATAGAACGTAATATTACTGTTAGAAATATTACTACTACAAATGAAATAAGTGAGGTTTAATATGAAAGCGGCTTTAGTTACGGGAAGTTCCAGAGGTATCGGCAGAAGTATTGCTTTAGCTCTGGCAGACGAAGGATTTAATATTATCGTCAATTATTCAGGAAATGAACAAAAAGCAAAGCAGGTTGTACAAGCAATTATTGATAAAGGTCAAAAAGCTGTTGCAATTAAAGCAGATGTCAGTAATCATGAAGAAGTTAAATCGATGATAGATCAGTCCGTTGCTACTTTTGGATCGTTAGATTGTATCGTCAACAATGCAGGGATCACTAGAGATAATTTAGCGATGCGTATGAAGAGAGAAGAATTTGCAGATGTCATCGATACGAATTTAACTGGCGTATTCAATGTCATCCAGGCTGCCTCAAGACAATTACTACGCCAACGTGCAGGAACTGTCATCAATGTCAGCAGTATCGTTGCAAGTATCGGAAATGCAGGACAAGTCAATTATGTTGCAGCTAAAGCAGGCGTTGAAGGAATGACGAAAACCTTTGCTCGAGAATTTGCCAGCCGTGGTATCCGTGTTAACGCAGTAGCCCCTGGATTTATTGAAAGTGATATGACCGACGTGCTGGATGAGACGCTTGTTCAAACGATGAAAAGTCAGATACCGTTAGGTGAGATGGGCCGACCTGAAGATGTTGCGTATATGGTAGCATTTCTAGCGAGTGATAAAGCACAGTATATTACAGGACAGACATTTCATGTTAACGGTGGTATGTATATGCAGTAATCACTATAATTATTTTAAGGAGGTGAAATTATGGAAAACTTCGACAAAGTAAAAGATATTATCGTAGATCGTCTTGGTGTAGATGCAGATAAAGTAACTGCAGAAGCTTCATTCAAAGACGATTTAGGTGCCGATTCTTTAGATATCGCTGAATTAGTTATGGAATTAGAAGATCAGTTTGGAACTGAGATTCCTGATGAAGATGCTGAAAAAATCAACACGGTTGGTGATGCAGTGAAATATATCGAATCATTAGAAAAATAATATAAGGCTATAAATACATAATCCGAACACACCATTTGCAGCTGTGTTCGGATTTAAGTTATTAATGATGATTATTTTAAAGTTTATTAAGCAATCACTTTTTTTTACAGCGTATATAACGTAAAATAAAAACATAGATAAGGAGGACGAAATGAATAAAAGACAGCTAATAATCGATAAATTTAAAGTAAAGTTAAACAAGGTGCTCACACACCTGGATATTATACCAAATGATGTTGAACTGTATGTACAGGCATTCTCACACTCGAGTTTCATTAATGATTTCAAGCTTGATAAAAATAAGGACAATGAACGCCTGGAATTTCTAGGAGATGCGGTGTTAGAATTGATGGTTTCACAATATTTATACCAGCAACATAGTGATCTGCCAGAAGGTAGGCTGACAAAGTTGCGCGCTGCAATTGTATGTGAACCTTCACTTGTGACATTTGCGAAGATGTTGAAGTTTGATCAGTTGATTTTGCTGGGCAAAGGCGAGGAAAAGACAGGTGGCAGAACACGTCCTTCTTTAATTGCAGATGTATTTGAGGCCTTCGTCGGGGCGTTATATCTTGACCAAGGACATGATGTAACAAAAAGATTCTTTAACAGCTATATTTTTCCTGCTATAACTGAAGATCTGCTGCATGGCCTTATTGACTATAAGACTTATTTACAGGAATATATTCATAAAACTAAAAACTTACAAGTTACCTATCGCCTCGTTAAAGAGGAAGGACCGGCACATTTCAAAGCGTTTACGTCTGAAGTTTATGTTGAAGATAAAGTGATTGGTACAGGCACAGGAAGAACGAAGAAAGAATCAGAGCAACAGGCAGCCCAAACTGCTCTAATGCTTCTGACAGCAGGAGAGTCATAATGATTTATTTACAGTCGGTAGAAGCAACTGGTTTCAAGTCGTTTGCAGATAAGACAACCGTGCTGTTTGATGAAGGTGTTACAGCGATTGTTGGACCAAACGGTTCGGGGAAAAGTAATATTACAGATGCTATCAAGTGGGTGCTTGGCGAACAATCAGCAAAATCCCTTCGCGGTGCAAAGATGGAAGATATCATCTTCTCAGGTGCACAGGATAGGAATGCAACTAACTTTGCACAAGTAACACTTACGATCAATAATATTGAGCGCAGCCTTGCTGTTGATTCTGATAAAGTACTGATTACTCGTAAACTCTTTCGCTCTGGTGAAAGTGAATATTTCTTGAATCATCAGAAAGTAAGACTTAAAGATATCACGGAGTTATTTCTAGATAGTGGTCTTGGTCGTGATGCTTTCAGTATTATTTCTCAGGGAAAGGTCGATCAGGTACTGAATGCTAAGCCGAGCGAACGTCGACAATTGATTGAAGAAGCGGCCGGTGTATTGAAGTATAAGAAACGTAAAGTGGAAACTGAACAGAAGCTTGAAGACACGATGAATAACCTCAGCCGTGTGCATGATATTATTTTTGATCTAAAGGATCGCGTAGAGCCCCTTAAAATTGAAGCGAGTATTGCTGAAGAATATATCGCATTATCTGAAGAAATGAAGGATGCAGATATTCAAGTGACGGTACATGATATCAAGGAGAGTAGTGCAGAATATGAACGTCTGCAGCAGGAGATTCAAAGTTTTGACGAACAGCTTAAATATAGGAAGGATAAGAGTGCACGTATTTCTAATAAGCTGGATGCACATAAATCGGAAAGAAATGAACAGCAGAAGCTTCTTGAAACGTATAAGTCTGATTTGTTACACATTACTGAGCGTATTGAACGTAATATCGGTCTGCTGAATGTGAATAAAGAGCGTCTCATTCACCAGGATGCGAACTTTGAGGAGAAACATCAGCTGCAAAAAACATTTGCCCAGACGCTGGAACATACAAAAAAAGAGTTATCAGCAACAGAAGCGAAAATACAAACTTTAAAACAGGAAAAATTATCAAAAAAACAAAAACTATCCCAGACAGAGCACGACCAATCTGCATTAGTCGATGATATCGAAGCGTTGATTGAAGAGACAAGAAGTGAATACTATGAACAGTTTACGATGAAGACGAAACTTGAAAATGATATACAGCATATGAATTCAAGGATCGAACAGTTTAATCGTAAGGAAGAAGCGCAAGTTGATGAATCGACAATGACACAGTATGAAGATTTGCTCTCAGAGCAGCAGTCGTTGAACGAACAGATTAATAGTATGGAACAGATGGTTGATAACAAACGACTATCCTATACAGAGCGTCAGCAACATATCACTAAGCAAAAACAGCTTTACTTTAGGGAAAGTGAAAACTTAAAACAAGCTGACCGTTTTATCTCCACACTAGAATCTAAAGTGAACCGATTAAAAATAATGCAGGAAGAATATCAAGGGTATTATCAAGGTGTCAGGTTACTGCTAAAAAATAAAGAGAAGCTCCATGGTATTCATCATACGGTACTTGATACCATAGCAGTAGAACCTCGCTATAATGATGCGCTGGATAGTGCTTTAGGTGGGGTCTTACAGCATATTATCGTAGAAGATGCACAAGCTGCACGTAAAGCGATAGAATTCTTGAAGTCAAAGCAAGCAGGACGTGCTACATTTTTACCGTTAAATGTCATCAAACCTAGAAACATCACGAGTGATATCTTAACTGGATTGACCCAATTCGAAGGGTATATCGGCACTTTAAATACGCTTATTACAGCAGATCATAAATACAAAAATATTATAGATAATATTGCAGGACATATTATCATCGCAACGACACTTGCTGAAGCCAACAAGATTGCAAAGTTTGTATCATACAGACATAAAGTTGTAACACTGGATGGACAAGTCGTTAATCCAGGAGGTTCAATGACAGGTGGAAGTAAACAAAAACCGACGCAAGCCTTGTCATCTCGAAATGAATTACAGCAATTGTCTAAGCAATTAAACGACTATGAATCACAAACTTTACAGCTAAGAGAAAAGGTAAGTCAGTTGAATGAATCAATTTCAGAGGCTGAATTCCAGCTTGAACAGGATAAACAGAGTGGAATTCAGCTGCGTGATGAATTACATCAGCTAAAGTTAACGCGTGAAGAAATTCATATAAAGCTAGAGCGTCTGCAGTCAAAGCTTGAGACTAGAACACAATATGATAAAGAGCGACAAGAAATCAATCAGCTGGAGAAAGATAAAGCGCTTATCTATGACAACATTCAGACAATCGAATCACGACTATCGGAACTAACAGACAAAATAAAGTTATATCAGAATAATGCACAGAATAAAAAATCTTTACTTGAAAATATGCAGCATGAAATGCACAGTATTAATAAATCGATAAATAAGCTAGAAGCAGATATTCATTATCATCAAAAGGTAAAAAGAGATCTGTTAGACAAAATAGAGACAACAGAAGGCGAACTTAAACATTTAAGTCAACTTGAGCATGCGATTGACCGAGAAAAGCTTCAAAAAGAAATCATTCAACTTGAAAAATATATTGGTGAAGACAAAGAAAAGAAAAGTTTCCTGCATCGACAAATTGAAAATATACAGCAGACTCTCGGTGAATATATCGAACAAGAAGCCGAACTTGAAATGCAGAACAAAGAACTTGTGCGTCAAATAAGTGGCATTGAAAATGGCATCGGTGAACTCAAAGTACAGCATTCGAGATTAGATGTAAAGCTTGAAAACTATCTCGAACATCTAAACTTTACTTATGAAATGACCTATGAGGCTGCAGAGGACTATATATTTGAACATCGCTTGACGGTCGATGATGCAAAGCAGTTAAACGAACTAAGAAGTCGTGTCAAACTGACAAAGATTGCCGTCGATGAACTAGGACCTGTGAATATGAATGCGATTGAACAATATGCAGCAGTGAGTGAGCGTTATGAATTCTTAATATCACAAGAAGCAGATCTACTTGAAGCCAAAGATAATCTAGAAATGATCATAAGAGATATGGATCATACAGTTGCTGAGCGCTTTAAGACTACATTTGAAGTGATATCAAATGCTTTTGAGCACATCTTCAAACAATTGTTCGGTGGTGGAGAAGGACGATTGATTCTGACTGAAGAAGATTATTTAACAAGCGGAATAGATATCTATGTTCAGCCACCAGGAAAGAAAAGACAGCACTTGTCATTGTTATCGGGCGGTGAACGTGCGATGACTGCGATAGTTCTGCTCTTTGCAATTTTAAATAGAAAGAAAGCACCATTTGTGATCCTGGATGAAGTGGAAGCAGCGCTTGATGAAGCAAATGTCAGTCGATTTGCGCACTATTTAACAACTTTAAAGGAAGATACCCAGTTTATTGTGATTACTCATCGTAAAGGGACGATGGAAGAAAGTGATAGACTTTATGGTGTTACGATGCAGAACTCAGGGATATCCAAACTAGTAAGTGTTAATCTTAAAGAAATTGACGATAAAAAATTTAAGGAGTTGACGAAATGAGTTTCTTTAAAAAATTAAAAAATAAATTTGTCGGAAATAATGAAGAAACAACGGATCCATTGAAAACATTAGCACCAGACGATACACTAGATCCGCAGCAGGAGGATCCAACTCATGATGTGCAGACAAGCGAAAGTGTAAGTCGCGCTGAAGTTATTGAACAGCCCAAGAAAACGGAAAAGAAATCTGACTGGGACTTCGACTTTGATGATGATGATTTAATTTCCATCGAAGAGTTTGAGGAGCTTGAAGCACAGCAGATTGGTGCGAAATTCCGTGAAGGTCTAGAGAAATCTCGTGAAAACTTCCAGAATAAACTTAACGATTTACTTGCGATGTACCGTACTGTTGATGAAGATTTCTTCGAAGCTTTAGAAGAAATGCTGATACAGGCAGATGTTGGATTTAATACGGTCATGGATTTAGTGGAATCTCTTCGTATGGAGGCGAAACGCCGCAATATTACAGAGACCGCTGACTTAAGAGAAGTTATCGTAGAGAAGATTGTAGAGATCTATGAACAAGAAGACGATAAACTACAGGAAATGAACATCCAGGAAGATGGACTGACTGTAATACTTATGGTTGGTGTTAACGGCGTCGGAAAAACAACGACAATAGGTAAACTTGCGCATCGCTACAAAGGACAAGGAAAAAAAGTGATGCTTGCTGCAGGAGATACCTTCCGTGCTGGCGCCATAGAACAGCTTCAAGTATGGGGTGACCGTGTCGGTGTTGAAGTAATTAAGCAAAGTGAGGGCTCAGACCCTGCAGCTGTTATGTACGATGCAATCGGGGCTGCGAAAAATCGTGGCGCGGATATTTTAATCTGTGACACAGCAGGGCGTCTTCAAAATAAAGCAAATTTAATGACAGAATTAGAGAAAGTTAAAAAAGTATTATCTCGTGCTGTACCAGGTGCTCCGCATGAAGTGCTGCTTGCATTGGATGCGACAACAGGACAAAATGCGCTCGTACAGGCAAAAGCATTTAAAGAAGTGACAGATGTATCGGGAATTGTTCTGACGAAGCTAGATGGTACCGCAAAAGGTGGTATCGTACTTGCAATTCGAAACGAACTGCACATCCCTGTTAAATTTGTCGGACTCGGTGAAAAGTTAGATGACTTACAGCCGTTCGATGCAGAAAGTTATGTATACGGATTATTTGCTGATATGATTGAAGCTTCTACTGAAGAAGAGAATAAGGCGGCAGAAGTAATGAAGGATAATTCAGACGATGAATGATCTGCTAAAGACGATGCGCATGAACTATCTGTTTGACTTTTATCAGTCATTATTAACAGATAAACAGAGAAACTATCTCGAAAAGTATTATATGGATGATGAATCACTGTCTGAGATTGCTGAAACGTTTGATGTATCAAGACAAGCAGTTTATGATAATATTAGACGGACTGGTGATTTATTAGAAGAATATGAAAGTAAGCTTGGTCTATATCATAAATTTGAACAGCGTCAGGCCATATACGAAGAGATGCTTCAATTAACTAAATTACAGAATAATGCACAACGTAATCAGCAGTTAGAAGCATATATAGAACAATTACAAAGAATAGAATAGGGGGTCATTGTATGGCTTTTGAAGGATTATCAGATCGACTCCAGGCTACAATGCAGAAGATTAAAGGTAAGGGTAAAGTTACAGAAGCGGATATAAAAGTGATGATGCGCGAAGTACGCTTAGCATTACTTGAAGCCGATGTTAACTTTAAAGTGGTAAAAGAATTTGTTAAGACAGTATCCGATCGTGCGATTGGTTCAGAAGTGATGCAGTCATTAACGCCTGGACAGCAGATTATTAAAATTGTACAGGAAGAACTAACGACTTTAATGGGTTCTGAGAATACTCAGATTAATATGAGCAAGAAACCACCGACTGTTGTGATGATGGTAGGCTTACAAGGGGCAGGTAAAACGACGACTGCAGGTAAGCTGGCACTTTTAATGCGCAAGAAATATAACAAGAAACCATTGCTCGTTGCATGTGATATCTATAGACCTGCTGCAATACAGCAGCTACAGACAGTAGGGAAGCAGATTGATGTACCGGTATTTACTTTAGGGGATCAAGTATCCCCTAAAGAAATTACAGAACGTGCACTGCAACACGCAAAAGAAGAACATCTGGACTTTGTGATTATCGATACAGCAGGACGCCTGCATATTGATGAAGCATTGATGAATGAGCTTGTTGAAGTTAAAGAAATCAGTCAACCTGACGAAATTATGCTTGTCGTAGATTCTATGACAGGTCAAGATGCAGTGAATGTCGCTGAGAGTTTCGATAATCAGCTGGATGTTACGGGTGTTACTTTAACGAAACTTGATGGAGATACTCGTGGTGGGGCAGCGCTCTCGATTCGAAGTGTCACACAAAAACCAATTAAGTTTGTCGGTATGAGTGAGAAACTTGATGGACTAGAACCTTTTCATCCAGAACGCATGGCATCTCGTATTCTAGGTATGGGTGATGTGTTAAGTTTAATCGAAAAAGCACAGTCTCAAGTAGATGAATCTAAAGCGAAAGAACTTGAACAGAAGATGAAGACCTCATCATTCACTTTTGATGATTTTCTGGAGCAGCTCGAACAGGTTAAAGCTCTAGGGCCTCTTGATGAACTGCTTAAGATGATTCCTGGTGCGAACAAGATGAAAGGTCTGAATAATGTTAATATGAACGCTAAGCAAATCGATCATGTGCAGGCAATTATACGTTCAATGACGAAAGAAGAACGTAACAATCCGGCGATTATCAATGTATCACGTAAGAAGAGAATCGCAAAAGGGTCAGGCAGAAGTTTATCTGAAGTGAATAAACTGATTAAGCAGTTTGACGAGATGAAGAAGATGATGAAGCAGTTTACAGGAATGAAAAAAGGTAAAAAAGGGCGTAATCCATTCCAGGGCATGAATTTACCGTTTTAATATTTACTAAAAGACAGAAAAAACTTGATTTTTTCTGTCTTTTATATTAAATTTATTTTTGTAAAGAAAAAACACTTTACAGGAAGTAAGTTTCCTGTTAATATTAGTACTTGAGAAAAGATTAGAAATGGAGAGATTTATAATGGCAGTAAAAATTCGTTTAACTCGTATGGGTTCTAAAAGAAACCCATTCTACCGTATTGTAGTAGCAGATGCACGCGCACCACGTGATGGTCGTATCATCGAAGCAATTGGAACTTATAATCCAGTTGCTAAACCTGAAGCAGAAATCAAAGTTGATGAAGCTTTAGCTTTAAAATGGTTAGCTGATGGCGCAAAACCAACTGATACAGTTCGTAATATCTTATCAACGCAAGGTATTATGGAGAAATTCCATAACCAAAAAATCGCGAAGTAATCGCTATGGAAAAATTAATACAAACCATTGTTACACCGCTTGTGAGTCATCCTAAAGATATTAAGATCACGAAGGAAGAACATGCATCCAGCATTACGTATCATCTATCAGTCAATCAGGACGATAAAGGTAAAGTAATCGGTAAACAAGGTCGTATTGCTAAAGCAATGCGAACAGTTACGAGTGGTGCAGCGCTTGCGTCTGTTAAGAAAGTGTTTGTAGAGATTGATTAAGGGTACCTTTTTTGGTACTCTTTTTTTATGAAATGGAGGTTTTGTGAAATGGAAATGAATGTAGGGAAAATCGTCAATACACACGGTGTGAAAGGCGAAGTAAAGATTTTAACGGCATCTGATTTTGCATCAGAACGTTTTAAGCCGGGTAAAGTGCTAATGATTCCATTTAAAGATGAGCGAGTTACGCTCACAATCAAATCGTATCGCACCCATAAAAACTTCCATATGGTAGCATTTGAAGGTTTAAACAATATAAATGATGTAGAGAAGTATAAGGGTCTGGATGTCTATCAGGATATTGAGAATGAAGATATTATATTGGACGAAAATGAATACTTCTATTCAGATATTATTGGGTGCACTGTGTTTGATGGCGAACGCGAAATCGGTATTGTGAATGATATCTTTGAAACAGGAGCAAACGACGTATGGGTTGTTCAAGGCGATAAAGAATATTTAATTCCATACATTGAAGATGTTGTTAAGTCAATCGATATTGATAATAAAACAATCATCATTGAAGCGATTGAAGGGTTATTATAATGAAGATTGATTATTTAACATTATTTCCTGAAATGTTTGACGTGCTGAATCACTCTATTATGAAACGTGCTCAGGAAAAAGGAATTGTGGAGCTGAACACGGTTAATTTCAGAGATTATTCAGGTAATAAACATAACCAAGTGGATGATTATCCATATGGTGGGGGGCAAGGCATGGTTCTAAAGCCAGAACCGATATTCAATGCAATGAATGCCATTGATAAAACGAGCAAGACACGTGTTATCCTTATGTGTCCGCAAGGAAAACCTTTCACGCAGCAAGTGGCTGAATCGTTAGCACAAGAAGAACATCTTGTATTTATTTGTGGTCATTATGAAGGATATGATGAACGTATACGCGAGCATCTTGTAACTGATGAACTCTCTATCGGTGATTATGTATTAACCGGCGGAGAACTTGCAGCAATTACAATGACAGATGCAATCGTGAGACTGATTCCTGAATCAATAAAAGAAGAGAGTCATAGGGATGATTCATTCTCAACAGGATTACTTGAACATCCACAATATACGAGACCAGCTGACTATAATGGAATGAAAGTACCGGATGTACTGCTTAGCGGTAACCATAAGCATATCGACTCATGGCGCCATGAAATGCGCTTGAAGCGTACTTTTGAACGCCGACCAGATTTATTAGAACACTACCCACTGACTCAGTCAGATAAAGAATATTTAGAACACCTTAAACGTGATAATTAGGTGTCAATATATATTGCTTTACACAGTGAAGTATGATATTATTTTAAAAGTGTGAATCACACATAAATCACTATGATCCGCTGAGCGAAGACTTAAGAACATAGGCAGAAGGAGAAGGTAAAATGAATAACAAATTAATCGAAGCAGTAACAAAAGAACAATTACGTACAGACATTCCTGCATTCCGTCCTGGTGACACTTTAAAAGTTCACGTACGTATCGTTGAGGGAACTCGCGAACGTATCCAGGTATTCGAAGGTGTAGTAATCAAACGTCGTGGTGGTGGAATTTCTGAAACTTTCACAGTTCGTAAAATTTCATACGGTGTTGGTGTTGAGCGTACATTCCCTGTACATACACCTAAAATCGAGAAAATTGAAGTATTACGTCGTGGTAAAGTACGTCGTGCTAAATTGTACTACTTACGTAGCTTACGTGGTAAAGCTGCACGTATTAAAGAAATTCGCTAATATTAGACAAACAGAGCTAGAGACTTATGTCTCTAGCTCTGTTTTTTAAATAACGAATATATAAGAAGGTAAGAAGCATGCCCATAACAGAAATTACCTGCATTAAATGGAAATATGGTGGTGTATATTTAATCGTTATATGTTTTGCATCAGCATCAACCTTAACGGCTGTCATCAAGTAGTTCCCTTCAGAAATCTGAGCTTTTTTACCATCAACTTTAGCACTCATACCTTCTAAAAATGGAACGGGTATAACCACATAGCCTGCTTTATGCTTTGCAAGTGTAATTTCCATCTTGTCTTTATTCTTCTTAAACAAATGTGTATTTGTATTCTTTGATGCTTCTTTTAGTTGTTGGTAATCCTCACCATATATTCCAAGAAGTTTATAGTGATAAGTACCTGTCTTTAATTTTAGATCGATAACATCTGTTGCTTTGACTTTTAACGTGATTACAGGATTAAATCGGCGATAATCATCATTCAAAGGTTTTCTTGACTGATAAATTTCGTTGATCCAGACATAATGATAATCTGTAGCTGTCTTTGATTCAATGCTCAAAGTTACATAAAGATCCTTATACTTATTGATTTTCTTGCTATCAAGTTTATAAGTGATGCCGCCGTTTTCCTGATTCACAATAAGTTTATTGCCCTGAAGTGTCGCATTACGCAATTGCGGCTCGGCATCTTGCATTAAGTTCTTCTGTGGTTTAATCTTGCTGTCGCCCTTGCCTTCAAGTACAACACCATTTAGCATCGCGTGTTCTCTATCTATAGGCTGTTTCAGTTCGTTTGCATTATATACTTTATCGGTCACACGAACGAATGGAAGTCTATGAGTATTATTATAGACATAGTACTTTTGCGACAAGTCATTCTCAGCATAGAGGTTACCACGCTCATACCCATAGGGGATAGTCATCGATTCATTGATTCTGATAATCTGATTGACATTAAATAAACTATTTAAGTTTGCGCGTTCACCAAGACGATAGTAAATAGAGTTACTATCCGTATCCATCGTAATATTTAGATCCTTATCATAAAACTGATAGATATCTTTTTTGAAGATACTTGAATATAATTTTATCCCATTGAACTGCAGTAACATCGGTGTATTATGTGTGATTGATGTCTGCCAGTCTATACGGTCACCAGGCTTTAGCACCGCCTTGATTTCATCGATAATTCTGTTTTGAATCGGCGATTGATAAGTTTTACTTGTAATATATTCGATATTTCGCTCCTTTTCAGGATGCAACGTATCAATCTGTTCGGTCATATATTCATATACAAAGAAATTGGTCATGATAAAGATAACGGCATGTATGAGTATATACAGGTATCTTTTTTTATTATAGATATAATATCCGATTAGAACACAGATTATCGGAATATAAATCAGCCAGATCAGAAACTTCTCGTGACCAATTACAGAAACAGGATAGATGAATAGTGCAGGTATTAAAGAAATTAGAAATGACTTCATTTTAAGTTCGCTTAATTTATCAAGATAGATCGCAGCTAGAATGGAAGTCGTAAATACAAGTAGATAGACCCATCTCCTCTGATCAATTGAGAATCCGTTAAAGAAACTATCAAAATATGGGCTTAAAGAACCGATCATAAAGATAATAGAAAGTATCGCATAAAGTCTATAATCATAATGCTTATACAATACAAACGTCGCTAAAGCGATAACAGCCACTGCTGAAATAACGACATAATAGCCATCGTAAAATAAATTATAGAAACCGACCATATCAATGATAGGATTGAGCTTAATTGGGGGTAGTGTTCTGTCATTCATTAAATAGCTTGTAGCACCAGTGAAAAATCCGACACTGCTGATCATCAGTGCAAGGATGCCGCTTATGCTACCTGTAATCAGCTTTTCCTTTAAGTTCAGTAGATCATCATCTTTACTAAAGATCGATCTATATAAAAAATATACAGATGCGAAAATAAATTCATAGTAGCTAAAATAAAAGTTAGCATGCAGTGTCAGCGCAACTGCAATTATAAAAAGAAGCGGCTTTCTTTCTCTGAACAGTCGTTCGAGACCAAAGATTGTCATTGGGAGCCACAACATTACATCACTAAAGAAGCTCCATGTAAATGTAAAGAAGTAGTACACTGTTGACCAGCCATAAATAAAGCTGCCGGTAAATGCGGCATAGCGGTTTATATTCATATATCTTAAAAATTTATAAGTCACAAAAAATATAAGTGATAGTTTGATGATTGAGATGAAGATTTGATTTTTTGCCCAGAATACTGGGTCAGTCACATCATAGGATAAAAAAATATCTCCAATATAGATACAGATAAAATTTAAATATGTTATCGGCGATGTAGAATAATAATAAGAAAGACTTTTAAGAAAGTCTCCACCGATGCCAAAGTCCATATCATAGAAGAAATGAAGATGAGAAAACTTATTATACAGATACATCTGAAATGGCAGCATCTGTGCAATACCATCACCCTTGCCGGTGAACAATGTCCCGCGGTCAAACATACGATAAAGGACAACACTATGTGCGATACATGCACATAGTATTGAAGCAAGCAATAGAGATATATTGGGATAACGCTTAAATCTTTGTCTCATCTTTAGTTAACCTCGTAAATTTAATGTAGAGTACAGCCAGGATGATACCCATCAATGACAATAGTATCATGAGATAAAAGTATGGAGGTGTGTAATTTAGAACAACTTCCTTTGTGTCTTTGGTTACTGGGATTGTAGTCATAATATAATTGCCGCGCTTTACCTCTGCTTTCTTTCCATCCACGTAAGCTTTCATGCCATCACGATAAACGATAGGAACAACCATCGTGCCATCTTTAGAAGATTTTAGGTTGATGGTCATTTTATTACCTTCATCTTTGAAATTATAGTCAATTTCTTTCTTCATGCTCTTCAACTGTTTATAATCTTCACCATAAATACCATTGATTTTCAGTTTATAAGTACCAGGTGTCAGACCGATTAGAATCTTTCCGTTCTCAGGTGATTTTACACGATACAGCAAATCATCATAATGTGTACGATACTTACTTGTCTGGAAAAGACGGTTGTTGGCATATTTGTTCACATTAATCTGATGATTTGTGATAGGTGAAATGATTTCAACGTGCATATCGACATAGAAATCCTTGTATTGTTGTTGTAGGTTTTGAGGGATTTCGATGATTAATCCACCACTTGGAGGATTGACTTTAAGCTTCTCATTTTGGGTAAGCCAATTTGATCCGCTTGTATTGATGTGTACCTTATCGATTAAATTTTTATTTTTCTTGAAAGGATAGCTTGTAGGTTCGTCTTCTGAAATGATACCTTCCATCATCGCATGTTCTCGATCGATAATTTCAGTGAGATCCCTAGTATTGACAAATTTATTTGTAATCCTGACAAAAGGAATGGTCTGTGTGTTCTCATAAACTTTATATTTTCCGTCATTCTGAACGAGTTTAAAGTTTTCGGGTACGTCAGTCTGATATGCTTTACGAACGAGATACTTGACGTTGAACAATGACTCAAGGTTGCTTCTTGACTGGAAGGTGGAGTATCGACTGACTGACTCCTCCTTCAGATTAATCTTCATGTCTTTAAAATAGAAATCGACTAAAGCACCATCGAATATACTTGAATACAGACTTACACCTTTAAACCCTTGATACATCGGTGTGTTATCTTGTTCAAGCACCCTCCAGTCGATACGTTCGTCAGCTTTCGTCTTTTGTTTTAGCTGATCGATAATGTGCTGTTGCAAAGGTGAATCATAAACACTTGATACAATATAGCTCATCTTCGCACGATCATTGATACCCGGATTATAATTATCCAGTTTATTATGCACTCGAATGACGTCCCAGTTGAAGATAAGAATTAAGATAATCATAGAAATATAGAGCGCACGCTGCTGTTTTTTATCCTTTACGATTAATACTAATAGTCCGACGATAATGATGATCGGAACAATATATACCCAGCTCACCGCTTTATGAATCACAAGATGACTCGCAAAGACCATCGATATCCCGGGAATAACGGAGATGAGATAGTGTTTAACCGTGATTGTTCTAAAGTGCATAATATACATTCCGATCAGACCACTTGTGAAGAAGGATATTAAATAATGCCAGCGTTTTTGTGGAGCACTGAATCCATTGAATACAGCATCTATAAAGGGTGTAAGACTGAAACACATAAAGATAATCGACATGATACTAAAGAATCTGTAAAAATAATTGTCATATAATTTAAAAGTAAAGATGGCCTGAACCGCTAAGAATAATACAATGACTAAGTAATTGTCATAGAAGATATTTGCATTTTGATCAAAAGAATCAAATAAAGAAATACCCGCTTTATATGGTGCACGTTCATTTTGTAGAAAGCTCTTAACGCCATAGAAGAAGAACACACTGCTGATCAGTAATCCAATGATCGACATGATAACAAAATGAGGCCACTGTGTTTTACGGGGCACGACATCATATTTTGATCTGAATATATTTCTTGCAATAAAATAGATAAGTCCTGCAAGCAGGTGATAATATGCGAAATAGAAATTATTAATAAATATAAGTGCTGCTGCAATGATAAATATAGAGCGTTTCTTATTCTGAATGAAATATTCAATTCCAAGCAACATAAGTGGTAAAAAAATAAAGACATCGCTAAAAAATGACCAGTACAATGTAAATCTGAAATATATAGCGGACATGACAAATAAAAAAGCAGCAAGCATTGCTGATGATCCTGCTAAACGAATCTTTCTAAAGTATAAGTAACTGAAAATAATAGCGATAGCAGATTTAACGATAGAAACATAAAAAGCGTTTTTGGCCCAAAAAGAAATACTGTCTGTTTTAAAGTTGAAAAATACATCTAGAAACCAGACGCATATGATGTTTATAAAGTAAATAATATTTGTTGAATAGTAATATGATAAATCCGTAAAATAATCGCCACCAAGACCGAAATCCATACTGTAGAAGAACTCACCATTAATAAATTTCTTATAAAGGTAAAGCTGCATTGGCAGCATTTGTTCTAATCCATCATTTGGACCTGTAAAAATTGTACCATCCTGCAAAAAACGGTAAATATAATAACTATGCCCAAAGATAGCAAGTATCAAGGCAATTACCGGAATAAATATTTTTCTGTTGTTTTTCATCATTTACTCCTTTGTTAAGATATAAGTTGTAACGAAATAAGTAATAGGTATCGTAAAGACTAATGCAGGGAAAGGGGCATAAACTTTATCGATATGCAGTGATTCCACGAATATATAGAGTAGCAGCGTCTGTACACCCATATTCACAATTTGCGTCAGTGGAAATTGAATAAATTTTTTAAAGGTGGGTTTCACTTTATACACAAAATAACAGTTTAAAAAATAAGAAATAATAAATGACACGAGAAATCCCGTTAGATGACTCGTTAAATAACCTAAATGTAAAATCTTTAATAATAGCAAATAGACAAGGTAATAATTGAATGTATTAATGAAACCTACAACAATAAACTTGATCAGTCGACTGTAACGTTTTATCATATGCGTGTTCTCACTTTCTCCTGCAGCTCGTTTTTACTAATATTAGTTTCGCTAATAATGTAGTGGGGTCGACCCTTTGTCTCATAATAAATCCGACCGATATATTCGCCGATAATGCCAAGGCCAAACAGTTGAACGGAACCGAGAAACAATACCGATGCAATGATTGTGAAATATCCAGGTGACTCTACGCCGTGGCGCATAATTTGTATGAAAGTGATCAATATATAGAGTAAGCATAACGTCATAGTGAGTGCGCCAAAATGGAAACAAAGACGCAAAGGTTTATTGTTATAGCTGATAATGCCGTCAATTGCATAATCAATCAGTCTTTTTGGAGAGAATGAAGACTGTCCTTCAAAACGTTCAATATTTTTAAAGTTTAATGTCTTTTTACTGAAACCTACCCATTCAAATATCCCTTTAGAAAATCGGTTATATTCTTTTAAGGAAAGGATGCTATCAATCACACGTCTTGAGATCAGACGAAAATCACCTTCACCATCTGTTAGCTGAATATCAACTGCATTGTTGATAAGCTTGTAAAATAACTGAGTTGGGAATTTCCTGATGACATGCTCTCCTGAACGGTCTCTGCGCATGACCACTTGGTCATATCCTTCTTCATAATAATGAATCATCTCCGGTATGCGTTCAGGAGGGTGCTGGAAATCAGCATCTAAAATAACAGCACAGTCTCCACGAGCTGCATTGAGTCCGGCGATCATGGCAGACTCTTTACCGAAATTACGAGAAAAGGAAATGTACCTTATTTGTGGGAAAAGGGTTGCCTGCTCTTTTATGATTGATAAAGAATGGTCTTTACTGCCATCATTGACGAGTATGAGTTCATAGTTGTAGTTGTTATTATGCATCACAGCATCAATCTGTTCAGTAAGTAGCTGAATATTCTTCTCTTCATTATAAATTGGCGCGATGAGTGAAATTAGCATAAAGACTCCTTAAGTAATGTGTTAAAATATTAATTATAAATCATAAAGATATTTTAACATACAATGAAGTAAATCGTATTTTGTATGATGATTAAATTAAATAACTGGAAAGAAGTGAAATTATGGCAATACAATGGTTCCCAGGACACATGGCAAAGGCAAGGAGAGAAGTTACAGAGCAGCTTAAGCTCGTCGATGTAGTATTTGAGCTTGTTGATGCACGCATCCCTTACTCTTCACGAAACCCTATGATTGATGAAGTAATCAAGGATAAACCACGCGTCGTATTATTAAACAAGATGGATATGGCAAATTTAAATGAAACAAAAAAGTGGATGTCCTATTTTGAGGAACAGGGCTTTTATCCTGTGCTCATTGATAGCAAAAATGGTAAAAATCTATCCCAAGTAACGAAAGCGGCAGAAATCGTTACTAAAGAAAAGTTTGACCGCATGAAGCAAAAAGGGTTACGTCCACGTGCAATTCGTGCAATGATTGTCGGCATTCCAAATGTGGGTAAATCAACTTTAATTAATCGCCTTGCAAAGAAGTCAATCGCAAAGACGGGGAATATGCCAGGGGTTACAAAGAAACAGCAGTGGATTAAGGTTGGAAAGACATTGGAACTATTAGATACACCCGGGATTTTATGGCCGAAGTTTGAGGATCAGACTGTGGGCAAAAAATTAAGCTTAACAGGTGCAATTAAAGATAGCATTGTTCATTTAGATGAAGTCGCTATATATGGGATTTCGTTTTTGCAGGAAAGAGACCTGAACACATTTAACAAGCACTATAATATTGATGTCACAGCAGATACGCCGTATATTGAAGTATTTGATGCGATCGGCAGAAGCCGTGGCCTAAAGTTAAAGGGTAATGAAATAGATTATGAATCGGTTGTAGAATTAATTATAAGAGATATACGTAACGAAAAAATAGGAAAATATACATTCGATCATATTTCAATGTCAGAGGTTGATGATGAAGAGTAATGACTATACCATCGCTTTACTTAAAGAAAAAGTAAGAGAGATGAATCAAACAGAACTTATTGATTTTTTTGAAGAAGAGTCGAGAAGTGGTGCGTTAAAAGTAAAGCAGGCGAGAGAAAAACAAATCGCGCAGGAAACTCAAGCAATAGATGAATATGAACAAATGCTCGAATATGAACGTCGCTATAACGGAAAAGTCGTTTGTGGTATTGATGAAGTCGGGCGTGGTCCATTAGCGGGCCCAGTTATCGCATGTGCTGTCATCTTAAACGATGGCCATCACTATATTGGTCTAAACGATTCGAAGCAGTTATCAAAGCATAAGAGGGCATCGCTTTATGACGCATTAACACAGTCGGTTGCATATGCGATAGGAGAAGCAAGTGTGGAGGAAATTGATAAATTCAATATATACGAAGCAACGAAACTTGCGATGCACAGAGCGATAGATAAGTTACCTGTAAAGCCTGAAGTACTACTGATAGATGCGATGAAACTGAATACAGGTTTAATTGAGGAATCAATCATTAAAGGAGACGCTAAAAGTATTTCTATCGCTGCAGCAAGTGTTATTGCGAAAGTTTATCGCGATCACCTGATGGAAGAGATTCATAAAGATATTCCTTACTATGTTTTTAATCAAAATGCTGGATATGGCACTAAAAGACATTTAGAAGGTTTGATGCAGTATGGGATAACAGAGCATCATCGCAAATCATTTGAGCCGATTAAATCAATGATAAAAACAGAAGAAAACGCAAAGACAATTACGTAACTATCGTAATTGTCTGTTTTTTTTAAGCGTTTGCGGTTTACAATAGCGCTTTCATTTTTTATAATTGGAACGTAAGCTAAATTAATGTGCACTATAGGAGGATGGACAATGAATATCCATGAGTATCAAGGGAAAGAGATTTTTCGCTCTATGGGTGTAGCAGTTCCGAACGGTTCTGTTGCTTATACACCTGAAGAAGCAGTTGAAGTAGCTAAAGGTCTAAAAGAAGGGGTCTACGTCGTTAAAGCTCAAATTCACGCTGGTGGCCGTGGTAAAGCTGGCGGTGTTAAGATTGCAAAATCTTTAGAAGAAGTTGAAAGCTACGCGAAAGAATTACTTGGAAAAGTATTAGTTACGCATCAAACTGGTCCTGAAGGTAAGGAAGTTAAACGTCTTCTAGTTGAAGAAGGATGCGATATAAAAAAGGAATATTATTTAGGTTTCGTACTAGACCGTGCTACAGACAGTGTAGTATTAATGGGTTCTGAAGAAGGTGGGACTGAAATTGAAGAGGTAGCTGAAGCGACACCTGAAAAAATCTTTAAAGAAGTTATCGATCCAGTTGTTGGATTAATGCCTTATCAAGCACGTCGTCTAGCATTTAACATTAATATTCCGAAAGAATCTGTAAATAAAGCAGTAAAAATTATGCTGGGTCTATATGATGTATTTATGAAGAAAGATGCTTCAATCATTGAAATTAACCCACTTGTAACAACAGGTGAAGGGGAAGTTTTAGCGCTTGACGCTAAAATTAACTTTGATGCAAACGCATTATTCCGTCAAAAAGACGTTATGGAACTACGTGATTTAGATGAAGAGGATCCAAAGGAAATCGAAGCATCTAAATATGATTTATCATATATCGCTTTAGATGGGAATATCGGTTGTATGGTAAACGGTGCCGGTCTTGCGATGGCAACGATGGATACAATTAATCATTTCGGCGGAAATCCGGCGAACTTCCTTGATGTAGGGGGCGGCGCAACGAAAGAGAAAGTTACTGAAGCATTCAAAATCATTTTAGGTGATGAGAAGGTTGAGGGGATTTTCGTTAATATCTTCGGTGGTATCATGAAGTGTGATGTAATCGCAGAAGGTGTTGTTGCAGCGGCTAAAGAATTAGAATTAACAATCCCATTAGTGGTACGTTTAGAAGGTACAAATGTGGATCAAGGTAAAGAAATTCTAGGTAATTCAGGATTAGCAATTACACCAGCAAGCACGATGGCTGAAGGTGCACAAAAAATCGTTGAATTAGTAAAAGAAGCTAAATAGGAAGCGGGGATAATCGTGGGAGTATTTATTGATAAAGATACAAAAGTAATCGTACAAGGAATTACAGGATCAACAGCATTATTTCATACGAAACAAATGATTGAATATGGTACAAAGATCGTTGCCGGTGTTACACCAGGTAAAGGTGGTATGGAAGTTGAAGGCGTACCGGTATTTAATACCGTTGAAGAAGCAGTAAAAGCAACAGGTGCTACCGTATCTGTTATATATGTACCAGCACCATTTGCTGCAGATGCAATTGTTGAATGTGTAGATGCTGAATTAGATTTAGCAATCTGTATTACAGAACATATTCCAGTATTAGATATGGTTAAAGTGAAACGTTATATGCAAGGTAAGAAAACACGCTTAGTTGGACCGAACTGTCCTGGTGTTATTACTGCTGATGAGTGTAAAATTGGGATTATGCCAGGATACATTCATAAAAAAGGTCACGTTGGCGTTGTAAGCCGTTCTGGAACATTGACTTATGAAGCAGTGCATCAGCTAACACAAGCAGGTATTGGTCAAACAACAGCTGTAGGTATCGGTGGAGATCCTGTAAACGGTACGAACTTCATCGATGCACTAGAAGCGTTTAACAATGACCCTGAAACTTTAGCTGTTGTGATGATCGGTGAAATCGGTGGGACAGCTGAAGAAGAAGCTGCTGAATGGGTAAAAGCGAACATGACGAAACCTGTTGTAGGCTTTATCGGTGGTCAGACTGCACCTCCAGGTAAACGTATGGGACATGCTGGTGCGATTATTTCTGGCGGTAAAGGTACGGCTGAAGAAAAGATTAAAACAATGAATGCTTGCGGCATTAAAACTGCAGCGACACCTTCTGAAATTGGTTCTACATTAATCGAACGTATTAAAGAAGAAGCAGGCTTATACGAAAAATGTTTAACAGTTAAATAAAAAAGAATCCGGACGACCTATATATGAGTTATAGGTCGTCCGGTATTTTTTTATTAATATTTACAAATATTAATACTTAAATGAAATGAAATTAAAGAACACCTATTAGAATAGTAATGAGGTGATAGATATGAAACGACATCATAAACTTTTAAAACTCATTTATGCAGGTTTCACGACTCAGGAGTTACACAAGATATATAATGTTTACCATTCATTTGATTTAAATTTTCTTCAGCTCAAGCCTATATTACGACAAATTTTTAACTGCCATGAGCGCACGCTGGATAATAAGTTATCAAAATTTCAGAATCTCAAAATCAAAACGCTGTTAGAAGAGCTTGCAAACAAGGAGGTCGCCCCAATCTATTTTGATTCAGAAGCGTACCCACAACTACTGCTTGAAATTTATGATTATCCTTTTGTTTTATTCGCAAAAGGCAATATTAATCTTCTTAACTATACGAATGCCTTAGCGATTGTAGGGAGCAGAGATGCAACGAATTATACAGCAGATGCCCTGGACCAGATTGTACCGGTACTGATAAAAAATAATATATACATCGTCAGTGGCTTGGCAAAAGGTGCAGATAATTATGCGCATCTGGCATGTAACTTTTATGGAGGTCATACGATTGGAGTCCTCGCGTATGGTCATGATTTCATCTATCCTGCAGAGACTACTTTAATAAGAAGGCTGATGGAAAAACATCACATCGTGATAAGTGAATATCCACCGGCTACACCGATACAAAAGTTTAGATTTCCAGAACGTAATAGAATTATTAGCGGTCTTGCTCAAGGCATCCTGATCACTGAAGCAAAAGAGAGGAGTGGGAGTTTAATAACGCTGGATCAAGGTTTAGAACAGAATAGGAACATCTATTGTCTGCCAGGACCTATCATTCATGAACTTTCAGCAGGATGTAATAAAAGGATCAAAGAAGGTGCAAAGCTTGTTCAATGTGCACAGGATATTATAGAAGATTATTTTTTTCCTGATATTTCAAAAAATTAAAACTATATTTATGAGTTTTATTTGACAATCACTTACTTATACGTATATTATTTATCATTGAAAACAAATTAAGTAAGAGGGGGATATACAATTGGCAGAAAATCTCGTCATTGTTGAGTCGCCTGCAAAAGCTAAAACCATTGAAAAATATTTAGGGAAGAAATTTAAAGTGGTCGCATCTATGGGGCATGTACGTGATTTACCGCGTAGCCAGATGGGCGTTGATACTGAAAATGATTTTGAACCAAGATATATAACGATTAGAGGAAAAGGGCCTATCGTACAAGATTTAAAAAGACATGCAAAGCGCGCGAAACATGTTTATCTTGCGAGTGACCCGGACCGTGAAGGTGAAGCGATTGCCTGGCATTTGGCACATATACTGAATATAGATGAAAAAGCAGAATCCAGAGTTGTATTTAATGAAATTACAAAGGATGCTGTCAAAGAGAGTTTTAAGCATCCAAGACAAATTGAACAAAATCTTGTTGATGCTCAGCAAGCACGACGTATACTTGACCGTCTCGTAGGTTATAATATTTCTCCGGTATTATGGAAAAAAGTTAAAAAAGGACTTTCGGCTGGCCGTGTTCAATCTGTGGCACTTAAGCTTATTATTGATCGAGAAGAAGAAATCAATGCGTTTAAACCAGAGGAATACTGGACGATTGATGGATTATTTGAATATGATAAAAAACAGTTCAAGGCAAAGTTCTTACATGAGAATAATAAACCTAAGAAATTAAAGCAGGAAGACGACGTTAAAGCAATTGTCAAACAACTGAAATCAGATACATTTAAAGTGACAGATGTCACAAAAAAAGAAAAACTCAGAAATCCTGCACAACCCTTTACTACAAGTTCGCTGCAACAAGAAGCTGCACGTAAGCTTAACTTCAAAGCACGTAAAACAATGATGCTTGCACAACAATTATATGAAGGAATCGACCTTAAGAAACAAGGTACAGTCGGGCTGATTACATATATGCGTACGGATTCTACTCGTATTTCAGATACTGCAAAGAATGAGGCTGCAAGCTATATTGAAGAACATTACGGTAAAGAATTCTTGTCTAAACGCAGAAGTAAGAGTGGAGGTGCCCAAGATGCACATGAAGCAGTACGCCCAACATCAGTGATGCGTACGCCTTCTGAGATGAAAGCGTATCTTTCTAGAGATCAGCTACGCCTATACAAATTGATCTGGGAGCGTTTTATGGCAAGTCAAATGGCTGCAGCAGTCATTGATACGGTCAGTGTAGACCTTGTTCAGGATAATATTAAATTTAGAGCAAATGGTCAGACAATTAAGTTTAAAGGATTTATGAGCGTGTACATCGAAGGTCAGGATGAAGAGACTGAAGACGGAGAGAATAAATTGCCGGTGCTGGAAGTGGGTAACACAGTTAAGGCTGTTAATATCGATGAAAATCAGCATTTCACACAACCACCTCCACGCTACACTGAAGCACGTCTTGTTAAAACGATGGAAGAAAAAGGTATTGGCAGACCTTCAACTTATGCACCAACCATAGATACGATTCAAAAGCGTAATTATGTAAAAGTTGACCAGAAGAAATTTTATCCGACGGAGCTTGGCATCATTGTCAACGAGTCTGTTAAAGAATACTTTCCTGAAATTATTGATATTGATTTCACGGTGAATATGGAGACATTATTGGATAAAATTGCAAGTGGAGATATGGAATGGAAGAAAGTTGTTTCAACATTTTATGGTGATTTTAAAACACATGTTGAACGTGCAGAAGCAGAAATGGAAAAGATTGAAATTAAAGACGAGCCAGCAGGAGAAGATTGTGAGAAATGCGGTTCTCCGATGGTATATAAAATGGGACGTTACGGTAAATTTATGGCCTGTTCAAATTTCCCTGACTGCAGAAATACAAAAGCAATCGTCAAAACTATTGGTGTACCATGTCCAAAGTGTAAAGATGGCGAAGTTGTTGAACGTAAATCTAAGAAAAATAGAATTTTTTATGGCTGCAGTAATTTTCCGGAATGTGATTATATTTCTTGGGATAAACCTATTGCAAGAAATTGTCCGAAGTGTGACACGCAGCTTGTGGAACGCAAAAAAGGGAAGCAGACACAAGTTGTATGCACGAATTGTGATTATGATGAGAAGCCTCAATAACACATCCATAAATAATCATGTTAATCTGAGAACAGATTTGAAATATAATCTGTTCTCTATTATTTTTTCGATTTTTGTGAAAAATGAATCTGTTTTTAATAATAATAGTTTATTTCATTACAAAATTGTAATACAATCATGAAGGATATTCAGGAGGAGATACTATGACAACTGTAAATATAATTGGCGCTGGGCTTGCGGGTAGTGAAGCGGCATACCAATTAGCAAAACGAGGTATTAAAGTTAAACTATATGAAATGAGGCCGGTAAAGCAGACCCCAGCTCATCATACAGACAAATTTGCTGAACTTGTCTGCTCGAATTCATTACGAGGCAATGCATTGACGAATGCTGTCGGTGTTCTTAAAGAAGAGATGCGTAGACTCGATTCGTTAATCATCAAAGCTGCTGATAACGCAAGCGTACCCGCCGGCGGAGCACTAGCTGTAGATAGACATGAATTCAGTGGATATGTGACAGATACATTAAAGCAACATGCAAATATTGAAGTTATCAATGAAGAAATTACGGAGATACCAGATGGACCGACGATAATTGCGACTGGCCCATTAACTACTGAAAGCTTATCAAAACAAATTCAGGCGCTAACAGGACAAGATCATCTCTACTTCTATGATGCGGCTGCACCTATCATTGAAAAGGATTCAATCGATATGGATAAAGTGTATTTGAAGTCGCGTTATGATAAAGGTGAGGCTGCATATTTGAACTGTCCGATGACAGAAGAAGAGTTCAATACATTCTATGATGCTTTACTTGAAGCAGAAGTAGTGCCATTAAAGGAATTTGAAAAAGAAATCTACTTTGAGGGCTGTATGCCGTTTGAAGAGATGGCGAAGCGAGGGCGTAAAACACTATTGTTTGGACCAATGAAGCCTGTTGGTCTAGAAGATCCTAAGACTGGGGAACGTCCATATGCAGTTGTCCAGTTACGTCAGGATGATGCAGCAGGAACACTTTATAATATTGTAGGTTTTCAGACACATTTGAAGTGGGGCGCACAAAAAGAAATATTAAAGCTGATTCCTGGTCTTGAAAATGTGGAAGTTGTCAGATATGGTGTTATGCACCGCAACACGTTTATCAATTCGCCGACAAATCTACAGCAGACGTATCAATTTAAAGGCAATGACAGTCTGTTTCTGGCTGGACAGATGACAGGTGTAGAAGGTTATGTGGAAAGTGCAGCAAGTGGATTAGTTGCAGGAATCAATATGGCGAAGTATGTTGACAATAAGCCTGTGATTACATTCCCTGAAAATACAGTGATCGGTTCAATGGCATATTACATCACGCATACAAGCAGCAAGAACTTTCAACCGATGAACGCCAATTTCGGACTCTTGCCAAGTTTAGATGAACGTATTAAAGATAAAAAAGAACGATATGAAGCGCTCGCAGCACGCGCATTAGCTTCTTTAGAGCATTTTAAAGTTACTTTATAGTGTTTTAGTTGTGTGTCAATTTTAAATTGTGATAGAATTCAGATAAATAGGAGGACTGTATGGATACTAATGATTTGCAAAGATTCTTAACTTACTTGAAGAATGAGCGTAATTTTTCAGACCATACTGTTACCGCCTATAAAAATGATGTACTGCAGTTTATTGCGTTTTTAGAACACGAACAGTTAGAGTTTAGAACTTTTGAATATCGTGATGCGAGAAATTACCTCGTGAGTCAATATAACAAAGGGCTTGAACGTACGACGGTGTCGAGAAGAATTTCTGCGTTACGCTCTTTTTATGGGTTTTTATATGATGGAGACGAAAGCAATCCCTTTGTACAACTTGTTCATCCGAAACAAAAGAAGTATCTGCCTGAATTCTTCTATGAAAAAGAGATGACTTTATTGTTTAATAGTATCGACATGTCAAAACCGTTCGCAGTAAGAGATAAATTCATACTTGAGATGCTGTATGCTACAGGTATGCGTGTTTCAGAGTTTATTGAGCTGAAGAGTGATGCATTCGATCTAGGACTTATGACAGTAAAGGTGATGGGGAAAGGGCGTAAAGAAAGAATTATTCCTTATGGTGCCTATGCACATCAGTCATTACTGGATTATCTGGATTTTAGAAACAGCAAGGTGATAACGCATGACTATTTACTGATCAATCAGCGGGGTGGTCCTCTCACCGCTAGGGGACTGACATATATTCTTGATATGCTGATTAAGAGGAGCAGTGCGGATGGACATATCCATCCCCATAAATTAAGACATACATTCGCAACACACTTATTGAATAATGGAGCAGATTTGCGTACTGTTCAGGAATTGCTTGGCCATGTCAATTTATCGACAACGAGCAAATATACGCATATAACGAAAGCGCACTTAAGAAATTCATATTTAAACGCACATCCAAGAGCATAAGGAGTGAAAGAATGAATAATCAATTACATGCTACGACAATTTTTGCAATCAGACATAATGGTCGGGCGGCGATGAGTGGTGATGGTCAAGTGACACTCGGCCAACAGGTCATTATGAAACAGACTGCAAGAAAAGTGAGAAGACTTTTTAATGATGAAGTCGTGGCAGGATTTGCCGGCAGTGTTGCAGATGCATTTACGTTATTTGAAATGTTTGAAGCAAAACTTCATGAATATAATGGTAATTTATCACGTGCAGCAGTTGAGCTTGCCAAAGAATGGCGTGGCGACAAAATGTTACGTCAACTTGAAGCGATGCTGATTGTTATGAACAAAGATGAACTGCTTGTCGTGAGTGGTACAGGCGAAGTGATCCAGCCTGATGATGATATTATTGCGATTGGTTCAGGTGGGAATTATGCGCTAAGTGCGGGGCGTGCATTAAAGCGTCATGCAAGCACATTGAGCGCACGCGATATCGCACAGGCTTCTTTAGAAACAGCAGCTGATATATGTGTATTCACAAATCATAATATTATTATTGAAGAAATTTAGGAGGCAAATCATGAAGTCAGCGAACTTAACGCCAAGACAAATCGTTAGTCATCTTGATGAACATATTATCGGTCAGCAGGATGCAAAGAGGAAAGTGGCGGTAAGCTTGAGAAATCGTTACCGTCGTATGGCACTAGATGATGAGATTCAAAAGGAAGTTATTCCTAAGAACATATTGATGATTGGGCCAACGGGTGTCGGTAAAACAGAGATAGCGAGACGAATGGCAAAGCTAGTTGGTGCGCCTTTCGTAAAAGTAGAAGCAACTAAATATACAGAAGTCGGTTATGTAGGTCGCGATGTTGAAAGTATGATAAGGGATCTTACAGAAAATGGTGTCAGGTTAATTAAAGAGAAGAAAAAACAGGAAGTTCTAGAAGAAGCTAAACGAAATGCAGAAGAACGCCTTGTTAAGTTGCTCGTTCCGGCGATGAAGAAAAAAGAAAATAAAGCTGGAAATCCATTTGAAATGCTGTTCAATCAAACTATCCAAGAAGAAGAAGATGCACCAGATGAGCATGTAAAATTAAAACGTAAAGATATTCAAGTTCAGCTGAAAGCAGGAAAATTAGAAGATGAAACTGTCAAGATTAAAGTAGACCAAGAATTTAAAGGACTGAATATGTTCGGTATGGATATGCAGAACAATCAAATGCAGGATATGTTCAGTCAGATGATGCCAAAGAAGAAGGTTGAACGTACGTTAAAGGTTTCAGATGCAAGGGACGTTCTGATTGATGAAGAAGCAACAAAGCTGATCGATGAAGAATCAATGCATAGTGAAGCTGTAGCCTTAACTGAGCAGTTAGGAATTGTATTTATCGATGAAATAGATAAGATAGCCGGAGGTAATCAAGGGCCGGATGTTTCAAGACAAGGTGTTCAGCGTGATATATTACCGATTGTTGAAGGTAGTGTAGTTCAGACGAAGTATGGAGCTGTTAATACTGAACACATCCTATTCATAGGTGCTGGGGCTTTCCATGTGTCCAAACCGAGCGACCTGATTCCAGAGTTACAAGGAAGATTCCCGATTCGTGTGGAACTTGATAAGCTTTCAGTAGATGATTTCAAAAGAATACTAAAAGAACCGAAACTATCACTTTTAAAACAGTATGAAAGTTTGCTGGCGACAGAAGATGTTACTATCCAGTTTACGGATGAAGCGATTGACAGACTTGCGGAAATGTCCTATGAAGTGAATCAGGAAACAGATAATATTGGTGCAAGACGCCTACATACAATTTTAGAAAAGATGCTTGAGGATCTGCTGTTTGAGGCTTCGGAAATGCCGAATGCACATGTAGATATTACTGCGCAATATGTCGATGCTAAACTAGGAAATATTACAAAAAATAAAAATTTAAGTGAATTTATACTTTAAAGGAGTGCCTTTTAATATGGGATTATTACAAAAAACGAGAAAGATTAACAAACTTTTACAGGAGCATAAAGGGATTGCAGTTGATTTTAAAGAAATGGCAGATTATCTTGGTTCAACGATGCAATCTAATGTGTTCATCTTATCACGTCGCGGAAAATTATTAGGTTTTGGTGTTAATGAACTACTTAAGAACGAACGCATCATCAAGATGCTTGAGGAACGTCAGTTTCCAGAAGCGTATGTCGAGCTACTTTTAAATATTGATGAGACAAAGAGCAATATTCAAATAGAAAATGACCTTTCTGTGTTCCCATCTGAAAATGCAGACTTATTCGCTCAGTCTAATACGGTTATTATCCCGATAAAAGGGGGCGGTACACGTCTTGGAACGCTTGTGTTAGGTCGTGTAGATAGAGCGTTTGATGATGAGGATCTCGTACTAGGAGAATATGCAGCTACTGTAGTAGGTATGGAAATTCTGCGTGAAAAGCACGCTGATGTTGAAAAGCTTGCGAGAGATAAAGCAGCAATTAATATGGCTATTAATTCACTATCGTATTCAGAGAAAGAAGCGATTGAACATATCTTTGAAGAATTAGGGGCATCAGAAGGATTACTTGTTGCTTCTAAAGTAGCAGATAGAGTCGGAATCACACGTTCGGTTATCGTTAATGCACTCCGTAAGCTTGAAAGCGCAGGAGTTATTGAATCGCGATCGCTTGGTATGAAAGGTACATTTATCAAAATTAAAAAAGAACATTTCTTAGAGGAACTATCTGCGTCACATTAATCAATGTGATAAATATACAAACTTATAAGAGATAATTTATGTTTCTTTTAATTTTTATTATTGAATGTAATATTGATTTATGTTATATTAATCTATGGCTAAAAAGCCAAATTCACACATTACAGATAAGTATTTCGGACGGTGCAACATCTGTTGTTTCTGAAATTGCCTGTAATGGCGGAATAAAACCAATTAGGAGGAAATTAAAATGGCAGTAATCTCAATGAAACAATTGCTAGAAGCTGGTGTTCACTTCGGTCACCAAACACGTCGCTGGAATCCAAAAATGAAGAAATATATCTTCACTGAAAGAAATGGTATTTATATCATCGATCTTCAAAAAACAGTTAAGAAAGTTGAAGAAGCATACAACTTCGTAAAATCTATTTCTGAAGAAGGCGGTACTGTATTATTCGTAGGTACTAAAAAACAAGCACAAGAAGCAATCAAAGAAGAAGCGGAACGTGCAGGTCAATTCTTCATCAACGAACGTTGGTTAGGTGGAACATTAACGAACTACAAAACAATTTCTAAACGTGTAAAACGTATTTCAGAAATTGAAAAAATGGAAGAAGACGGTACTTTTGACGTACTTCCTAAAAAAGAAGTAGTTGAACTTAAAAAAGAATATGATCGTTTAATCAAATTCTTAGGTGGAATTCGTGAAATGAAATCTATGCCTTCAGCATTATTCGTAGTAGACCCTCGTAAAGAGCGTAACGCGATTGCAGAAGCTAAGAAATTACACATTCCAATCGTTGGTATCGTAGATACAAACTGTGATCCAGATGAAATCGATTACGTAATCCCTGCAAACGATGATGCGATTCGTGCCGTTAAATTATTAACTGGTAAAATGGCTGATGCAATCTTAGAAGGTCGTCAAGGCGTATCTAACGAAGAAGTTGCAGCTGAACAAAATATTGATTTATCTGAAGAAGCAGAAGTTAAAGCAGAAGAAACAACTGAAGCTTAATTGAAATAAAAGTGATAAGTGTATAACATTTATCACTTTTTTTAAAAGCTAAAGCATTTGCTTTAGTTTTAATTAAAATTTTAGTAAAATAAAACCGTAAACATAAATCTTTGGAGGTATTATACATGGCTATTACAGCACAATTAGTTAAACAATTACGTGAAAGAACAGGCGCAGGTATGATGGACTGCAAAAAAGCATTAACTGAAACAAACGGAGATATCGACGCAGCAGTTGACTACTTACGTGAAAAAGGAATTGCGAAAGCTGCTAAAAAAGCTGACCGTATCGCTGCTGAAGGTACAACTTATGTTGCTTCTAGTGGCAACACTGCAGTTTTATTAGAGTTAAACTCTGAAACAGACTTCGTTGCACGTAATGAAGGTTTCCAAGCATTAGTTAAAGAAATGGCAGATCACATTCTAGCAACTAAACCAGCTGATCTTGATGCATTAATGGCGTCTGAAATCGAAGCAGGTAAAAATGTTGAAACTAAATTGAACGAAGCAATTTCTACAATCGGTGAGAAATTAACTTTACGTCGTTTCGTATTAGCTGAAAAAACAGATGCAGATGCATTTGGTGAATACTTACACATGGGTGGACGTATTGGAGTATTAGCAGTAGTTGAAAATTCAACTGATGCTGAAGCTGCAAAAGACGTTGCAATGCACATCGCTGCATTAAATCCGAAGTTCGTTTCTCGTGAACAAGTTTCTGCTGAAGAATTAGAACACGAAAAAGAAATTTTAAAACAACAAGCATTAAATGAAGGTAAACCAGAAAATATCGTTGAAAAAATGGTAGAAGGTCGTCTACGTAAATATTTAGAAGAAATTTGTGTGGTTGATCAGCCATTCGTTAAAAATCCAGATCAAACTGTTGCTGAATTCTTAAAATCAAAAGGTGGTTCATTAAAATCATTCGTACGTTATGAAGTTGGAGAAGGTATCGAGAAACGTCAAGATAACTTTGCTGATGAAGTAATGGGGCAAATGGGTAAATAATGTTCTGATAAAGACACTTCGGTGTCTTTTTTTATACATAAAAGGTTAGAAAAACTACATATAATGATTTATTTAACAGAAGATTATTGATATAATGGCTATAGTTTTGTGTACAGTACACATATTTTGAGAGGACGGGTAATAATGATTGAAACTTCTAAATATAAACGTGTCGTATTAAAGTTGAGTGGAGAAGCGCTTGCTGGAGAAACAGGCTTTGGCATTAATCCGTTTGTGATTAAAAGTGTTGCGAAACAAGTGGCAGAAGTAGCGAAGATGGATTGTGAGATTGCTGTAATCGTAGGCGGTGGTAACATATGGCGCGGTAAAACAGGAAGTGACCTAGGTATGGACCGCGGTACTGCTGACTACATGGGGATGCTTGCTACGGTAATGAATTCATTAGCATTACAGGACTCTTTAGAACAATTGGATTGTGACACGCGTGTGCTAACTTCTATTGAAATGAAGCAAGTTGCAGAACCTTATATTCGACGTCGAGCGATACGCCATCTTGAGAAAGGTCGTGTTGTCATCTTCGCTGCTGGTATTGGAAATCCTTATTTCTCAACAGATACAACAGCTGCATTACGTGCTGCCGAGATGGAAGCAGATGTCATTCTGATGGGTAAGAATAACGTAGACGGTGTATATTCAGCTGATCCGAAACTAGATCCAAATGCGAAGAAATATGAAACCTTAACATATATCGAAATGTTACAAGAAGGTCTACAAGTAATGGATTCAACAGCAAGCTCATTCTGTATGGACAATGATATTCCACTCATGGTATTCTCAATTATGGAAGATGGTAATATTAAACGTGCAATTATGGGTGAAGAGATAGGGACTACCATCACAAAATAAAATATAGAATCAAAGGAGAAAAAGAATGACAACTGAAATTATGAATGAATTAAAATCAAAGATGGAAAAGAGTATCGAGAGCTTACAGCGTGACTTTGCTGCGATTCGTGCGGGCCATGCAAATGCTAATCTGTTAGATCGTGTATCTGTAGTTTATTACGGTGCTGAAACGCCAGTTCAGCAATTAGCAAGTATATCAGTTCCTGAACCAAGAATGCTTTTAGTTACGCCATATGATAAAACATCAATTGATGATATTTTAAAGGCAATTAATATGGCAAACCTTGGTGTTAACCCGACTTCAGACGGGAATGTAATCCGTATTACAATACCAGCTTTAACAGAAGAACGCCGTAAAGAACTCGTTAAAGAAGCTAAGAAAGAAGCAGAGAATTCAAAAATTGCGATTCGTAACATCCGTCGTGATGCGAACGATGCACTTAAAAAAGCTGAAAAAGCTGGAGACATTACTGAAGATGATTTAAAATCATTTTCTGATGATGTTCAAGCTGAAACTGATAAATTTATTAAAAAGATTGACGAATTAACTGCGTCTAAAGAAAAAGATATTTTAGAAGTATAGGGTACCTGTAATAAAATAAATTATAGTTTGAATAAATGGCGAGCCAAATCATTTTTGGCTCGACCTTTTTTTGTAATTTTCATGAATATACATATATCTTATGTTAAAATATATGAATAAGTTGAATTACGGAGGCGGCTATGTTCCCATTTAAGAAAAGGAAAGTGACAGAAAATATTCAAATGAGTAAAGCGCATATTCCGAAACACATTGCTATTATAATGGATGGTAATGGGAGATGGGCGAAAGCTAAGAAGATGCCGCGCATTAAAGGGCACTACGAAGGCATGCAGACAGTAAAGAAGATAACAGGACATGCAAGTGATCTCGGAGTAGAATATTTAACATTGTATGCATTTTCTACCGAAAACTGGTCACGACCTAAAGATGAAGTAAATTATTTAATGAAGTTACCAGGAGATTTCTTAAATACCTTTCTTCCGGAATTGATTGCAAAGAACGTAAAGGTGGAAACGATTGGATTTATTGATGATCTGCCAGAACACACAAAGAAGGCTGTACTAGAGGCGAAAGAAAGAACAAAGGATAATACAGGGTTAAAGTTAGTATTTGCATTAAATTATGGTGGCAGAAAAGAAATCATCTCTGCGGTACAGTTAATTGCAGAACAATATAAATCTGGAGAGCTTTCATTAGATGAAATCAATGAGTCTCAGTTTAATGAATTTTTATTTACTAAAAATATGCCGGATCCAGAACTTCTCATCCGTACATCTGGTGAAGAGCGCTTAAGTAACTTTCTAATCTGGCAATGTTCATATAGTGAGTTTGTGTTTGTAGATGAATACTGGCCGGACTTCACAGAACAAAGTTTAGATAAATGTATTTCAATATACCAGAATCGACATAGACGATTTGGTGGATTATAAGGAGTAAATCATGAAAACAAGAACGATTACTGCGATAATCGCAATGGCAATCTTTTTGCCCGTGGTTGTATATGGTAAGCTGCCACTATTAATTATGGCATACTTACTTGCGATTGTAGCGCTAAAAGAAGTGTTGAATATGAAGAATATTAAGCTTTATTCATTACCCGGTATTATTAGTGTAGTCGCAATATGTTTAATTATGTTACCAGAAAAAAGTAAGCTTGTTGCGCTCGATTATCAGGTTCCTTTTTTAATATTAATGAGTTTAATTATGCTGAGCTATACAGTGATGAGTAAGAATAGATTCAATTTCGTGGATGCTGCATTTTGTATGCTTGCAGTTGCATATATTGGGATTGGGTTTATGTATTTCTATGAAACGCGTAACAACGGTCTGATTTATATTTTATTCGCTTTACTTATCGTATGGGTAACAGATACAGGTGCATACATATTTGGACGTTTATTTGGCAAGAATAAGCTGTGGCCAGAAATCAGTCCCAATAAAACGATAGAAGGCTTTGTAGGAGGTATTCTAAGTTCTACTATAATAGCAATTATATTCAGTATCAATTATGATATGCCGCTATCGATCCTGCCACTGATTCTTTTAACTTGGTTATTCAGTATGTTCGGGCAGCTCGGTGATTTAGTGGAAAGTGCGCTAAAACGTCACTTTGATGTTAAAGATTCAGGTAATCTGTTGCCTGGACATGGCGGAATACTCGATCGCTTTGATTCTTTTATCTTTGTACTGCCTTTGATGAATATATTATTGATTAGTTTCAAATAAACAATCACAGCATTATTTTATACATAATAACCCAGTTCATGTTTTGCTAAATCGTGAACAGGGTTATTTTTTCATGTGATAAATGTATTTGAATGCTTATTATGATTGCAAGATTTATGATAGAATAAAGCTATTAAACGTAAAAAAGGTGAAACAATGAAAAACATAGGAATATTAGGTGCCAGCGGATCAGTTGGTACACAAGGATTAGATATAATTAGACAATATCCGCATGCTTACAAGCTTGTGAGTTTTTCGGTTGGTAAAAATATTGATCTGGCAAATGAAATTATTGAAGAATTTAGACCGGACATCTGCTGTGTACAAAATAAAGAAGATGTAGATATGATTAGATCAACGGCTATTAAAGTCGTATATGGTAATGACGGATTGATGGAAATAGCTGCATATCACAAAAATGATATGCTCTTAAATTCAATTATGGGGAGTGTCGGATTAAAGCCTACTGTTCATGCGATTAAACACGGCATCGATATTGCGCTTGCCAATAAAGAGACGCTTGTTGTTGCAGGTGAAATTATTATGCAGCTCGCCCGTGAAAATAATGTGAATATAATACCTGTAGACTCAGAGCATTCTGCAATCTTTCAGTGTTTAAATGGTGAAAATCATAAACATATTGAGAAACTGATTATTACAGCGAGTGGAGGTTCATTTAGAGATTTATCTCGCGCGGCACTGAAAGATGTTACTGTACAGGATGCACTGAAACACCCGAACTGGTCGATGGGTCAGAAGATTACAATTGATTCTGCGACAATGATGAATAAAGGACTTGAAGTCATTGAAGCAAGATGGCTGTTTGATATGCCAATCGATAAAATTGAAACTCTGTTACATAAGCAAAGTATCATACACTCAATGGTAGAGTTCAATGATACAAGTGTGATTGCCCAGCTTGGGACACCGGATATGCGTATGCCGATTCTTTATGCATTTAGTTATCCGGATCGTCTCGCACGTAAAGCAGAACGACTAAATCTTGCTGAAGTTGGTCAGCTGGACTTTAAGGCGATGGATTTTGATAGATATCGATGTCTGAAACTTGCATATGATGCAATCAGGATTGGTGGCACGATGCCAGTCGTAATGAATGCAGTCAACGAAGTTGTCGTGCAGCAGTTTTTAGATGAAGAGATTGACTTTTTAGATATTGAGACAATTATTGAACGTGAAATGAATGCACATGATGTGATACAAAGTCCAGATCTTGAAACCATTCTTGAAATTGATGCACAGTATAAGTCAAGAAAGTATGAGGTGTAGCGATGTTAGGATTATTAGCCTTTATATTAGTCTTCGGATTAATCGTTACCGTGCATGAACTTGGACATTTAATCTTCGCAAAACGTGCAGGTATTATGTGTCCGGAGTTTGCAATCGGTATGGGACCGAAGCTCTTCTCTTACAAGAAGAATGAAACGCTGTACACGATTCGTATGCTGCCAGTTGGTGGGTATGTGATGATGGCTGGAAGCGGCATGGAAGAAAATCCGCTAAAAGCAGGGATGAATGTTAATATTAAGAGGAATCCTAATGGCGAAGTGACGCATATTCTGCTTGATGAGCAGCATCAATTCCAGCAAATTGAACAAATTGAAGTCGTTGATAGTGATATGGATGATGCAATGTTTATTGAAGGTATCAATCAATATACGCAGCAGCAAGAGCATCTTCGTATTGCAGAACAGTCATATTTTGTCCGTGAAGGAGACTTGATTCAGATTGCTCCTCCGAGCAGACAGTTCAGAACGAAGAAACCATTGCCAAAGTTCTTAACATTATTTGCAGGACCATTCTTTAATTTTCTGTTGACACTTGTACTATGTATTATCATTGCATTTATGATAGGTTCTCCTACAAATGCTGTGAAAGAAGTAGCTGAAGATTCTCCTGCAATGAGTGCAGGACTGAAGGCTGGTGATAGAATAGTACAGCTCAATGATGAGAAGGTAAGTACATTTGGCGAAATAAAATCTTACCTTGCGAATAATGAGGGTAATCCGTTAAGCGTAACCGTTGAACGTGGAGACCGTGCTGAAAAGATAGAACTGAAACCTAAAAAGATTGTCACTCAGATTTCTAAAACAAAGAAAGAAACGACTTATCAGATCGGTTTCTTACCAGAAAGACAGTTTTCACTCACAGACCCATTTATAAATGGCTTTAATGAAACGATGCGCTATGCAACGCTGATTTTTACATTACTTATCGAACTGTTTACTTCTATATTTACAGGGAGTTTTTCATTTAATATGTTAAATGGACCTGTAGGTATCTATAAATTTACAGATACTGTTGCGCAGCAAGGACTTATCCCACTGCTTAATTTAGCAGCAATGCTTTCTATAAACATCGGGATTATGAATTTGATACCTGTTCCTGCTTTAGACGGCGGACGTATATTGTTTGTTCTGTATGAGGCTATATTCAGACGTCCTGTGAATAAACGTGTAGAGATGATTATCGTCGGAGCAGGGGTAATATTTATGTTCTTTGTGATGATAATGGTGACGTGGAACGATATTTCAAGATATTTCTTAAAATAAACAGCACTGCGCTGTTTATTTTTTGTTTGATTAATGATTATTTTATTATATGATATATGTATTATAGATTTTAGGAGGCAGCTATGAAACAGAGTAAGATGTTTATTCCAACATTAAGAGAAGTTCCAAGCGATGCAGATAGCAAAAGTCACCAGCTACTGCTTAAAGCAGGGATGATCAAACAAGTCGCAAGTGGTGTATACAGCTACTTACCGATTGCGAAACGTGTATTGAACAAGATTGAGGCTATCGTACGTGAAGAGATGGAAGCGATTGATGGTGTCGAAATACTAATGCCTGCCTTACAGCCTTCAGAGCTTTGGAGCGAATCTGGTCGCTGGCAAAGTTACGGCGCAGAGCTTATGCGTATGACAGACCGTCATGGTCGTGAATTTGCGCTTGGACCGACGCATGAAGAAATTATTACATCACTAGTGCGTGATGAATTAAAGTCTTATAAGAAGTTACCGGTAACGTTATTCCAGATTCAAAACAAGTTCCGTGATGAAAAGCGTCCTAGATTCGGATTGTTACGTGGCCGTGAATTTATTATGAAGGATGCATATAGCTTCCATGCGACAGAAGCATCACTTGATGAGACATATCAAGACATGTATGATGCATATTCCAAGATCTTTACACGACTTAATCTGCAGTTCCGTCCAGTTATCGCAGATAGTGGTGCAATTGGTGGCAGCCACACGCATGAATTTATGGCGTTAGCGGAAATTGGTGAAGATACGATTTGTTATACAGATGGCAGTGATTATGCAGCAAATATCGAAAAAGCAGAAGTCGTATACCATCCAAATAAGAAACATACAGAAGAGAAAGCATTAGAAAAAGTACATACGCTTGGTGTAAAAACAGCGCAGCAGTTAGCAGATTTCTTAAAGCGTGACTTAGATGAAATTGTGAAATCAATGATTGTTAAAGTCGATGACCAGTTTGTAATGTTCTTAATTCGTGGACATCATGAATTAAATGATATTAAGGTAAAATCATTCTTTGGAACTGAACATGTAGAGATGGCAACAGATGATGATATTCGTTCAATCTTAAATGCGAGTCCAGGTTCATTAGGCCCAGTAGGAGTTAATAAGATTGATATCTATGCAGATAACAGTGTACAGGATCTAAATAATTTAGCAGTCGGTGCAAATGAAGATGACTATCATTATGTGAATGCGAATGCCGATCGTGACTTTAACGTGAAAGCATATGGTGATTTCCGATTTATTTTAGAAGGTGAACCAGCTGCAGATGGTAGTGGTCCAGTTAAATTTGCTGAAGGTATTGAAATCGGACAAGTATTTAAACTCGGTACAAAATATAGTGAGAGCATGAATGCGACTTTCTTAAACGATCAAGGCCGAGCAGAGCCTATGATAATGGGATGTTACGGAATAGGCGTTTCACGTACATTATCAGCAGTAATCGAGCAGCATAATGATGACAAAGGTATTATATGGCCAACTGCTATTACCCCATATGAAGTGCATATCATCAGTGTGAATCCTAAGCAGGAAGCCCAAAAAAACCTTGCAGACCAGCTCTATGCTGCATATCGCACGCAGTATGAAGTACTGTATGATGACCGAGCAGAACGTGCGGGTGTGAAATTTAATGATGCAGATTTAATCGGAATACCGGTTCGTGTGGTGGTTGGGAAACAAGCAGCCGACGGTATTGTCGAGGTTAAGAACCGTCGTACTGGGGACGCTGTTGAAGTCCATATAGATGACTTACAAGAAACGATTCAATCAATTTATGCATCTTTTGAATCATAATTTGATATAATGAATAATAAAAGTAATACGCACCTGCGTGTTACTTTTTCATTTTGAAGGTGGTAAAAAACGTGACAATAAATAATAACGAAAAATTTAAAGTATTGTTAAAGCAGCTGCAGATTGAAGATTTATTTACAATACCTGATCTCGATGAAGCAGAACTCACTAAGATTGATGTTTATAAGAATGACCGTAGATGGCATATGTACTTTAAATTTCAAACGCACCTGCCATATGAATTATTTGCTCTGCTTAAATCTAAGATTAAAGAACATTTTGAACATATTGCAACAGTGACATTTGAAATAGAAGTATTGGATGCTCTTGATACAGAGAAACTCTGCGCATATATTCCTTATGCGATTAGCCAGACGAATATGAGTCCAAGTTTAAAGCATCAGTTAAATAGTAAAGCGTTTACATTCAGCGGTGATATATTAAAATTCAATGTGACGAATGATATCGAGAAAGTTCACTTTGAAAAGAACTGTAATGGCGCGCTTCTTAAAGCCTTTAAAGACGTAGGTTTTAATGTCTCACGTTGTGTATTTGAAGTGTCAGACAATGCTGAACAAGAAGAGCTGGCATCTTTAGAAGCGTATATACAGGAAGAAGAAGAAAATCATAGTAAAATATTAAGAGAAAAGATGATCGAACGAGAAAAACAGCGTAAAGAAGATGATGGCCCTGAAGTGACACGTTGTCAGATTGGGAAGCCGATACAAATTGAAAATGTTAAACGTATCGAATCCATTATCGAAGAAGAATATAAAGTTGCACTTGAAGGTGTAGTCTTCGATATCGATATTAAAGCACTAAAAAGCGGACGACATATCGTGCAGCTTAAAATAACAGATTACACAGATTCTTTAATCGTTAAGATGTTCACACGCAAAGGTAAAAACGACTTAGAGCATTTTGAGTCATTGAAAATTGGTGACTGGGTGCGTGTACAAGGTCGTATTGAAATGGACACCTTTGTACGAGATTTGGTCATGATGATGGATGATATCGAGGCCATCAAAAAACCTGAAAAGCAAGATAAAGCACAGGACAAACGTGTTGAATTCCATCTGCATAGTGCGATGAGCCAGATGGATGGTATTACGCATATCGGAAAATATGTTGCTCAAGCTGCAAAATGGGGCCACAAAGCAATCGCGGTAACTGATCATAACGGCTGTCAGGCATTTCCGGATGCACATGCTGCAGCAAGTGCAGCGGGCATTAAGATGATCTATGGTATAGAAGGGATGCTTGTCGATGAGGGTGTGAACATCAGTTACAAACCACAAGATATACCACTGAAAGATGCGACCTACGTTGTCTTTGACGTAGAGACAACAGGTTTAAGCTCACAATATGATAAAATTATTGAACTTGCGGCAGTTAAAGTGAAAGACGGAGAAATCATCGATAAGTTTGAGCGCTTTAGCAATCCCGGAGAACGTCTGAATGAAACGATTAAGAACTTGACTGGAATTACTGATGATATGCTTATAGATGCACCGCCAATCGAATCTGTATTGAAGGATTTTAAAGATTTTGTAGGGGATGCAATCTACGTGGCGCATAATGCAAGCTTTGATATGGGATTTATCGATACTGGTTTCGACCGTCTAGGATATGGAACAACGGAAAATGGTGTCATCGATACGTTAGAACTTTCAAGAACGATCAATACTGAAATGGGCAAACATGGCCTTAACTTTCTTGCCAAGAAGTATGGTGTAGAATTAACACAGCACCATAGAGCCATCTATGATGCTGAAACGACTGCGCATATCTTTGTGAAGATGTTAAAACAGATGGAAGCGCTTGGTGTTACGAATCACAAGGAGATTGACCTGAAGCTCTCAAATAAGGATGCTTATAAACGTGCGCGACCGATGCACGTAACATTAATCGTCCAGAATCAAAAAGGATTAAAGAATCTTTTCAAAATCGTAAGTGATTCTATGGTGGAATACTTCTATAGAACACCAAGAATCCCGCGCTCACTTTTAAATAAATATCGTGAAGGTATACTGGTCGGAAGTGCGTGTGATAACGGTGAAGTGTTTACGGCGGTGATGCAGAAGGATCAAGAAGAAGTTGAGAAAATTGCGCGCTACTATGATTATCTTGAAGTACAGCCAAAAGCACTATATCAGCATCTTTTAGATAAAGACTTAATCCGTGATAATGAAACGATGGAAGAAATCTATAAGCGTATCCTCGATGTTGGTGAAAAACTAGATATTCCAGTTCTAGCCACAGGTAATGTCCACTACTTAAATGAACACGATAAGATTGCACGTGAAATCTTGATTGCATCAAATCCGGGTAATCCGTTGAATAGGCAGACATTACCAGATGCACATTTTAGAACGACCGATGAAATGTTAGATGCCTTCCATTTCCTAGGAGAAGAGAAAGCTTATGAAATCGTCATTAAAAACACAAATGAACTTGCTGATCGTATAGAGACGGTTATTCCTATTCAGGATAAACTGTTTACACCGAATATCGACGGTGCAAATGAAGAAATTCGAGAGATGAGCTATGCACGTGCACGTAGTATATACGGGGAAGAACTTCCTGAAATTGTTGTTGCCAGATTAGAGAAGGAACTGGATAGTATAATAGGTAATGGATTTGCCGTTATATATTTAATTTCTCAGAAGCTCGTGAAGAAAAGTCTGGACGATGGCTACCTGGTAGGGAGTCGTGGTTCGGTTGGATCAAGTTTTGTAGCGACAATGACTGAAATCACTGAAGTCAATCCATTACCTCCGCATTATATTTGTCCGAAATGTAAATCAAGTCACTTCTTTGAAGATGGAAGCGTTGCGAGTGGTTTTGACTTACCCGATAAATCATGTCCATCATGTAATGTGCCATACATTAAAGAAGGGCAGGATATTCCATTTGAAACGTTCTTAGGATTTAAAGGCGATAAAGTTCCAGATATTGACTTAAACTTTAGCGGAGAATATCAGCCAATTGCGCATAACTATACAAAAGTACTATTTGGAGAAGATAAAGTGTTCCGGGCAGGTACGATTGGTACGGTTGCAGAGAAGACGGCATTTGGTTATGTGAAAGGCTATATGAATGATTCAGGTGCGCATAAACGTGGTGCTGAAATTGATAGGCTTGTAAAGTCATGTACGGGTGTCAAACGTACGACAGGACAGCATCCTGGCGGTATTATCGTTGTGCCAGACTATATGGACATCTATGATTTTACACCGATTCAATATCCTGCAGATGATCAGTCCAGTGCATGGAAAACGACTCATTTTGATTTCCATTCTATACATGATAATTTATTGAAGTTAGATATACTCGGACACGATGATCCTACGATGATTCGTATGCTACAGGATTTATCAGGTATGGATCCTAAGACAATTCCTGTCGATGATAAAGAAACGATGAAAATATTCTCGAGCCCTGAATCCTTAGGTGTCACTGAAGAGGATATATTATGTAAGACTGGAACCCTAGGTGTGCCAGAGTTTGGTACTGGCTTCGTGCGTCAAATGCTTGAAGATACAAAGCCTTCATCATTCAGTGAGCTCGTGCAGATTTCTGGATTATCTCATGGGACAGATGTATGGCTTGGCAATGCTCAAGAACTTATAAAGAGCGGGACATGTGATTTAAGTTCTGTTATCGGATGTCGTGATGATATTATGGTGTATTTAATGTATGCCGGCTTAGAACCATCACTTGCATTTAAGATTATGGAATCTGTGCGTAAGGGTAAGGGACTATCTGAAGAATTTGAAGCTGCAATGCGCGAGAATAAGGTGCCTGAATGGTATTTAGATTCATGCAAAAAGATTAAATATATGTTCCCGAAAGCCCATGCAGCGGCATATGTACTCATGGCAGTACGTATCGCATACTTTAAAGTGCATCATCCGTTATATTATTATGCAAGTTACTTTACTGTTCGTGCGAGTGACTTTGATTTATTGACGATGACGAAAGACAAGCATACGATTAAAGCAACAGTGAAAGATTACTATAGTCGTTTTCATGACCTCGGTAAGAAAGAGAAAGATGTACTCACAGTGCTTGAAATTACTAATGAAATGGCGCAGCGTGGCTTTAAGGTTCAGCCGATTTCACTGGAAAAAAGTACAGCCTTTGAATTCATCATTGAAGATGACACATTAATTCCGCCCTTTATCTCTGTTCCGGGTCTAGGTGAGAACGTTGCGAAACGCATTGTAGCAGCGAGAGACGAAGGACCATTCTTGTCAAAAGAAGAGCTGAATAAAAAAGCAGGCGTTTCTCAAAAGATCATTGATTATCTAGATGAACTCGGAAGTCTTTCTGGTATGCCTGATAAGGCACAGCTCTCAATTTTTGACTTGTAATTGTTTGATGAATGCACAACTTTATGTTATGATTTAATTGTTAAAGAAAATACTCTACTAGCGAAAAGAGTGGGAATCCCCGCTCTTTTCTTACGTTTATGTTAGGAGGATTATATGAGTAAAGTTACAGAACGCGTTGAAGCGATATGTCAGCCGGTAGTTGAATCTTTAGGGTTTGAACTTGTAGATGTGGAATATGTGAAAGAAGGTCCGGATTACTATCTACGTATCGCCATAGACAAACTAGGTGGTATCGATATTAGTGACTGTGCACTGGCAAGTGAAAAAATCAGTGAAGTGATGGATAAAGAAGACCCGATTACAGAAGCTTATTTCCTAGATGTTTCATCTCCAGGTGCAGAACGTCCGCTCAAAAAGGAAAAGGATTACGAGAACGCAATTGGTAAGCATGTCTATGTAAAACTTTATGAACCTGTTGAAGGGGATAAAGAATGGATCGGTGAATTAAAAGAAGTCTCAAAAGATACGATAACATTGTCAGCAAAGATTAAAACGAGAACAAAAGTGATTGAAATTGACCGTAAGCGTATTGCTAAGATTCGTCTTGCAGTCATTCTATAGGAGGCAGTTATGAAAAACAATGAATTATTAAATGCGATTGATTTTCTTGAGAAAGAAAAATCGATTCCAAGAGACGTATTAATAGAAACGATTGAAGCAGCTTTGATCACTGCTTATAAGAAAAACTATAATTCGGCCAACAATGTACGCGTTGAACTGAATATGGACAATGGAGCATACCGAGTATATTCACGTAAAGACGTAGTTGAAGAAGTAATGAATCCAAGAGATGAAGTAAGTCTTGAAACAGCATTATTGTCGAACCCCGCATATGAAATCGGCGATATATATGAAGAAGATGTTACACCAAAAGATTTTGGACGTGTTTCAGCACAAGCTGCAAAGCAAGCTGTACTACAAAGATTAAGAGATGCAGAACGTGGTATATTATATAATGAGTTTATCGATAAGGAAGATGATATTATGACTGGTATCATCGACCGTGTGGATCACCGTTATGTCTATGTGACTTTAGGTAAGACAGAGGCTGTTTTATCTGAAGCAGAAAGAAGTCCGAATGAAGTTTATCGTCCGACAGAACGTATTAAAGTCTATGTCAACAAAGTTGAGCAGACGACTAAAGGACCTCAAATCTTTGTGTCACGTAGTCATCCAGGATTATTAAAACGTTTATTCGAACAAGAAGTTCCTGAAATTTTTGATGGCACGGTAGTGGTGAAATCTGTAGCCCGTGAAGCAGGAGATCGCTCAAAGATCAGCGTCTATTCCGATAATCCTGATATCGATGCTGTGGGAGCATGTGTCGGTGCGAAAGGTGCTCGTGTTGAAGCGGTTGTGGAAGAACTCGGTGGAGAAAAAATTGACATTGTTGAATGGAGTGCAGATACAAAGACTTTCGTTAAGAACGCATTAAGTCCATCTCAAGTTGTCGATGTATTGGTAGATGAAGCGAATCAGTCAACAACAGTAATTGTTCCGGATTATCAGTTGTCGCTCGCTATTGGTAAGAAAGGTCAGAATGCACGTCTTGCTGCCAAGCTAACGGGTTGGAAGATTGATATTAAATCTGAGACAGATGCTAAAGAAGCGGGCATTTACCCGGCAGAATAGGGGGGGTTTAATGAAGCAGCGTAAAATACCCATGAGAAAATGTATTCTTTCTAATGAAATGAAACCTAAGAAAGAACTGATTCGTGTCGTTAAAAATAAAGAAGGCGAAATATTTGCAGATGCGACCGGTAAGCAAAATGGGCGTGGTGCATATGTTTCGATGGATTTAGATATCGTAAATAAAGCACGTGAAAAAAAGAAATTAGAACATTATTTCGAGACCGATGAAACGGTGATGAATCCAGTATATGATGAAATTATTCGACTCATCTATAGAGAGATGATTCCAAAACGATGACATCTAAAGATAAGTTATTAAACCTGCTAGGTCTTGCGATGCGTGCAAGAAAATTATCTACTGGAGAAGAGCTTGTATTAAATGATGTACGAAGTAAACGTGCTAAGCTCGTCATCATTTCTACAGACGCATCAAACAATACTATGAAAAATGTTTCGAACAAATGCCAGTCCTATCAAGTCGCTCTAGAACAAGTATGTACAAGGTATGAACTAGGCTATGCACTTGGTAAAGATGAACGTGTAACAATTGGCGTTCTGGATGCTGGATTTGCGAAGTCAATGAAAGCTTTGATTCGAGACATCAATGAGGAGAGAAGCTATGAGTAAAAAGAGAATATATGAATACGCAAAAGAAGTCAGCTTAAAAAGTAAAGATATTATCGATGCATTAAAGAAAATGAATATTGAAGCATCGAGTCATATGCAGGTAATCGAAGCAAAAGAAATCAGTGCATTAGATAAAATCTTCAAGAAATCTGATGCTAAAGCAGAAGTGAAACCTGAGCAAAAAGCTGAATCAAAAAAAGAAGAACCTAAAAAAGAACAGCCTAAAAAAGAAGAACAGAAAAAGCAAAGCGATCAGAAGAAGCCTCAAAATAATAATCAAAAACGTAATCCAAACCATCGTCCTGGAAGTCATAATAAACCAGGTACGGGCGGTCCATCTAAAAACAAAAAAGGTAAAGGCAAAGGTAAACAAAAACCTGAACCAAAACAAGAAGTACCTGTTGTAAAAGAAACACCATCTAAAATTACGTATGAAGAAGGCATTACAGTAGGAGAGCTGGCTGAAAAACTAGGTAAAGATGCTTCTGAAATCGTTAAAAATTTATTTATGGTTGGTATTATGGCTAATATCAACCAATCTTTAAATCAAGAAGCAATCGAACTTATTTGTGATGAGTATGGCGTAGAAGCTGAACTAGAAGTTGTTGTCGATGCAACAGACCTAGAAACATATTTTGAAGATGTAGATGCTAATGAAGAGGATATTATGGAACGTCCGCCTGTTGTTACAATTATGGGACACGTTGACCATGGTAAAACAACATTACTTGATTCCATCCGTAATACACGTGTTACTGCAGGAGAAGCAGGAGGAATCACACAGCATATCGGTGCATATCAAATTGAATATAATGATAAGCCTATTACATTCCTTGATACACCAGGACATGCTGCGTTTACGACTATGCGTGCACGTGGGGCGCAAGTAACAGATATCACAATATTAGTAGTAGCAGCTGATGATGGCGTAATGCCACAAACGGTTGAAGCCATTAACCATGCGAAAGCAGCAGAAGTACCAATCATCGTTGCTGTAAACAAAATTGATAAGCCAACTGCTAATCCAGACCGTGTAATGCAGGAACTTGGTGAGCACGGATTATATCCTGAAGATTGGGGCGGCGATACTATCTTCGTTCAAATCTCCGCAATTAAAGGTGACGGAATCGATGATTTACTAGAAATGATTCAGCTTGTAACTGAAGTTGAAGAATTAAAGGCAAATCCGAAACGTACAGCGATCGGAACTGTAATTGAAGCGGAATTAGACAAATCTCGTGGACCAGCTGCATCTTTACTTGTTCAAGATGGTACGCTTGAAATCGGAGACTCTATTGTTGTTGGTAATACGTTCGGTCGTGTCCGTGCAATGGTCAACGATCTTGGCAAACGTATCAAGACAGCTGGACCATCTTTACCAGTAGAAATTACTGGACTTCAAGATGTACCTTTAGCTGGAGATCGTTTTGTTGTATTTAAAGATGAGAAGAAAGCGCGTCGTATTGGTGAAGCACGTCAGCAGCAGAATATTTTAGCGCAGCGTCAGGAATCTCAAAAAGTTTCTCTTGATAACTTATTTGAACAGATGAAACAAGGTGAGATGAAAGACTTAAACGTTATCATCAAAGGTGATGTACAAGGTTCAGTTGAAGCGCTGGCAGCATCACTTATGAAAATTGATGTTGAAGGTGTTAACGTACGTATTATCCATACAGCAGTGGGTGCAATTAATGAATCTGATGTTACTTTAGCGTCTGCATCTAACGGTATTATCATTGGTTTCAACGTCCGCCCTGATGTTAATGCGAAACGTGCGGCAGAAGCTGAAGGTGTAGACATGCGTTTACACCGCATCATCTATAAAGTAATCGAAGAAATCGAAAGCGCGATGAAAGGGATGTTAGACCCTGAGTTTGAAGAAAAAGTGATCGGTCAGGCGGAAGTTCGTCAAACAATCAGTATTTCTAAAGTCGGTACAGTAGCCGGAAGTTATGTGACTGACGGTAAGATTACGCGTGATTCACAAGTACGTATCATTCGTGATGGTATCGTCGTTTACGAAGGTCAGGTTGATGCATTAAAACGTTTTAAAGACGATGTACGTGAAGTGGCACAAGGATATGAGTGCGGTATCACGATTGAAAACTTCAATGACATCAAAGAAGGCGACATCTTTGAGGCCTTTGTCATGGAAGAAATTAAACGCGTCTAATAAAGCTATTTCTGAGAGTTGAAAGAAGAGAAGACTAAACTTTTCAAATTACACTTTCAACGAAATATCAGGAAAATTTACAATGCGAGATTGCAACTTCTCAATAGTTGAAAGAAGTATGATATTGTAAGCTACAAATTAAAAACACTTTACTATTTAATTAAAATTATTTAATTATTAGTGAGGTGTTTTTTTGTGTCTAAAAGATTAAATTCAAGAAGGTTGAGAAAAATTGAGAAGGCAGGGGATTTCGAAAAAATTAAATCTATTGTTCTTGAAGATAAAGAACTACAGAACTTATCTAGAGCAACTATCATTAATTACAATAAAGTATTTACTTCTTTAAGTATTTTCTTTGATGATATTGATGATCCGTTCAAAATAACTGAAAAGCAAGCTAGGGAATATATTAGGTATTTAAAAAATGAACATGTACACTATAAAGATAAACTACATCATAAAAATGAAATTAGGGGACTTAAAGCAAGTACAATTAACACATATATAAAGTTGTGTAAATCAATATATCAGACGTTAGTGGAATTAAACTATATTGAGAGTAACCCTTTTAAAGCTATTAAATGCTTAAAAAAACAAAACGAACGTATAAAAACGATACCACCAGAAGACATAAATAAGTTATTAAATTCATTAGATACAAGCTACTATACAGATTTCAGAATGTTTACTGCTATACATGTATTTCTAGATACATTCGGTAGAATTGATGAAGTGTTAAATATAAAAATCTCAGATATTGATTTTGACAAACGTTCTATTTATTTTCCGAATACAAAGAATAACGAAGGTAGATATGTGATGTTCAGCTTAAAGACCAAAAAATTATTAGTAGAATTGATTGACGAAATGAAAGATTATAATAACGATTTCGTATTTTTAGCAGTTGATGGAGGTAAATTCACTAACCAAGCCTTTAGAAATCAACTAAAAAAGTATTGCAAAGAATACAATTTAAAAACAAATATCACACCTCATATGTTTAGGCATACCGCTTCAATGTTGTTTCTTGAAAATGGTGGGAACATCAGAGTACTACAAAAGATACTAGGACATAAGAAGTTAGCAACTACTGAAATATACGCTCATGTTTCAGAAAACTTAATGACGTTACAACAAGAAGATTATAGCCCATTAGATCAAGTTCTAGGCAAACAAAAAAAGTACCATAGAGCTAGAAGCAAAAGATTAAAATAACTAGAGTTGAATTTTAGGGAGAAGATACAGACGAACAATAATAAAGTTATTACATTTACGTTGCACTATTGAGATTTAGTGAAGAAGAACAGACAATTACATTAAAAGGGGAATTGCTAAAAGGTATTATAACAGAAGATTTTTATTAGATATGATAGACACTGATTAATTTCGGTGTCTTATTTAATTTAGTATCAACTCATGCATATCTTATAGAATAACTAATAATAAATAATCACATATAATTACAAATAAAGCTAATCCATACAGAATAAACGTGCTTCAGCAGACGACAATACAAAGTAAGTAGATAACATTCAGAAATAAAAGAAGTCGTGAGATTGCATAAATCTATCGTGTAAAAAGAGTAAAACAGTGTGCTAGATCATTACGTTTTTAAAGCACATTCCCAATATGGCAATCTGTCATAACTAATACGATTTAAAATCTTAGTAAGTCAAAGCAGATAACACTCAAAATCCAAAATTGCGTTCTGTAGAAGAAAAACCCGAATGTATTATGAATACATTTGGTATCTATAATGTGTACACCTTACAACTGCAGCAAAGTATTTCAGAGTATGTTTTCTTATGAGGTAGTACACCTCAAATGTGAGTTCTACTCATTACAAGCTAGCTATAAGCTGAGTATGAAGTATTGACGAAGACGAAAAGCTGAACGGAACATTATTCCTGTCAGGTCAGAAAACAATATATATCTATTAACAGAAAATTATGGTAATTTATAATAAGCAATATAACTAAAGGAGATGTAAGGTATGACTTTAAGTAAGAACGATCAAGTATTATTAGAAATATTATTAGAGATTTTTAAAGGTGAGAAAGGTGTAATCAATCCTAATAAATTTGAAATTGAAAACAGTGAACTAAAAGTAATTACAGACTCTATTAGGAAAAATCATTTAGTGGAAGGTAAGTTTGAAGTTGTTGAATCTGGAGTACCTAATAAAATAACTCATATTGGTATAAAACATTGTGAGTTAACAAGAGTTGGTGGTAAAGCATTAGATAAACTAAGTGAGCTAAATGGATAAATTCGAGAAAATATCCGTAAAAAACGATTGTTAATCGCATATACTTATAGAGAGATACCTTTTATAAAGATAATATCCGTCAAAACGTTTGCAAAAAACGATTTACTTCAAGCGTATAAATTTTATGGATAAAATGTTGGGAGCCAATGAAGATATGTAGTAGTGTATATAACCATTGGTTCCTAGCATCTTGGTAACTCATAAATCTCTATAGTCCTAAGTGACACCGAGGTGAAAGAGTTGAATAAACCGAATGTAATGTAGTTTTTCAACGATAGAGATACAAAACTTATCAGATTATAAATAATGTGAACGATGCAGGAACAAAGATGATTAAATGTTGAATGTATAAAATGAAGATGAAAAGAGTCTATATAATGTATAGAGTGGAGGAAAAGCTGAACACGTTACTATCGTGGTCAAATCATTATGTTATTGAAGCAATAGAAAGCACATAGCAATGAATTGTAATAAAACATTAGATGATTAATAACGTTAGATATAAGTAATCTATGAAGCTATAAAGAGTTGATAAGCAGTAGACAGACATATCTATCATGCTTCAACAAAGCAGAACTTCACACGATATATTTATTTAACGTTTAGAGTGTGTTCAAGAGCATGTATTGATTTATGATATTTACTATTTTGATAGTTTAGAAGTCGCTAGTAATTGATTTATAGAGTGAATAAGAATATATCTGAAGCTATGAAATTGAGATATTAAAAGGTAGATTTTATTGTGAGATTTGGATTAGAATAGAGAAATTTTAACAGTTGAACACGCACTATTTGTTATAGAAATTTGCGAAAACAATCTGAAAATAGGTTAATTCAGAAAGTAAGAGTGTTGATATACCAATGGTTAAGCGACACGATAAAATGTGAGTTTACTAAAATTTCAATAATTTTACAACTTTTCAGTCTTTAGAAAGTCCTTGCATAGTAAGGGATTAGAAGCGGTCTTAAAATATGTAAATATATTCAAAGTGGAATTTCTAATATTTAAGTAGTATTTAGAACATAATCATTTTTCCCTTGTAGAACACGTATAAAATGACAATCTGAAGCAGGGGGAGTTTGTATCAAAACTGCAAGAAAGGGCTTGTTGTACCGCTTCTTGTTGCGTATTTCTGTAAGTAATAGATTTCTTTAAAGGGGGAGGTAGTTAAAGATATTGAAGTTGTGAATTAAGTTGGATCTGTTGCAACTGATATGAACGCACGCATTTGAATATAAAATAATTATGTAAATTAAAATATTTGGATATTTATAAAGATTTGCATTTTTAAAGACTTGATTTATACTTTAGTTAGCTACTCAAACGACTCACAAAATTTGTCTCGTATACTTATTGTAGTATTTAATAAACAACTAATAGTGTCTAAATATAAATTCTTGGCGTAAGTAAAAAAATCACATGTATATTTGAAAAGGTATTACTAAAAAAAATAAAAAAATCATGCGTAAAATAAGGGAAAAAAATAGGTGGGAGTTTGTTTATTGTTAATTTTTTTTTAACAATATCTAATGAACTCCTACCTATTTTTATCATTAGTAGAACAATGTAAAAGGAGAGATTTTATGACAGATAAGGTTTTTACACTCGAGTTATTAAATAAAGCCAAGAGGAAAGACAAAAGATATAAGCATGAAAGAAATAGATTAATTAATGTTGTTCAAAGTAAGGTTAAGAATTTAGAATATCAACAAGTAACTACAGACGTTGTATATAAAATATTTGATTATGAAAGTTATAAAAATGGTACAGTAGATGTTGGATTAATTAAAAGGACTATTTTGCAGTTTTTTCATAGTTTCGAACGTGTTGATAATGAATATGATAAACGTCGTTCAGATTATCTTTTTGGACAGTTAATAAATGAAGATGGTAGTCCAGAACCGAGAAAACGACAATCTAATAGTGATGATTTTTCTTTGTATTTAGAAGCTATTTTAATTCATATATTTGAAAATAAAAAAATATCACAAGATGAAAAAACTATATTGAAATGGCTTCAAGAATTTGGATTATTAACTTCAGATCAAGTGTATCACTATAATCTTTTTAGACATGTATCAAAATATGAAAAATTAAATGAAAAACAAAAAAAAGAATTTTCAAAAATAAAAATGAAGATTAATTTAAATATTGATATTGAATATATTCCTGATGAGTTACTTTTAGAAAGGGTTTCACAAAAAAGAGAACTTACTGATAAAGAGCATTATAAAATTTATCGTGATTTTACTATGTATATAGTTGATATATTGAAAGAAAGATTTAATTATACTTTAAAAAAGTTTGAGAGAAATAAACTTATTAATGTATATCCGAAGAAATACGCAATTGAGTATTTAACAGACAGCAATGGAGAGGTATTAACTATTACTGACGATAAAGGATTAGAATATAACACAAAGAAAGTAAAGTTAAGTTTAGACGAAATACGCATTATTGATAATATTGAAAAAGAAATAATAGAAGAATTAGGATTTGACAATTTATATGGTACACAAAAGTATTTCAATCAAAAGTTTATGAAAGAGTATAATAAAGTATTGAGTAATGGAATTGAAGTAAATGGAGAAATAAGGTATTTTGAATCAGTTTTTAGAGTTTTTGCATTGACAAAACGTTTTACGAATATAGAGAAAGAAAAATATATTAATAGTAATGACAGATTAAAAGTATTCTATGAGAGCAAAAAGAGGGTAATGATTGGTAATTATAGAAAAGAATTTAAAAAACTTGTAGATAAAAAAAGTAATAGTCAAACTTACTACTTTATCGAAAAAGAAACTAAGAAATATACAGGCAAGGTTATTGGAGGTAAGTCAAAATTTGATGATAAGTTGCATCAATCAACAAATCGATTAGAATCTTATCACAATAAATTTAAAGAACTTTCATCTAAGTATATTAATGAATTATTTGTTGATGATTTAACTAAAAAACATACAAATATTTTTTAATAGTAATGAAACAGGTACAACAGCAAAGTATCAGTTTACTGAAAAAGGCTATGCTTTGCTCATGTACTCTATAAATTTTAATTAGTTTGCAAGTGAGCGTTTTTTAATTGCATATACTGTTTGTCGAGTAATTCCGTTATCTTTAGCAATCTTTGAAATAGCTTCATTATTGTTTAATTGATTGATAACGTTTTGATATACAATTCTTTTCTTTGGATCACGTGCATTACTTGAATATTCAAAAGGCTTTCCAGAGTATGCACTAGGATTTTTAGCCTTTGCGTTCGCTATTCCCTGTGCCTGACGTCTTTTACTTTCAGCACGTTCTTGCTCACTAATCATAGCTAATATTTGTATGATTAAATCTTTCATGAATTTGTCTAATAGCTCATTTCCTATCATCTCGTTCATGATTGGTAGTGAAGTGATGATTAACTTAACTTTCTTTTCTTTTAGTTTATTGATTGTCTGAATTATCTCATCATAGTCACGTCCCAATCTATCCAGACTTTCAACGACAAGTGTATCAGCTTCACGAACAAAGTCTAATACTTCTTGAAACACTTCACGATCTTTAATATTTTTACCACTTTTCTTTTCAGTAAAGATTTTCTCACAATCATTTTCTTTTAAGATTTCAATTTGTCTGTCTAAGTTTTGATTTATTGAAGATACACGAGCATATCCAACTTTCATTGTTCACACCCCATTTATTAGTATATCTATATCATGCACCCTAATCATACGCTTGTAAAGTCTATAAATCAAGAAAAAAATATGTATGATTTAAGCGTACTCATAGGATACATAGATATTAATATTAGGCGGAATATTAAAAATAGATTTGAATTAAATATAATAACCATGAATAAAAAGATATATGATATTCTATAAATATACTAAATATTAGGGGGTTTATTTATGAGGATTAATATTGTTACTTTTATAATTTTAATTTTAGTTTTATCTGGTTGCTCAGTTCATAATGAAAAAAAACAAGATGGAGAAAGTCAAACTAAAAATCGAACGCAAGTTTCTGGAAATGAATTGATAAAAAATGCTAAAAAAGACTTAATTGGTGAATGGATAAGTACTAAGCCTATAGTTTCATTCAAATTTAGAGATGACGGGAAATTTATAGAGCAAGAAAATTATTTAGAAAGTAAGGTTGGTACATACGAAATAGTTAAAGTTTCAAAAAATGAAATAAAAGTTGAACAGATATTTAACAATAAAATGAGAACATATTTTATTAAACTAAATCCAGATAAACAAAGTTTTGAATTAAAGTTTAGTAATAATTCGGAATACTCATTAAAATTTAAAAAAGCTGAAAGTGAAGATGAATTTGAAAAAATATTGGATCAAAAGGGGGAAAATGATATTAAAGAAACAAATTCAATTATTACTAACAACAGTAGCGAAGTAAAAAATGAAGAAGATAAAAGTATTGAAACAGATGATGATAATACACTTAACAATGCTACCAATAATGATATAAATCCAAATAATAATACTAATGATATAAATTCAAATGAAATAAATGAAACAAATGAAACAAATGAAATAAATGAAACAAATGAAACAAATGAAACAAATGAAACAAATGAAACAAATTCAAATAATAATACTGATGATATAAATTCAAATAAAACAAATGAAAATGCTGATAATAGTATAGATGCTAATTCTACTGAACCTATTAATGAAGATAGTAATATATCTGAGCGTTATAAATATATGACACCAAATGAAAGAGAAAAGTTTATTGAATTAGAAAAAGAAATTATTAATAATTCTAATGCATATATAGAAGCACTAGATAATAGTGATAACGAATATGAGTATCAGACTATCAGCCCGGGAGAAGAAGGGTATGCAACTGATAATCCAAAAGCTCAGCCATAGTACATTTTATAAACTCCGTTATATTGTCATTAATCACAACATACTTAAAATTAATATCTTTGATAGTAACAATTACTATAATCTAATTAATTAAATAGTAAAGAATGTAGATATATCAATACTTCATTGATTATTATGATAATATTTGGAGTAGATAAATATTGATCATAAAAAGAATATGCTAAAGAAGAGTTAGGTATCGTATTCACACTTTAAGGTGCTAATTTAAACTATTGCGGAGTAATCATTGATAACGATATTTATTACGATAAAGATACTGACAGTTTAGAAGTAAATGAATCAAATGTTTTTGATAAAAATGCAGTTCCAAGGCTACTTGATGAAAATGAAATTAAAAATAGTGTTTTAGTTTACGAGAGGTATGATTTACTTAGAGAAATTGTATTAAATGCTAATTATGTTTTATTAACTTGAAGTGTTAAGGGATATATTTATTTCGAAAACGAAGATATGAAAAAATTTGATTGCTTTTATAATATTATTATTGGATACTAAACTTGAAACCTTATAAGAAATATTATAACAATTATTTTAATAAAACAGAGGTGAACATATTTGAATTTTTCGTTTGTCAAAATAAGCTAGACAATTTCTCATCTTCGATGAAACTCATAAATACTTCCAATGGTGTTTTATAGCCCAGCGATTTTCTGGGACGATGATTAATATTTTGAGCAACACTAATGATATGATCATCAGTGACTGAATTAAAGTCTAATTCTTTATCTAATCCACAGCGTCTAAGCATCCCGTTAGAATGTTCATTCAATCCTCGTTGCGACGGAGTGCCAGGGTCAGCAAAGAATATCGAGATATCGTGTCGGTTACAGATTGTTTTCCAGTTTGAGAACTCCTTACCACAATCGAAAGTAATCGATTTAAATATATGAGGAGGTAAAGCTGAAAACATAGAGTGAAGAGCATCTTCAATATCATCTGCCTTGCGACCTTGAGGTCGTATAGTGATAATCATCTTAGAGATTCTTTCTACTAAGGTTATGACAGCACTCCCATGATTACGGCCAATGATAGTGTCACCTTCAAGATGACCAAATTCTTGAAAGAAGAAAGGAAATTCTTCTATTCTTTCAGAAATGTGTCTTTTGAAAGCTTGTCTACCTCTTTTTTCACAATGACCATTTGGCTTCCTTTTACCGAAAGATTTTGATGATAATATGATTCTATGAACGTGAGTTCATCCGTGTTAAGATGTTTATAGGCCATTCTGTACTAACTCCTTATGTTTTCTTTGGTCGGAAATACATATTGAGTTTAGCACAGAAGGCTTTTTTAGTTGTCTAGCTTAATTTTACAATCGACGATATAAACAAATATGAGAATTTTATAGATTTCATAGTAAGAGTAATAAATCGAGAATAACAAGAAAATGAGAATTAGTATGTGATGAATTGTTAAAAAAAGTGTTCACAGTGATGATGACTTATTCGTTATTTATATTTATAATGCAAATATATATGAAAATTTGGGGAGTGGAATTATGAAACTAAGAGCATTAGAGTATAGTGATTTACTTTTTGTTCATGAATTAAATAATGAATATTCTATTATGTCTTATTGGTTTGAAGAACCATATGAATCCTTAACGGAACTTCAATATTTATTTGATAAGCATTTATTAGATGAATCAGAGAGACGTTTTATTGTTGAAGATGAAAATCAAGTTGTAGGTATTGTTGAATTAGTAGAAATTAATTACATCCATCGTAATTGTGAAATACAAATAATTATTAAACCTGAGTTCAGTGGTAAAGGTTATGCAAAATTCGCATTCGAAAAAGCGATAAGTTATGCATTCGATATATTAAACATGCACAAGATCTATCTATATGTTGATGCAGATAACAAAAAAGCTATTCATATATACGAGTCACAAGGATTTAAAACTGAAGGATTACTCAAAGAGCAATTCTACACTAAAGGTAAATATAAAGATGTCTATTTTATGTCATTATTGAAATCTGAATATATTTTGTAGCATAAAAAATAACTCATATATTTATTTAGGTGGGTTCAAACCTAAATTACTTCTAATAAAAGTAAAATGAGTTTCACTCGAATGTCCGTAAGAGGAATAAATAAAGTTAAAAGAGAATTTGGATTTGTATTAATGGCATTCAATATAAGAAAAGTAGTGGCTCAACCAGCTGAAATAATCAAAAAATTTATAAAAAAGACAATTTCTATATTAATTGATAGAAATTGTCTTTTTTTATTTATTCAAAAACTTTATATCCCGGACTCGCTTTCATAATATTATCTCTATTTAATACTTTACATAATAGATCTTTATCAGTATCAAATGAACATCTTTTGTAGTAAGCCTTGTTTACGTTGTTTTAATAATTTTCGTTTGTCAAAATAAGCTAGACAATTTCTCATCTTCGATGAAACTCATAAATACTTCCAATGGTGTTTTATAGCCCAGCGATTTTCTGGGACGATGATTAATATTTTGAGCAACACTAATAATATGATCATCAGTGACTGAATTAAAGTCTAATTCTTTATCTAATCCACTGCGTCTAAGTATCCCGTTAGAATGTTCATTCAATCCTCGTTGCGACGGAGTGTCGGGGTCAGCAAAGAATATTGAGATATCGTGTCGGTTACAATAGAAGAGTCTTAAAAGTTGTTAGTTCTACACTATAATTTAAATCTATTTTTGACAGTAATAATTATAATAAGCTATAATCTAATTAATTAAATAGTAAAGAATGTAGATATATCAATACTTCATTGATTATTGTGGTAATATTTGGAACGATTGAAAACTTCAATGACATCAAAGAAGGCGACATCTTTGAGGCCTTTGTCATGGAAGAGATTAAACGCGTCTAATAAAGCTATTTCTGAGAGTTGAAAGAAGAGAAGACTAAACTACAATATTAAAACACTTCACGAAAATTCGTGAAGTGTTTTTTTAGATTAATAGGGAATAGAGCATTTCATTATTGTTAACGGCGATATACTTAGGATCGAACTGCTGCACACGTTGGTAGAGACTATTTTTATCGCTCTTATCTTTCAGTTGTACGCCAATGATGACAGCACCTTTACTTCTTGCAGTTTTCTTGAGGTATTCAAACTTTGTGATATCATCTTCAGGACCCAGTACATCGTTAACAAATGTTTTCAATGCACCTGGTCGCTGTGGAAAGTTAACGATAAAGTAATGTTTTAAAGATTCATACAGGAGTGCACGTTCTTCAATTTCATTCATACGATTGATATCATTATTGCTACCGCTGATGATACATACAACATTCTTGCCGATGATATGATCCTTAAAATGTTCCAGAGCACTTACACTCAGTGCACCTGCAGGTTCAGCGACAATCGCTTGTTTTGTATACATGTCGATGATTGTGCTGCAGACCTGTCCTTCATCGATAGCGATACAATCATCGATCACCTGTCGTGCGATATCAAATGTCAGTGCGCCCACAGTTGCTACAGCAGCACCGTCTACGAATTTATCGATAGCATCTAATGTGAGTCTCGTCCCTTTTTCAAGAGATTGTTTCATGCTGCTTGCACCACGAGGTTCTACTGCAATGATCTGCGTTTCTTTGCTGACATCCTTAAGATATGTACCAACACCTGATATTAATCCGCCACCACCGACCGCCTGAAAACAGTAGTCGATTACAGGCTGATCCATAAAGATTTCCTTTGCGACAGTTCCTTGGCCAGCCACTGTATGATTGTTATCGAAAGGATCGATAAAACTAAGGTTATGATCTTCTGTATATTGTAGCGCGGCAGCAAGACACTCATCAAATGTATCTCCATACAGTTTAATCTCCACGTTATCTTGCCCAAAGAACTTGACCTGTTCTATCTTCTGGTTCGGTGTAGTTACCGGCATAAAGATGACTGCGTGCAGGTCGAGTTTATTTGCAGTGTAGGCGACACCTTGTGCATGGTTGCCGGCACTGGCACAGCTGATACCTTGCTGTCGAACCGCGGGCGTCAGCTGGCTGACGGCATAATAGGCCCCTCTTAGCTTGAACGAGCGTACCCATTGCAGATCTTCGCGTTTCAGGTAAACATTGCACTGATATTTTTGAGATAGATATAGATCCTTTTCAAGTGGTGTATGCTTGACTACATGTTTCAGTACTTCATATGCCGCTTCTATATCATCTTTTGTAACAGGCATCTTTGTATGCGTATGGTTCATACTATTCCTCCTCTAGTTGTTATTGATAAACGGCATCATCGTTCTAAGGTCTGCACCGACTTTCTCTATAGGATGTCCCGCCTGGGTACTTCTCATAGATTTAAAAGACTCAAATCCATTATTATTGTCTTCGATAAACTGCCTGCTGAATGCGCCAGACTGGATATCAGCTAATACCTGTTTCATATTCTCCTTAACTTCAGGTGTAATAACGCGTGCACCAGAGACATAATCTCCAAACTCAGCGGTATTAGAGATGGAATGTCTCATCTTCTCCATACCGCCTTCGTACATAAGGTCTACAATCAGTTTCATTTCATGCAGTACTTCAAAATAGGCGAGTTCTGGCTGATAACCTGCTTCCGTCAGTGTTTCAAAACCATAGTGGATGAGCTTTGTGATACCGCCGCAGAGTACCGCTTGCTCACCAAAGAGGTCTGTCTCTGTTTCTTCTTTGAAGGTCGTTTCGATGACGCCCGCGCGTGTAGCACCGATGCCGTGTGCATAGTTCAGTGCAAGGGCCTTTGCGTCATCAGTTACATCTTGATCGACTGCAAATAACGCAGGAACAGCACTGCCTTTAACATATTCACGTCGAACAAGATGTCCTGGTCCTTTTGGTGCGACTAAGAAGACATCAACATCGTCAGGTGCTTTGATTGCACCAAAATGTACATTAAATCCATGAGCGAAAACTAAAGCCGATTGTGGTTTGAGATGAGGTGCGATTTCCTCGTTGAATACACGCTGCTGTACTTCATCCGGCATAAGGACGACGGTAACATCTGCATGTTCTACAGCTTTACTGACGTCATATGCTTGAAATCCATCTTCTTCAGCCTGTGTTCTGGACTGTCCTTCACGTACTCCGATGACCACGTCATAGCCACTGTCCTTAAGGTTCAATGCATGTGCGTGTCCTTGAGAGCCGTAACCTAGTACTGCGATTTTCTTATTTTTTAAGTATTCCTTATTTACATCGTTATCATAATATACTTTAGCCATTATAAAACCTCCTGAGTTGTGTTGTTTACTACTGATAATACAGTTATTGGTTTTTCTAGTTGTTTGATGACAGTATGAATGTTCTGGCCGTTTCTTAATGCTACTTCCAATGTCAGATTAAATTGTCCGCCTTCTGATTGTCCATGCAGTGCTATAACTCTAATGTCTCGTCGGAAACAGATGCTTGTAATACGATTCAGCACTTCGGGACGGTCTGTCATGCAGATGCTAAGCGAGTAGTTCATTCGTATCCCTCCACTTCATGATTAGGTTTCCCAGATGGAACCATTGGAACCACCATCTCATCAGGGGAGATTCTGATCTCGATGAACGCAGGACCTTGATAAGCAAGTGCTTCATAAAGTGTCGCTTCCAGAGCCTGTTGCTGCGTGATAAGGTAGGGTTTGACGCCATATGCGTTGCTCAGCATCTGAAAGTCAGGCTGTCCACTGAAGACTGACTCGCTATAACGCTGACCATGGAATTTATGCTGCCATTGTTTCACCATGCCGAGCGTACCATTGTTCAGCATGATGATTTTGACCGGGAGCTGATATTCGTTTAATATCGCCATTTCCTGGTTGGTCATCTGAAAGCCGCCATCACCGACAATAGCAACTACCATCTGATTAGGTGCGCCAAGCTGTGCACCGATTGCAGCAGGAATACCGTAGCCCATCGTGCCGAGACCACCACTTGTGATCAGCTGTGCCTTCTTGAATGGATAGTATTGGGCGGTCCACATCTGATGCTGACCTACATCCGTTGCAACAACGGCTTCATCTGTAAACCTACCGATAAGTTCAACCACATGTTGTGGTCTGATGAAAGTTTCGGCCTGTCTATACTTGAAGGGGTACTGCTGATGTCTTTCGATACATATCTCTGTCCAGCTGCTGTCGACAGAGCAAGGTAGATCCAGCAGCTGTGTAAGAACCGACCTGACATCTCCGTGGATTGCGAGGTCAGCTTGTATAACCTTATTAAGTTCACTTTGATCTATATCGATATGAACGATCTGTTTGTTCTGCTGAAAGGCTGCAACATCTCCGATGAGCCTGTCATCGAACCGACTCCCGAAGTTGATCACGCAGTCACTTTCAGAAAGTGCCATGTTCGCAGCATAGCTCCCATGCATGCCCCCCATACCTAAAAAGAGGGGATTATCGTATGGAACTGCGCCAAGTCCGAGCAATGTTGTCACTACTGGGAGATGGTATTTTTCTGCAAAACGTGTCAGCATATCGTTTGACTGAGAATGATTGATACCTGCCCCTGCCAATAGAAGTGGACGCTGTGCTTGAGCAAGTAAATTTGCCAGCTCGTGGACTGTTTCAATGTCAACATTTGGTGCAAGTGTGTAACCCGGCAGGTTCATCTCAGTCTGTAGCGGGCCTCTAGCCTTACTGATACCGATATCTTTAGGAAAATCTATAACTACTGGTCCTTTACGTCCTGTACTGGCTACGTGAAAGGCTTCGTTGATAACTCGAGGTATCTCTTCGACTGAGCGAATCTGATAGTTATGTTTCGTGATTGGTGCTGTCAGCGAAATCAGATCTGCTTCCTGGAATGCATCTAGTCCGATACCTTGCTGATGCACTTGTCCTGTGATGACGACAAGGGGCAATGAGTCACAGTAAGCATCTGTTATACCGGTTACTGCATTCGTCGCTCCAGGACCACTTGTCAGCACGACAACCCCAGCTTTGCCACTTGAACGTGCGTAGCCTTCTGCGGCGTGTATCGCACCTTGTTCATGACGTGTCAGGATATGTTTGAAAGGTGCATCGTAGAATGCATCATAAAGTGGAAGTACCGCACCTCCTGGATATCCAAAGACGTATTCTACATCGTTGTCAACGAAAGATTGCACAAGCAGTTGTGCTCCTGTTTGTTCATGGTTCATGGTATTCCTCCTTATAATAGATGTTCTGGTATCTGCATGACACCGCCTGTATTAGCACTTGTGACAAGTGCTGTATAACGTGCGAGGTATCCAGATCTAACTTTTGCCTTAAAAGGTTGTAGGTGTGCCTTACGTTGCTTTAGTTCATCATCTGTTACATCGACGTTCAGCGTACGATGCACAAGGTCGATGGTGACCATATCTCCATCTTCAATGAGTGCGATAGGTCCCAAAGCCGCTGCTTCAGGTGAGATATGTCCGACTGCAATACCACGGGTTGCACCTGAGAACCTTCCATCAGTGATCAAGGCGACCTCCTTACCGAGGCCACGTCCGACGATGGATGAAGTAGGGGCAAGCATCTCAGGCATCCCTGGACCACCTTTTGGACCTTCGTATCTTATAACGACGACATGGCCCGGACGTACTGTATGGTTATCGATTGCCGCGACCGCTTCGTCATGGCTATCAAAACAAATGGCTGCACCGGTGAACGTCTGTATAGAAGGATCGACACCGCCTACTTTGATAACCCCTCCAAGTGGAGCGATATTACCATGAAGCATCGAAAGACCGCCGTGTTCACTGTAAGGGCTATCCAGTGTATGGATGACTTCCTCATTTTGTATTGTGTGAGCAGCATTATTGTCGCGTAGAGTAGCACCAGTAACTGTCATGCGGTCAGGATGAAGAATTCCTTCACGCTTCATCAGTTCATTGATGATTGCAGGTACACCCCCTGCGTTATGTACATCATGCATGGAGTAAGAAGAACTTGGTGCAATCTTCGATAAGTAGGGTGTTTTTTCAGCTATTTCGTTGATACGCTCTAAGTCATAGTCGATACCCGCTTCGTTTGCAAGTGCGAGTGTGTGAAGAACAGTATTTGTGGAACCACCCATCGCCATATCCAGCGCAAATGCATCGTCGATTGCCTCTTTTGTTACGATATCCTTCGGTTTGATATCACGTTTGACAAGATCCATCAGCTTAAACGCACTCTCTCTGATCAGTGCTCTACGTTCTTTACTGACGGCAAGTGCAGTACCATTGAAGGGGAGTGCAAGTCCGAGCACTTCCATCAGACAGTTCATGGAGTTTGCAGTAAACATACCAGCACAAGAACCACATGTCGGACATGCATTTTGTTCCATATCAAGAAAGTCCTCTTTTGTGAGTGTACCTTCCTTGAACGCACCGACCGCTTCAAACATGCTAGATAATGTCAGTGCCTTGTCGGTAGCGGATAATCCTGCCTTCATCGGACCTCCTGAGCAGAAGATAGCAGGAACGTTCGTTCTTACAGCAGCGAGCAGCATGCCAGGTGTTATCTTATCGCAGTTCGGAATATAGAAGACACCATCAAACCAGTGGGCATTGATAACTGTCTCTGCTGCGTCAGCTATGATTTCACGGCTCGGCAGAGAATACCTCATGCCGATATGACCCATAGCGATTCCGTCATCAACACCGATCGTATTAAATTCAAACGGTATGCCACCTGCTTCTCTAATCGCTTCTTTTGCGATGTCTGCAAGTTCTCTTAGATGAACATGTCCAGGGACGATATCGATATATGAGTTGCAGATTGCAATAAATGGTTTATTCATATCTTCTGGTGACTTAATTTGTCCCGTTGCGTGCAGTAGGCTGCGGGCCGGTGCTTGTTCAGGTCCTTTTTTGATCATATTACTTCTCATATAAATCCTCCCTTAATTTTAAAAACAAAAAAACGATGCCCTGAATAGGACATCGTTCCCAGTCCTATTCATGTGAAATAGGACTTAAACTTATAAGTAGTGTAATCTACCTACAGTTCCAGTCCGGACCGATAATAATAATAATGTTGTTAAGTTGTAAATGTCTGTTATTCATCATCATCTGTCCTTCCTGTTTTTTTGTATGTTACAAATTTAAAGTAAAATGACATAGATGTCAACACAATATTTAAAATTTTCTAAAAATTAAGCAAAATACAAAAACGCAAAAATTGACAATCAGCAGTTTGAATCCTTATAATAAAAGTAATCGAAAGTATAGAGGTGAAGTATATGAGTTTAAGAAGTGAACGAGTTGGTGAACAGCTGAAGAAAGAAATCAGTGAAATTATCAATCAGAAGCTAAAGAATCCGAATGTCGGCTTTGTAACAGTGACAGAAGTTGAGGTTACGGGTGATTTAAGTCTAGCATCGGTTTATGTAACGGTGCTTGGAGAAGAGAAGGAGCGTAAGAAATCTTTAGAAGGTCTGGAGAAATCTAAAGGATTCATTAAATCAGAAATCGCACATCGTATGGATTTACGTATTGTACCTGACTTAAAATTTAAATATGATGAGTCCATTGACTATGGTAATAAAATCGAGCGTATGATTGCGGAATTAAATAGAGATAAATAGACCAATCACACTTTTTCATGTAAACTATTTTAGAGTTTACTGAAGGAGTGTTTTTTTATGGATGGCATTATCGGTATTAATAAGGCGCGGGGGATGACGAGTCATGATGTGGTGTTTAAGCTACGTAAAATTTTAAGGACGAAGAAAGTCGGTCACACGGGGACACTTGATCCTGAAGTGGATGGCGTATTGCCGATTTGTGTCGGTAAGGCGACGCGTATCAGTGATTATGTGATGCAGAGTGGTAAACGTTATATTGCAGAGGTGACCCTCGGCGTTCAGACGGCGACTGAAGATGCTCATGGTGAGGTTGTGAATACGGCATCGATTGAAGAGGGAATGTATACAGAGGCGCAGGTCGATGAGGTGTTACTTCAACTAACGGGTTCAATTAGACAAGTTCCTCCGATGTATTCCGCGGTTAAGGTAAAAGGACGTAAATTGTATGAATATGCACGTGAAGGAATTGAGGTTGAGCGTCCAGAACGTACAGTGGAGATTTATGAATTAATACGTACAAGTGCTGTTCGTTTTATTGATGGTAAATGTATATTCAATATTGAAGTCGCATGTGGTAAAGGGACATATATTAGAACGCTTGCCACTCAAGTAGCAGATAGTCTAGGTACTATTGGTCATATGTCAGATTTGACACGAACGGAGAGTGGTGGATTTAAGCTTGAAGACTGTATTACAATAGATGAATTACGTGAAGTACCCTATGATGCGATAGCTGAGCTTCTCAAACCGATAGAGGCGGGTCTTGCCCATATGCGGCATGTCGCTGTCGATGAGCCGACATCCGTCAAGATTATGTATGGCCAAAAGTTACGTCAGATGAGCCCGCCGATTGAAGATGAGACGGTGATGACGTACAATGATAAGGTAATAGCAATTTTCATACCGGATGAGAAGCATCCAGGTTTGATCAAAGCTAAAAAAGTATTTAATTAGGGGATAGCTATGAAAACAATTGAAATGATACATCCAATAGAGCAATGTTATGATCACGAACCATGTGCCCTTGCAATTGGTTTCTTTGATGGGATTCATACTGGACATCAGAAGGTCATTGAAACCATGATATGTATTGCTGAGAATAAAGGACTGAAAAAAGCGGTGATGACGTTTGACCCTCACCCTTCTGTCGTCTTAAATCCTGAAAAACAACGCACAGATTATTTGACGCCGATGCAGGAGAAGAAGCATATATTAGAAGCGATGGGTATTGATTATTTATTTATCGTGCCGTTTACTTCTTCGCTCGCTCAAATGGAGGAGCATGACTTTATCTCGAATTATTTCACTAAAAATCATGTAAAAGAAGTTGTAGCTGGTTTTGATTTTACTTATGGTAAATATGGAAAAGGAAATATGCTTAAACTTGAAGCGGATAAAGATGGTTTCAATGTAACGACTGTAGAAAGACATGCGCTAGCTGACGAGAAAGTTTCTACTACTTTAATTCGTAAAGATCTGATTCATGGCGATATTGAATCAGTGAATGCACAACTTGGAAGACCTTATAAAATTACTGGTCTTGTTGTTCAAGGTGAAAAGCGTGGACGTACAATTGGATTTCCGACGGCAAATGTTGAGCCGAATGAAAACTTTGTATTGCCACGTTTAGGTGTGTATGCCGTTACGCTGAAGCTCGATCAGACTGGTAAAATATATAAAGGCGTCTGTAATGTGGGGGTAAAACCAACCTTCCATGACCCTGAAAAACAGCAAGTTTCGATAGAAGTGAATATCTTTGATTTCAAAGACTCAATATATGGAGAACGTGTTGAAATTGAATGGTATGAATTTTTACGTGCTGAAAAGAAGTTTGATGGTATTGATAGTCTGATTACACAAATAAATGCAGATAAAGCACAGGCAATTGAAATATTGAATGACATTCATCTTGATTAATTATTGATTCATGATATAATAACGAGGAACCTTTCCTTGGCTTATAGATCACTCCGACTTTATGCTCAGGTTACGGTGTCAATTAAATTTATAGGAGGCTATTAACAATGGCAATTTCACAAGAACGCAAAAATGAAATCATTGCACAATACCGTGTACATGAAACAGACACAGGATCACCAGAAGTACAAATCGCAGTTTTAACAGCAGAAATCAATGCGTTAAACGAGCATTTACGTACACACAAAAAAGACCACCATTCACGTCGTGGTTTATTAAAAATGGTAGGTCGTCGTAAAAACTTATTAACTTACTTACGTGAGAACGATGTTCAACGTTACCGTGAATTAATTAAATCATTAGGATTACGTCGTTAATTCTAATTTTATCGAAAGAAACCTATGTTTCTTTCGTTTTTTTTATGCGATTTATGACATAATATGAATTGTCATGTTATGATTAAGGATATATGTGAGAGAGGAGATACATACATGTCTCAAGAAAAGAAAGTTTTTAAAACAGAATGGGCAGGTCGTCCATTAATTATTGAAACTGGCCAGTTAGCAAAGCAAGCAAATGGTGCAGTACTCGTACGCTACGGGGATACGGTAGTATTATCAACGGCGACAGCAAGTAAAGAACCTAGAGATGTGGACTTCTTCCCATTAATGGTCAATTATGAAGAGAAATTATATGCGGCAGGTAAGATACCTGGAGGATTCAACAAACGTGAAGGCCGTCCAGGTGAGGATGCTACTTTGACCTCACGATTGATTGACCGCCCGATTCGTCCATTATTCCCAAAAGGTTACCGTCATGATATTCAGGTCATTTCTATGGTTATGAGTGTAGACCCAGATAATTCACCTGAAATGGCAGCGATGATCGGTTCATCTATGGCACTTTCGGTTTCAGATATTCCATTTGAAGGACCAATCGCAGGTGTGAACGTAGGTTTAGTTGATGGAGAACTCATCATAAATCCTAATGTTCAGCAGCGTGAAGTTTCTGTTCTGGACTTACAAGTTGCAGGTCACTTTGATGCGGTCAACATGGTTGAAGCGGGTGCGAAAGAAGTAGCGGAAGATAAGATGCTTGAAGCAATCATGTTCGGTCATGCTGAAATTAAGAAACTTGTTGAATTCCAGCAATCGATCATTGATGAGATACAACCTGTAAAGTCTAGGTTTGTACCTGTTGAAACGGATACAGCCTTAGAATCGAAGGTAGAGCAATTATCAGAAAGCTTTGGACTATCTCAGGCGATTCAAACTCAGGAGAAGCTTGCACGTGAAGAAAATATTACAGCAATCAAATTAAAGGTCATCGAAGCTTTTGAAGGTGAAGGTGAAGCTGTTATCACTGCAGTGAACAAGAAGTTCGATGCACTGATTAAAGAAGAAGTGCGTCGTCTTATCACAGAAGAAAAAGTGCGTCCGGATGGACGTCGCCCAGACGAAATTCGCCCGCTTGATTCAGAAGTCGGCATTTTACCTCGTGTACATGGATCTGGTCTATTTACACGTGGACAGACTCAAGCCCTATCTGTAGCAACATTAGGTGCATTAGGTGAACATCAGATTATCGATGGTCTTGGTGTAGAAGAAGAGAAACGTTACATGCATCACTATAACTTCCCGAATTTCTCTGTAGGTGAGACAGGACCAATTCGTGCACCAGGTCGTCGTGAAATTGGTCATGGTGCACTAGGTGAACGTGCGCTATTGCAAGTCATTCCAGATGAAAAAGAATTCCCATATACAATTCGTGTTGTATCTGAAGTTTTAGAATCAAATGGTTCGAGTTCACAAGCATCAATCTGTGGTTCTACGCTCGCCTTGATGGATGCTGGTGTACCAATTAAAGCACCAGTTGCGGGTATTGCAATGGGTCTTGTAACAAAAGATGATAATTATACGATTCTATCTGATATTCAAGGTATGGAAGACGCACTTGGTGATATGGACTTTAAAGTTGCAGGGACAAAAGAAGGTATCACAGCAATACAGATGGACATTAAGATTAACGGGTTAACAGAAGATATCTTACGTGAAGCATTAGAGCAGGCGCGAGTAGGTCGTCTGCATATTATGGAACATATGTTATCTACAATTTCTGAACCAAGAGCAGAACTTAGCCAATACGCACCTAAAATTGAAATTATTCATATTAATCCTGATAAGATTCGTGATGTTATCGGACCAGGTGGTAAGAAAATTAACGAAATTATCGATGCAACAGGAGTTAAACTTGATATTGAACAAGATGGTACAGTCTTCATCGGTTCAAGTGATGCATCAATGATAGAAGAGGCGAAGAAGTTGATCGAAAATATTGTACGTGAAGCTGAGGTTGGCCAAATTTATATGGCAACAGTAAAACGTATCGAGAAGTTCGGTGCATTTGTTGAAATCTTCCCAGGTAAAGATGCGCTCGTACATATCTCGCAAATTGCTTTAGAACGTATAAACAAAGTAGAAGATGTTGTGAAGCTTGGTGATCAGTTCTTGGTGAAAGTCACTGAGATTGATAAACAAGGTCGCGTAAATGCATCACGTAAAGTGCTGTTAGAAGAAGAGAAGAAAGCATCAGAAGAAAAGTAGATTATTAAGGTGAGGCGATATGTCTCACCTTTTTATTTGATTTGTCAGTGAGGAGATTATTTGGAGCATATTAAACTTAAGAATGATATGACATTTGCATATCACGAAACAAAATTAGAGGTCGTTCATATTGGACTTTACATTAAAGTGGGCACATCGGATGAGGCAGGGTATCCAGCAGGTATCGCACATTTTATTGAACATATGGTGTTTAAAGGAACGGAGCAGTTTCCATTTCAAGCATTATCAGATAAAATTGATGCAATTGGTGGAGAAGTCAATGCCTATACGACTAAGACATATACATGTTATTCGATTAAGACGTTAAAGCGATTTGAACGTGTTGCCATTGAATTGCTGAAAGAAATGGTGTTCTGTGCTACATTCCCGAATGATGAACTTGAAAAAGAACGTCAGGTCATTCTAGAAGAGATAAAGATGATCGAAGATGATGATGAAGAACGTGCATTTGAGCAGTTCGAAAGCGCGTTACTTGAAGGCACTGCATTTAACACACCGATTCTTGGTACGGCTGACAGTGTTAATAATATTACTCAGACAATGCTTCAAGCGTTTTATCATAAATTTTATCAGCCAGATAATATGATCTTGTCGTACGTTGGAACTGATTATCATTTTATTAAGGATTACTTTGAGCAATTTAACTCTGTTCACAAAGTGATACGCCCACTGAAAAGATTTAAAATGAACACGATTCATCTTACGCATCATAAAGAAAGTATGGAACAAGCACATGTTATACTGGCGCATAGAGGGATCAGCTATCTGGATGAAAAAAATACATGCTATGAGATTATAAATAATATCTATGGTGGCAGTATGACGAGTTTGCTATTCAGAAGGTTAAGGGAAGCACTAGGGTTATGCTATGCATTATATTCATCGGTCGATGCTTATGAAGAAGGTGGGATTCTTTATACATACTTCGCTACTGACGCAAAAAACATAGAACGATGTATGGCAGAGATTCATCTTATACACAAGCAGCTTGCAGCAGGTATTGAAGAATCGTTGCTTTTAAAAACGAAACATTATCTTGTAACAAATTTATATATGAATCTAGATTATGATGGGTCCATTATGGAGCATATGGGTAAGAGCATACTGCTTTACAATAAGATATATGATATACATGAACTGGAAGAAAAAATAATGGCTGTTACATTAGAAGAGGTAAATGAAGCGCTGCAGGTTTTTAAGAAAGCGTATGCAAGTTACCGAATATACTAGGTTTCTATAGATTAATCCTTGCTAAAAATGTATAATATGGATGACTATATAACAAGGAGATGTAACTATGGTATTTGATAAAATTCAGGTGAATGGTTCAGAAATTGAAGCAGAAGGACGTTTTAGAATTGAAGATGAAACTGTACATGTGTCAACGACAAGCGAAGATGTGGGATTAGCGTTCAAACAAGTTGAGACAACAAATGCACCTGTGCAGCTTGTACTTTATAAAGGGGATACAGATCGCTATGCATCTGAAGGGCTAACATTAAAGCACTATACAGTAGCTGGTGGCGAATTTAAGATGGAATTAGAAAAATAATAGCAGATGTGCGTAAGCCTTATTATAGAGGCTTACGCATTTTTTATTGTTAAATTGTCTATATTTAGCTTATAATATAAGAAGTATGAATTGAACGGGTAGAATTTAGGAGGAACTATTTTGAATCTAGTAAAAAAAGATAATGAACATATAAAGATGACACCCCTTGGTGGTGTAGGTGAAATAGCAAAGAACATGTACATCGTTGAAGTAGACGATGAAATGTTTATGCTTGATGCAGGACTTATGTTTCCTGAAGATGAGATGCTTGGAATAGACGTAGTTATACCAGATATCAACTATGTCATTGAAAATAAGGCGAAATTAAAAGGAATATTCCTTTCGCATGGACATGTTGATGCAATTGGAGCTTTAAAGTACATTATGAATCAGATTGATGCACCTATCTATGGATCACGTCTGACGATTGCACTTGTTAAAGACCGAATGAAAGAAGAAAATATAAATAAGAAGATTAAGTACTATACTGTAAATAATGACTCGATTATGCGTTTTAAAAATGTGAACGTATCATTTTTCAGTACGTCACACAGTATTCCAGATAGCCTTGGTATCGTGATTCATACATCACATGGTGCAATTGTTTATACTGGTGAATTTAAGTTTGATCAAAGTTTATCCGGAAGTTATAGACCAGATATTACAAAGATGGGGCAAATTGGTGATAACGGTGTACTTATGCTGATCAGTGATTCCACAGAAGCTGAGAAACCGGGTTACAATACACCTGAAAATGTCATTGAAAGTCATATCAATGACGAATTTGCAAAAGCAAATGGACGTATCATTGTTTCCTGCTACGCATCGAACTTCATTAGAATACAGCAAGTATTAAACAGTGCAGCTAGAAATAACCGAAAAGTATCATTTCTAGGTAAATCATTAGAAAGTTCGTTTAATACGGCACGTAAGCTGGGATACTTTGATATAAAAGAACAATTGCTGATACCAATCAAAGATGTGGAGAAGTATCCTAAGAATGAAGTCATCATTATTTCGACTGGTACTCAAGGTGAACCGATAGAGGCACTTGCACAGATGGCGCTCAATAGACATAATATACTGAATATAGAAGAAGGAGATACAGTATTTATTACGACGACACCTTCATCTAATATGGAAGTCATATTAGGCTCTACAATTAATCATCTTGTTAAAGCAGGTGCGAAAGTCATACCAACTAATAAGAAGATTCATGCTTCTGGACATGGATGTATGGAAGAGCTTAAACTGATGCTCAACTTAATGAAACCTACTTACTTTGTTCCAGTTCAAGGTGAATTTAAGATGCAGATTGCTCATGCGAAGCTTGCTGCTGAAGCAGGTGTACTGCCTGAACATATCTTCTTATTAGAAAAGGGGGACTGTCTGAACTTTGACGGTGAGTATATGCTTGCGAACGAAAAGGTAACAGCAGGTAATGTCTTGATTGATGGTATTGGTGTTGGAGATGTCGGCAATATCGTATTAAGAGACCGACGCCTTCTGAGTGAAGATGGTATATTTATTGCTGTCGTAACGATCGATCCAAAAAATCGTACCATCGCTGCAGGACCTCAAATTCAGTCAAGAGGATTTGTTTATGTACGTGAGAGTGAGGATCTTCTCAAAGAAGCTGAAGAAAAGGTTAGAGCTATTGTAGAGGATGGTTTGACTAAAAATAAAATTGAATGGGCTGAAATTAAGCAGGAAATGCGTGATAAGCTGAGCAAGCTGCTCTATGAACATACGAAACGCCGTCCGATGATCATTCCTGTAATTTCAGAAATTTAAATTATAAATAAACAAGCTATTAATAGCTTGTTTATTTATTTAGTAAGGTAGGTGTCAGTATGGCTATTAAGAAGAAAACACGTAAGAAAAAACGTAATACAAAGAAGAAGGATAATATACCCTATCGTTATTTGATTGCTCTTTTGATTATTGGACTTATCTTTGCCGCCATATTTCAATTTGGAATCATTGGCGTAGGCATTGACAGTCTATTTACATACTTTACGGGTAGTGCACGGTTTTATGCGTACATACTGATTCTTTTAGTGACGATATACTACACCGTCAATCAAAAGATGATACCACTGAATCGTCGCGTTAATGGCTGGTTATTGATGCTTGTAGCGCTACCTTCATTTTTACAGGTTATAGAGCATATGTTAAATGGTAAGCCCATTGTGCCGTTATTTAATTCAATTTATGAGCTTCAATCTCATTCAGGTATTCATTTTTTTGGTGGCGGTATCATAGGTTATCTGTATGATATGGTGTTCAGTACATTAATCAGTACATTTGGCTCACTTTTATTATCGCTACTGATGATAACCATCAGTACATTGCTGATTCTTGGAAGATCTATTCGTCTTGCTGCCGAAAAAACATTCCTGTGGCTCATGAAATATCTACGCCTGTTAATGGCTAAAGTTACAGACTATGCAAAAAAGGACAGGAACACACAACAAAATGAGGTCATCGATGTGTCTGACCTCCCTGTACTTACTCAAGATGCTGAGGATATCCCAATTTATGACAGTGTAGAGCAATTTGATAACAATGAAGATCTTGTGGAAGCTGAAGCGTTTATAAGTACAAGTAAAGATGTACCATCTAAGATGGGTAATATGGATCTTGAAACAGTGGAACATACAAGTGCAACAACAGAAGATGAGAATCCGAATTATAAGCTCCCACCGATTACTTTATTACATCCTGCTGCTGAAAAAGCAAAGAACAATATGCAGAACGTAAAAAAACGTGGACAACTTTTAGAAATGACTTTAAAGAATTTTGGGGTCAATGCAAAGGTGAGTCAAATTAGGATTGGACCCGCTGTTACCCAATATGAAGTACAGCCTGCTATGGGAGTTAAAGTCAGTCGCATCGTCAATTTACATAACGATATCGCGCTCGCACTTGCTGCAAAAGATATCCGTATAGAAGCGCCGATACCTGGCAAATCGGCAGTTGGTATAGAAGTCCCGAATCAGTCGGTCTCTATGGTCACGTTACGAGAAGTGCTGGAAGCATCTCCTGTAAACGATAATAAGCTGAAAGTTGTGCTTGGAAGAGATATCTCAGGAGAAGCGATCACTGCAGAACTTGACAAGATGCCGCATTTACTTGTGGCTGGTGCAACCGGAAGCGGTAAGTCGGTGTGTATTAATGGTATAATTACAAGTATACTTATGAATGCGAAGCCTCACGAAGTGAAGCTGATGATGATCGATCCTAAGATGGTCGAATTAAACGTCTATAATGGTATACCGCATCTACTGACGCCAGTGGTCACGAATCCTCAGAAAGCTGCTCAGGCGCTGCAGAAGATTGTTGGTGAGATGGAACGTCGTTACGATTTATTCAGCCATACTGGTACACGAAATATAAAAGGATATAATGCGTATCTTGAAAGACAGAATCAGGAGATGAACGAAAAGAATGCGAAGCTTCCATATATAGTAGTCATTGTTGACGAACTAGCTGATTTGATGATGGTGGCAAGTAAAGATGTAGAAGCAGCCATTATGCGACTAGCACAGATGGCACGTGCGGCGGGGATTCATCTGATCATCGCTACTCAGCGCCCATCTGTAGATGTAATCACAGGTTTAATTAAAGCAAATATTCCTTCGCGAATTGCGTTTAGTGTAAGTAGTGCTGTTGATTCAAGGACGATTCTGGACAGTCAAGGTGCAGAGAAACTGCTCGGTAAAGGAGATATGTTATATTTACCTTATGGACAATCTAAACCGACGCGTATACAAGGGGCTTTCTTATCTGATGCTGAAGTAGAAGCTATCGTTCAGTTTGTTACAAGACAGCAGTCTGCAAATTACGTTGAAGAGATGACGCCTACAGACGTAAAAGAAAGCGAAGCTAATTCAGAAGATGAACTTTATCAGGAAGTATATGCATTTGTAATCGAAAAACAGAAAGCTTCAGCCAGTTTACTGCAGAGACAGTTTAGAATTGGATACAATAGAGCGGCACGTTTAATTGATGAACTGGAAGCAAACGGAGTAATTGGTCCCGCTACGGGAAGTAAACCAAGAAATGTTTTAATAGAACAAAATGAAGAATAGGAGCGGTAATATTGTCTGTAAATCATGAAGTTGTCTATACGAAGGACTGGATTCTATCAAAGATATATTCTGGAGATTTCAATAGTCATAAACCGATACCCTCTCAATATGAGATTTCAAGACAGTTAAATATATCACGTGATGCTATTGAACTCGCATTTCATGAACTTATAACTGAGCAAATTATAACTGAACACTTTCAGGAAGGTTATTTTGTCAAAGAGAAGCCCCCATTCAACTATCCGGTTGATGAACTAAAGAGTATTACTTCTATGATTGAAGAAGCAGGTTACGTAGCCGGCACCCTCATTATCAGCCAAGACATTGAACAACCGTCGCTAGATGATAAAAGTGTGCTGCGTATAGATGATGATCGAAAAGTGACAGTTATCGAGCGTATTCGTACTGCCGATGAAACCCCGGTTGTTTATTGTCTGGATAAAATTGATATGATGAACTTTGAAATGGATAGCGGCATCAATTCACGGTCATTATTTGATGCACTTATGGATGCAGGGTTAGCCATCAGCTATGCTACGACTGAGATAGAATCAATCGGCTATGAGCCGTATATTTCTAATGCGCTGGATTGTGCGCCTGATGATAGTTTACTCCTTTTCAAACAGATTCATTATAACGATAATCATGATCCTGTACTTTATTCGATGAATTATTTTAAATCGAGTCAAGTCAAGTTTAAAATAAGACGTACAAAGAAAGATTAGGTGAATCACATGTCACATCACATTAATTATTTAAATACTTCTCAATTTAAGACGATATCGCTCGTAATTAAATTTAAAGCACCGCTTGATGAATCTACAATGACTGCAAGAAGTGTGTTATCAAAGTTAATGCAGAAAACTTCACAGAAGTATCCTACAGAAATAGAGATGATGAATCATCTATCAGAACTGTATGGGGCAAATTTATACAGCTCTGTTTTAAAACAGAACAATGCACATGTCATCACTTTAGGTATAGATATTGTTAACGATAAATATTTAACAGATACAAACTTACTTGAAGAAGCTTTTAAATTATTACACGAAGTACTATACTTCCCGAATGTGCAGAATCAGGCTTTTAATACACGGCTTGTGAATCAAGAAAAACGCTTATTAAAGAATAAATTTTTGGCGATAAAAGAAAATATTGGGCAATATGGATTTTATCAGTTGCTGCACACAATGTTTCCGGAGGACCCGAACCGACTACCAAGCTTTGGCGATGAGCATCAACTGGACAATATTGATGGCAGAGCGTTGTATCAAACCTTTCAGAAGATGAAACAAGAAGATGAAATTTATTTCTATGCAGTAGGTGAAATCGACTCAGAAGAAATTGAATCACTTTATGAAAAATATATACAGCTCAATTCTTCAACGGTAACTTTAAATGACAGCAGACCTGCATCGAATAAAGAGACAAATTATGTTGAGGAAACAATCGATACCACACAAGCGCGGCTTAATATAGGTATGAAGTTTGAAGTGCATCATCCAGACAGATCGTACTTCAGCTTTATCGTATTGAATCATCTCTTTGGTGGAGATGCGTCCAGTATGCTCTTTATGAACGTTAGAGAAAAATTGAGTCTAGCTTATCAAATACATAGCCAGATTGATGCGCGCAGTGGATTGCTGTATGTACTTGCAGGTGTAAATCAGCAAAATAAAGCACGTGCAATCGAAACGATTCAAAACCAATTTGAAATGATAAAAAGTGGTGAGATTGAAGAAAAGATGGTAGATTTGTCAAAAAGACTGATTATCAACAGCCGACTTGAGTCAACGGATCGTCCGAAAGGATTTGTGGAAACAAGTTTTTCTAATACATTTGGGTCTGAAATATCACAGGAAGAATGGATTGAAGGCATTCAAGCTGTGACAAAGGCTGACATCATAGATTTAGCGAAAACTGGATGTTTTCACACAATATATTGTCTAGTGAGTGAGGTGCAATAATGAAGAAAACATACTATCGTTCTATAGATGAATCACTTTATGAATATCAGCTTGATAATGGTCTTGATTTATTTATCATACCTAAAAAAGGGTTTAAAAAGTCCTATGTTACTTTAACTGCTAAATATGGTTCTATACATAATGATTTTTATCTCGATGACCAGTTGATACATATGCCAAAAGGGATTGCACATTTTCTTGAACATAAGATGTTTGAAAAAGAGGACGGAGACATGTTCAATGAATTTTCTGAGCATGGCAGTTCTGCTAATGCATTTACATCGTATGACCGAACGAGCTATTTGTTTACGACTGTCGAAAGTCTCAAAGAAAATATCAAGCTACTAATGCATATGCTTGATACCCCATATTTTACGCCAGAAAGTGTGCACAAAGAAGTGGGTATCATTGCTGAAGAAATTAAGATGTATCAAGACCAGCCCAACTATAAGCTCTATTATCAGACTTTAAATGCGATGTATCATCATCATCCCGTAAAATATGATATCGCGGGTACGATAGAAAGTATCTCTGAAATTACTGACACTACTTTATATCAATGCTATGAGACCTTTTATCATCCGGAGAACATGGTTATGTTTATCGTAGGAGATGTAGCACCCGAGGAAATGTACCAATATGTTAATGGTTTAGGTACAAAAAGAGATAAATACGTTCCAGCCGAACTTATGAAGATTGATGAACCGACGGATGTGTATGTACCGATGATCCAATCAAAGGGAAGTATACAAAAGGATAAGTTGATGCTTGGTATTAAGACGAATGTTCATCATCGACATGAATCTCATATGAAAATTGAAATGGAAATGCTTTTTGCATTAGATCTTTTATTTGGAGAGCAGACTGATTTTTATCAATCGCTACTAGATGAACACCTCATCGATGACACGTTTGGGTATAGTTTTATTATTGAACCTACTTTTTCTCATATATTGATCGCCGGTTCAACTGATAATATTGAAGAACTGAAGAAACGTATTTTATTACAGCTGAATCATTTTGAAATGCTGAATGATGAGGCGTCCTTTAGACGTCTGATAAAACAGACAATAGGTGAATATGTTTCCAGTATGAATAGTCCTGAATATATTGCTAATCAGTTTACACGCTATTTCTTCAATGGAGACATTCTCTTTGATTTATTACCGATACTCAATCAGTTACAACTCGAGGACTGTATATCAACGTATAAAACAGCGATAGCATCTGCCTCAATTACAGATAGCAGGATGCTACCGAATGGGTAAATATATGGTTATTGGAGCGAGCGGAGATATCGGCAGTCAGATTACACGAGATTTGCTATTGGATGGACATGAAGTCATCGCTCAGTACTTTAGTGCAGATATTACGCAGTTGAAAGAACAGTTTATTGGACAGGCAATTTCTTTTTTACAGCTTGACTTATCGGTTCCTTTACAAAAGAATCCTTTTGAAACATGGATGACAGCACATCTTGATGGTTTAATCTATGTTGCTGGTAAGTCCTATTTTTCAGAACTTCGTGATGTCACAGATGATAAAATTCATGAACAGTACGCGATTCATTTCTTTAACCTTGTGAAGTGCGTTCAATATACTTCTAGTGGCTTATTACAAGGAAATAATGGTAGAATTATTGTAATTAGTTCTATATGGGGTGAAACAGGTAGTAGCATGGAAAGTATCTATAGTGGTTTCAAAGCGGCACAAATCGGCTTTATAAAATCTATCGCTAAAGAATATGCACAAACAAACATTACCGCAAACATTATTGCACCGGGCCTCGTTGCCGGAAAGATGACGGATGCACTTGGAGATGATGTGCAGGACATCATTGAACAGATTCCTCAAAGAAAATGTGTACAGCCGGTAGAAATCAGCCATTGTGTACGCACTCTGCTACACCAGTATGCCCATACGACAACAGGCACTGTAATACGGATCAATGGTGGCTGGTATATATAGGAGGAAGCGAATGGAACAAACTTTAAAAAAGGAATGGTACCTTGAATATGAGATAGTGATTAATCGTGCGGGTCTTCTAGGAGATGTATCAAGTTTACTAGGTGCACTTGGAATCAGCATTATTACGATTAATGGTGTTGACCAGGGAAAGCGTGGACTGCTCATTAAGACAGATGATGTTGAGAAGGTAAAACGATTCGAGCATATTATCAGTCAACTTGATGATATTGAAATCGTTAAGCTGCGCGAACCGAGATTGACAGATCGTCTCGCAGTGCGCCATGGGCAGTATATACAGAAAGATACCCATGAGAAAAATACTTTTCGCTTTGTTCGTAAAGAACTGGGAATACTGGTCGATTTAATGGCAGAGCTCTTTAAAGAGGATGGGCATCGATTGATTGGAATTAGAGGAATGCCGCGTGTAGGGAAGACGGAATCTATTGTCGCAGCAAGTGTATGTGCACATAAGAAATGGTTATTTATTTCTTCGACAATGATTAAGCAGACAGTGCGTAATTCTTTATTTAAAGGAGAATATGATGACAGTCATATTTACATTATAGATGGCGCGCTATCAATCAGACAAAAGCCAGAGCATCTGGATCTAATTCGTGAAGTGATGGCACTGCCTGCAACGAAAGTGATTGAACATCCTGATTTATTTGTACAGAAAACCGATTATACATTAGAAGATTTTGATTATATTATTGAGATTCGTGAAACTGAAACTCAAGAAATTACTTATGAACAATTATCTAAAAATAATTTGTTTGATAACGATGAATTTGGATTTTTTTAATAAAGGAGCACTTTAATGAAACAAATTGGACAAATTTTAAGATCTAAACGTGAATCTCTTGGTATGACATTAATCGACCTTGAAAAGAAAATTAAAATCCAAAAAAAATATATTGAAATGATTGAGAAGAATAATTTCGAACACCTGCCAAATCCAGATTATACACGAGGTTTCATTGAAAAATATGCACGTTGTGTAAATCTTAATGGGAAAGAATTGATTAAACAGCATGAATCAGAACTTCCAGTCGAAAAAAAATCGGCTAGAGAAGCAATAGGCACTTTAAAGGCGACGCATATTACAGAGAATGATCATTCAACGCGTAAATTGTTTTATATCATTATAGCGAGCTTAGGTATTCTTTTCATCATATGGATACTCAGTCAACTGCTCTTTACAAATAAAGATGAGACGTTTAAACCCGCATCTCTCAATCCTTCACGTAACATCCCTGTTGAGAAGAAACAAGAAACTATATCAAAGGCTGACGAACCAGCTGTTAAAACGCAGGTGAAACCTGAAACAAGTCTGACATATAAAAACTTTGATGGTAGTAATTTAACCTATGAAGTTAAGTCACAGCAACCCCTGACCGTGAAGATCGTTTCTAAGGTGCCGACATGGGTACAGGTATTTGATGATAAGAACAAGAACTATGTATACAATGAAATTAAAGAACAGAGTTTCAACATTGATAAGGATGCCAAGGAAGTAACAATTATTTCAGGTAATTCTACTTCAGCAGATATCTATATAAATAACCAGAAAGTTTCGGTTCCAAAGGAAGCAGAGAATCTTATCACGCGAACTTATTTCTTTAAAGTTTCAAAAAAATAGAGTTAGGATGAATAAAATGAATATACCAAATCAAATTACAGTGGCTAGAGTACTTTTAATACCGATATTCCTAGTATTCTTACTCGTAGATTTCAATATGGGTGATATTTCTGTGCTTGGGTCTGAAGTAATGCGCATCGAACAGTTTATTGCAGCATTAATTTTTATTTTTGCTTCGCTGACGGACTGGATAGATGGCTATTTGGCGCGTAAATGGCAGCTCGTAACGAATATGGGAAAATTTCTAGATCCATTAGCAGATAAATTACTTGTTTCAAGCGGTCTAATAGCATTAGTCGAGCTTGATGCGATACCTTCATGGGTGGCAATCGTTATTATTGCACGTGAATTTGCAGTTACTGGACTGCGTCTTTTACAGATTGAGCAAGGGTTCGTTTCTGCTGCAGGACAATTAGGAAAGATTAAAACTGCAGTAACCATGCTTGCGATGACACTACTGTTACTTAATGAACCATTTTCAGAGTGGACAGGTTTTAACAGTGGCTATCTTCTCATGTATGTCGCAGTATTCTTCACTGTATTATCTGGAATTGAATATTTTTATCACGGACGCGATGTATTTAAAAATTCAAAGTAGCATAAAAGACATTTAGTATACTAAAAATACTAAATGTTTTTTATTACAATAATTAAATTTTAAACGTGTCATTTTTCAATTTCCTCAAGTATCACTGGAATAAAAACGCTTACACGTTCTTATTTTTTAATTATTACACAAAAAATACAAACAGACGTTCGCATTTTACTTGCTATTTTTAACATTAATGCGTATAGTATTAAATGTAGTAAATAACAGCTAAAGAATATTTAATAGTTCAATATACAATCATTAATTGATCTTCAGGAGGATATATATGAGTGAAAGACAAAAAGCATTAGACACAGTGATTAAAAATATGGAAAAATCATTTGGGAAAGGTGCAGTAATGAAGTTAGGAGACCGTACTGACCGTAATGTCTCTACAGTATCAAGCGGCTCTATTACATTAGATAGTGCACTTGGTGTCGGTGGTTACCCGAAAGGTCGTATTATAGAAATTTATGGTCCTGAAAGTTCAGGTAAAACAACGGTGGCACTACATGCTATCGCAGAGGTACAGCGCCAAGGTGGAGTTGCCGCATTTATTGATGCTGAGCATGCACTTGATCCGGTATATGCTAAGAATCTTGGAGTAGATATCGAAAATCTTTACTTATCTCAACCCGATCATGGTGAACAAGGACTGGAAATTGCAGAAGCATTTGTCAGAAGTGGTGCGGTAGATATTATTGTGGTCGATTCAGTTGCAGCCTTAACACCTAAAGCGGAAATTGAAGGAGAGATGGGAGACTCGCATATGGGACTTCAAGCGCGTCTTATGTCTCAAGCGTTACGTAAGTTATCAGGTTCTATATCTAAGTCTAATACGATTGCAATATTCATCAACCAAGTACGTGAGAAGATTGGTGTAATGTTCGGTAATCCAGAAACGACTCCAGGTGGTCGTGCGCTTAAATTCTATTCTTCAGTGCGTCTCGAAGTACGACGTGCAGAACAATTGAAACAAGGTCAGGAAATTGTAGGGAATAGAACAAAGATTAAGGTCGTTAAAAACAAAGTTGCACCTCCTTTTAAAGTAGCAGAAGTTGATATTATGTACGGTAAAGGTATTTCTCGTGAAGGAGAAATCGTTGATTTAGGTGCAGAATATGAAGTGCTGCAAAAGTCAGGGGCATGGTACTCTTATGATGGAGAACGTATTGGTCAAGGGCGAGAAAATATTAAGACTTATCTGAAAGAAAACCCAGAAGTACGTGACGAAATCGATCAGAAGATTCGTAAGGCGATGGGTGTCGGTGCTTCGTTAGAAGAGGCGTCAGCACAGAAAGAAGAAGTGCCAGTAGAAGATAAGTTATTCGACGATGAGTTAGAATAGTTAACAGCCTAAGGGAGGAGCGTAGTGCCTCTCCCGATTTTATAGCGGATGATGTTATTTATTTTTAACATCGTTCGTTTTTTATAGATAAATTTTCGTCATTATGAACTTAGTTTACATGCGAGAGTGAATATCAGATTTATATTATGGTAAATTTGTAACAAATTAAAATTTCATACAACAATTTGAGTAAAATGATGTAAATTTATATATTTAATGAGGATGACAGCTTGACGAGTATAACTCATAAACGTACAATTAATTTATATGGATATACTTCATATAATGTTTTATTGATATATAAAAGCAAATAAGGAGGTGTTTATGTGAGCTTAACTATCCTCTTATTCATTTTGCTTAGTATCATAATCGGTGTTGCAATCGGTTATTTTGTTGCGAAGAACGTATTAACAAATCAGCAGATTCAGGCAAGAACAACTGCAGATTTTATCGTTACTGAGGCTAACAAAGAAGCCGAAAGTCTTAAGAAAGAGAAGCTTCTTGAAGCGAAGGAAGAATATCAAAGACGTAATGATCGTCTGGAAGAAGATTATAAGGAAAGACGTTCAGACTTAGCGAGACAAGAAGCAAGACTCCTTCAAAAAGAAGAAAACTTAGATCGTAAAAGTGACCTTTTAGATAAAAAGGATGATCTTTTAGAACAAAAAGAATCTAAAATTGAAGAAAAGCAACAGCATGTAGATGCGTTAGAGCAAAGTGTTCAAGGAATCATAGCACAACATGAACAAGAATTAACACGCATCTCCGGACTGACACAAGAAGAAGCGAAGCAAGAAATTATTGATCAGGTTGAAGAAGAATTGACGCATGATATTGCAGTCATGGTAAAAGAGAAAGAGCAGGAAGCAAAGCAGAATATTGATAAAAAAGCGAAAATGCTTCTAGCTACGACTGTACAGCGATTGGCTGCTGAACATACTTCTGAATCTACAGTTTCTGTAATTAACCTTCCAAATGATGAGATGAAAGGTAGAATAATTGGCCGAGAAGGTCGTAATATTCGTACATTGGAAACGCTAACAGGTGTAGATCTTATCATCGATGACACACCAGAAGCGGTCATCTTATCCGGATTTGATCCAATTAGAAGAGAAATTGCGAAAACAGCGCTTGAATCTTTAGTGTCTGATGGAAGAATTCATCCAGGTCGTATTGAAGAAATGGTTGAAAAGGCAAGAAAATCTGTGGATGAAATCATACGAGAAGCAGGAGAAGCTGCAACGTTTGAACTTGGTATACATAATCTGCATCCTGATATCGTGAAGATACTTGGACGAATGAAATATCGTACGAGTTATGGACAGAATGTACTGAAACATTCCGTAGAAGTTGCACACCTTTCTGGTATGTTAGCTGCAGAACTAGGACAAGACGTTGCGCTCGCTAAGCGTGCGGGACTTTTACATGATATTGGAAAAGCGATTGATCATGAAGTTGAGGGATCGCACGTTGAAATTGGAGTAGATCTTGCGAAGAAATATCGTGAACATCCAACCGTAATTAACGCAATTCATTCACATCATGGAGATGTGGAACCAGACAATATTATTTCTATTCTTGTGGCAGCAGCAGATGCATTAAGTGCAGCACGCCCAGGTGCCAGACGTGAAACACTTGAGAATTATGTACGCCGCTTAGAACGTCTGGAAGAAATTTCTGAAAGCTATGATGGTGTAGAGAAATCATTTGCGATTCAGGCAGGTAGAGAAATTAGAATCATTGTGACGCCTGAAGAAGTCGATGATTTAAAAGCACATCGTATCGCAAGAGATATTAAAAACCAGATTGAAGAAGAGCTTCAATATCCTGGACATATAAAAGTAACTGTTGTGCGAGAAATGCGCGCAGTTGAATATGCAAAATAGGTCGTGACACGAGCGGTCAGACATGAGTAGAATCAAAAAAGATGACTAGAAATGTTATATTTCTAGTCATCTTTTTTACATTGTGGACCAGTATTGCATGATAGATAATCCAATCGAGAAAATGATGCCCCCAACTAGTGCTGATTTATACTTAGGGGGCTGTTTTACTGTTCTAAAATAATTCGTTATGCGATCACATATCATATATGTAATAAAAAATACGATGAACAATGTGACTGCTGTTCCGATAAAATGCATTTTATCACCTCATTTTTGATTGTATCAATAAAAATCATTTAATTCATTTATGATTTTCTATATAATAAAGACAAATAGAGTAGAGGTAGTGAATTATGAGAATATTATTTATCGGTGATGTTGTAGGTGCGGTTGGGCGTAATATGTTAGATGAGTACTTACCACAGCTTAAAAAGAAGTATGGACCGAATATTACGATAGTCAATGGTGAGAATGCTGCGCATGGAAGAGGGATTACAGAAAAGATATTTAAAGAAATGATGACGCTCGGAGTTGATTGTGTCACGATGGGTAACCATACATATGGCGTGCGTGATAGTTATGAGTTGCTAAATAGCGATCATAAGATTATTCGTCCAGCAAACTTTCCTGATGAAGCGCCAGGTAAAGGAATGGAAATCATTAAATTTAATGATAAGAAGATTGCTGTGATCAATCTACAAGGGCGAGCATTTATGATGCAGAGTGACTGTCCGTTTAAGAAGTTCGATGCGCTATATGAAATCGCTAAACAGGAGACGGATTATATCTTTGTAGACTTTCATGCTGAAACAACAAGTGAAAAAGGTGCATTTGCATATTATACAGATGGCCGAGCGAGCGTCGTTGTTGGGACACACACACATATTCAGACGAGTGACAACCGTATTTTACCTAGGGGCACGGCTTTTATTACAGATGTCGGTATGACAGGTTACTATGATGGGATACTTGGTATTAATAAGGATGAGGTCATTCACCGCTTCTTAACAGGAATGCCAGTTAAACATGTTGTTCCAGATACGGGACGTGGTGTGTTAAGCGGTGTATTTGTAGAACTTAAATCCAATGGTCAAGCAAAGAAAATTGAAAGAATACTTATCAATGAGGATCAACCGCTCAGTCGATAACGTATCGGCCATTCGACTGATTTTTATATAATTTACCTATGTCTGTTATATAGACATAGGTTTTTCTGTTATATTAGAGATAGTTAATTTAGGGAGGAATTGTTTTGAAGACACAAATTTCTTGGAAAGTCGGCGGTCAGCAAGGTGAAGGAATTGAAAGTACTGGAGAGATATTCTCAACTGCGCTGAATCGTCTGGGCTATTATTTATATGGTTATCGTCATTTCTCATCACGTATTAAAGGTGGACATACGAACAATAAGATTCGTGTATCAACAACACCTGTCTATGCTATCAGTGATGATCTGGATATACTTGTGGCATTTGATCAGGAGACGATTGATTTAAACTATCATGAACTGACGGCTGAAGGTATAATACTAGCAGATAGTAAGTTTGATCCTGTTGCACCAGAGGATTACAATGGCGCATTTATTAGTATGGGATTCACTGAAATTGCAAAAGAACTTGGTACGGCATTGATGAAGAATATGGTGGCGGTCGGTGCTACAGCGAATCTTATAGGCGCTGACCTAAAGCACTTCGAAGTTTTAGTGGATGACCTGTTTGCTAAAAAAGGTGAAAAGATCTGTACATTAAATAAAGAAGCGCTACACAAAGGTTATGCAGAAATTGAAAGTCATTCAGAACTTACTGTGGATTATAAATTAGAACCTTCAACCGAAGAAGGACATTTATTTATGATTGGTAATGAAGCAATTTCACTTGGCGCATTAGCAGGTGGAGCACGTTTTATGGCTGCATACCCAATTACACCAGCGAGTGAAATTATGGAATATATGATTGATAAATTACCACGCTTTGGTGGGACTGTAATTCAGACAGAAGATGAGATAGCTGCAGCAGTTATGGCAATAGGCGTAAACTATGCGGGCGTACGTGCATTTACTGCATCAAGTGGTCCAGGACTATCGTTAATGATGGAAGCGATTGGACTGAGTGGTATGACTGAACAGCCGTTAGTCATCGTAAATACGATGCGCGGAGGTCCATCTACAGGATTGCCAACGAAACAGGAGCAGTCAGACTTAATGCAGATGATCTACGGAACGCATGGCGAGATTCCAAAGATTGTCCTTGCACCAACAACTGCTGAAGATGCCTTCTACTTAACGAACGAGGCATTTAATCTAGCGGAAGTATATCAATGTCCGGTTATTATTTTAAGTGATTTACAGCTTTCTTTAGGGAAACAGACTGTTCCTGTACTTGATTATAATAAGATTAATATTGATCGTGGTTCACTTGTTACTGAAGTTGAACCAACGGAGGATAAAGCATACTTCAAACGCTATGCGGTAACAGATAATGGCATTTCACCACGTACGATTCCTGGTGTGAAAAACGGTATCCATCACGTTACAGGTGTTGAACATAACGAAGAAGGAAAGCCGAGCGAATCTCCCGTAAACCGTGCAAAGCAGATGGAAAAACGTATGCGTAAATTAGAACAGCTGAAGATTACTGAACCTGTTGTATACAATACGTATCATGAAGATGCAGATGTGTTAGTGATTGGTTATATTTCAACGTATGGAGCGATTGATGAAGCAATCCATCGTGTAGAAGGAAAGGTAAACCATCTGCATATGAAACAACTTCATCCGTTTCCGACAGAAGAGGTTCAGCAAGCGATAGATAAAGTGAAGAAAGTGATTGTTGTTGAACATAACTTTAACGGACAACTTGGACAGATTATCAAGATGAATACGAATCATCAAGGTAAGATGATTCAGATGAGTAAGTATGATGGTACACCTTACTTACCTCACGAAATTGAAGAGAAAATCAACGCAACATTAAAGGAGTTAATATAGATGGCAACATTTAAAGATTTCAGAAATAATGTGAAACCGAACTGGTGTCCTGGCTGTGGGGACTTCTCAGTACAAGCGGCGATACAAAAAGCATGTGCGAACATCGGCTTAGAACCAGAACAGCTCGCGTTAATAACAGGTATCGGCTGTTCTGGACGTCTGTCTGGATACGTAAATTCATATGGTGTGCATTCGATCCATGGTCGAGCATTACCGATGGCACAAGGTGTGAAGATGGCAAACCAGGAGCTTACAGTTATCGCTTCCGGTGGAGATGGTGATGGTTTTGCGATTGGTATGGGGCATACGATTCATGCGCTACGTAGAAATATTGATATCACGTATATTGTAATGGATAATCAAATTTATGGACTGACTAAAGGACAGACATCACCAAGTTCAGCACATGGATTTGTCACTAAGACAACGCCAAAAGGCTCGATTGAGAAGCATCTTTCTCCGCTTGAACTTGCACTTGCAAGTGGCGCAACTTTTGTCGCACAAAGCTTTTCTAGTGATATAAAAGATTTAACATCAATTATTGAAGCGGCAGTTAATCATAAAGGATTCTCATTCGTCAATGTATTTTCTCCGTGTGTCACATACAACAAAGTAAATACGTATGACTGGTTTAAAGAAAATTTGACGAAACTTGCTGATATTGAAGATTATGATCATACCAATAAACAGCTGGCGATCAATACAGTACACGAACAAGATGGGCTTGTTACAGGTATCGTGTATCAGGATACCGATGCACCGACGTACGAATCACAAATTGATGGCTACAGTGAGAACTTAACAAAAGCAGATCTAAATATTAAACAAGAGGAATTTGATGCTTTAATGGCTCAGTTCAAATAAAAACTAAGTATCTGTACCTTATTTATAATAAAGCTGTTATACTAAAACAGTACAAAATAATATAAATTTTTAAACACTAGGGGAGTTATTCTGAGATTGGATTCGTCCTAAACCCTTATATACCTGATCTGGATTATACCAGCGTAGGGAAGTGTCAACTGACACAACCTGCAATCAGGTTGTGTTTTTTTGGAGGCTAATATGAATAAAAAGTTATTGTTAAGTGCGAGTTGTGTCATTTTACTAGCAGGCTGTGGAGATCAGTCAGCCGATAAAGGTAAGGAAGATAAGAAAGAAAAAGTGACGATTATGCTGGACTGGACGCCGAATACAAATCATACAGGACTATATGTAGCACAAGAGAAAGGTTACTTTGACAAACAGGGTTTAGATGTTGAAATTAAGACACCTGGTGAAGTGAATGCCGATCAGCTTATCGCAGCAAACAAAAAAGATGTTCAGTTCGGAATTAGTGCACAGGAAACAGTGACGCAATCACGTTCTGAAGGCATTCCAGTGAAATCGATTGGAGCAATTATCCAGCATAATACGAGTGGATTTATGAGCTTGAAAGATAAGAATATTAAATCACCGAAAGATTATGCAGGGAAAACATACGGTGGATGGGGTGCACCGATTGAACAGCCAATGATTGATGCAGTTATGAAAAAAGACGGAGCATCAGTGAAAGACACTAAAATTATCAATATGGGAAATACTGATTTCTTTACTGCATCTAAGAAGAATATCGATTTCGCATGGGTTTATTATGGATGGACTGGAATCGAAGCAGAAACACGTAATATCGATGTAAATATGCAGTATTTAATTGATTACGATAAAAATCTGGATTATTACACACCTGTCGTTATTGCAAATGAAAAGTATTTAAAATCAAATGGTGAGACAGCTAAGAAATTTATGACCGCACTTAAAGAAGGTTATGAGTATTCAATTAAACATGACAAAGAGAGTGCAGATATTTTGATGAAGTCTGTTCCAGAACTTAAAAAACAAGAAAAGCTCGTATATGCATCACAAAAATATTTGTCACCTAAATATCAGGATGATGCGAAATACTGGGGCTATCAGGAAGAACGTATCTGGAAGAATTTTGGACAGTTTATGAAAGATAACAAAGTGATTACTAAAGACTTCATTGCTAAAGATGCATTTACAAATGAATATGTGGAGGGTAAATAATGGCAGATACAATAATGAGCATACAAATTATTCCGAAGACGCCAAATGGTGAAGATGTAATTCCATATGTTGATCGCGCAATTGAAGTGATTGAAGCATCAAACTTAAAGTACATCGTGAATCCGCTTGAAACATCAATTGAGGGGAACATGAATGAGTTGCTTAAGTTAATCGAATTAATGAATAAAGAGATGCGTGAAATGGGGTGTCCATCTATTATTTCACAAGTAAAGTTTTATCATGCCGAAGAAGTATCGATGGATGTGCTTGTACAGAAGTATAGATGATGAAATATGTTAAGTTTTTTCTATTTTTTATAGTACTACTTTATTTTTGGGAACTGCTCGTTCGGTTACTACAAGTTGATGCATATACGTTACCTGCGCCAAGCGTAATATTTATCAGCTTCTTTAATGACTTTAACACATATCATGTGCATTTATATCCGACTCTATTACTCGTTATATTAGGCATTATTTGCTCGGTATTATGCGGTATTACTGTAGCCGTACTATTACGTTTAATCCCTGGGCTGCATGAGTATGTCTATCCATTGCTCATAATGAGTCAGAATGTACCCGTTATCGTCATTGCACCACTACTAGTCATTTGGTTCGGATTTGGAATATTGCCGAAACTTATCGTGATAACACTTGTGTGTTTCTTTCCGATAACTGTGAGCTTACTTGAAGGATTTAATGAGACAGATAAAGAATTAGAGAAATATATGAAGATGATGGGGGCAACGCGTCTTGAACGTTTCAAAAAGCTTGAATGGCCAAATAGTATGCCTTATTTCTTTAATGGATTAAAGATTGCTGGCACATACTCAGTAATGGGTGCAATCATTTCTGAATGGCTTGGCAGTGATAAAGGTTTAGGTAAATTTATGCTTATAGCTCAGCGTGCATTTCAAGTAGATCAGGTGTTTGTAGCAATTGTCTGGATCATTATCTTTGCTATGGTCATTTATCTTGTTATATATATTATTCAGCGTATTGTATTGAGGTGGCAACGATGATTCCTATTATTCAACTTAACGATATTATGCATCGTTACGATAAAGATATTGTAATTAATAATATTAACCTAGAACTGAATAAAGGTGAGATTGTTGCATTGATCGGCCCGAGTGGCAGCGGTAAGAGTACGATATTAAATATTATCGGCGGATTACTCATCCCTTCAAGTGGCGAGTGCTTATTGCAAGGGGAACGTATCAATGGGAAAACAGGACATGTGTCCTTTATGCCTCAGACACACTCACTGATGCCATGGCGTACAGTGATACAAAACATTAACCTCGCAACAGAGATCAGTGCGAATGATAGCGTGAATAAATCAGAACAATTGTTAGAAAGAGCAGGCTTCACTTCCATTAAAGATAGATACCCCAATGAGCTTTCTGGGGGAATGAAGCAGCGTGTTTCATTCCTACGTGCATTAAATACAGAACATCAATTACTGTTACTGGATGAACCATTTTCAGCATTGGATGAAATAACACGTAATGATATGCAGATCTGGTTGAGGTCTTTATTATTGGAGAGTGATAAAACGGTGCTGATGATTACACATAGTATTGATGAAGCAATTAAGATGAGTAATCGTATACTCGTTTTAAATCAGAAACCTGCTACGATAGTCAGATCGATAGATGTGAACCAGGATTTATCTGTTTCGCAAATCGCAGAATTAAAAGCACAAATTATTCAATTATTAAAATAACCGAATGTGAGATTGACTCACATTCGGTTATTAATATTAATGGGGATGCATTAATATTTTTTTCTGTCTTCATTTCTTTTCATCTTTCTTCTGACGGAGTAGGATTGTAAGAAGCTAAAGACGGCAGGGAGCACTGATACTAATATAATTAAAATTAATACGATTTCAAAGTTGTCTTTAACGATCTTTATATTCCCGAAGAAGTAACCTGCAAGTAGGCATATACCAACCCACAGAACTGCACCGATAATATTATACGTAATAAAGTAACCATACTTCATCTTACTGGCACCAGCTACAAACGGTATAAAAGTTCTGATAAAGGGCATAAAGCGGGCAATTGCAATTGTTTTACCACCATGAGTATTAAAGAAATCCTCTGCTTTATCAAGGTGTTCCTTCTTAATGAATTTACCGAGTTTAGGATGATTATAGACACCAAGTCCAAGAAATTTACCGATGTGATAATTAACCGTGTCACCGATTACAGCTGCAGCAAACAACACGATAAATAATATCCAGATATTTAATGCGCCTTGAGGGGCGAGTGCACCAGCTGCAAAAAGCATTGAGTCTCCAGGTAAGAATGGCATAATCACAAGTCCTGTTTCTACGAAGACGATTGAAAATAAGATTGCATAAGTCAATGTTCCATATTCTTTAACGATATTCACTAGATGTTCGTCAATATGTAAAATAAAATCCATAAGTTGACTGATAAATGACATGGTTAAACCTCGTTTCTCCAAATAATTATTAATTATACTTTATTTTAAAAAAAGTTGCGATGGAATAGAGCATAAATTATACATTTCGGAAACCGATATGTATAATAGTATAAAATAAACAAAATGGGAGGGGTTCTATTGAAAGAGATATTAAAGTTTACAATACCATATCGCTTATGGATTGTTATAGCGCTCATACTAATGCTATTAGAACTGGCGGTTGAACTCAGTTTACCGATTATATTATCGCTCATTATTAATGAAGGATTAATCAAGCAGAATATGGATATTACGCTTCAATATTTAATCATACTGCTGATCATAAGTGTTGCTGCGTTTATCTGTGGTGTGATCAATTCATTTATTTCGAGTCATGTCTGTCATGGTTTCTCCTTTGACTTGAGAAACGCCTTGTTCAAGAAGGTGCAGCAGTTTTCACTTAAACACATAGAAAGCTTTAAGACATCCAGTATCATTACACGATTGACAAATGATGTGATTGCGTGTGAAATGGTACTTTTTATGAGTTTACGTATTATGTTGCGTGCACCACTTCTAGTGTTAGGTAGTATCATCATGAGCTTTATTGTTGCGCCGCACTTAGCACTCTATCTTTTAATTGGTGCTCCGATAATATTTGTGTTTCTGTATTATACTTCTAAGGCAGGTATGAATCTGTTTACACGTGTTCAGAAAAAACTTGATGGACTGAATCGTAATATCCAGCAGAATTTATCTTCTGTGCGTATGATACGTGCGAATATGAGTGCAGACTATGAATCTGAAAAATTCGAACATACCGCTTTAGATCTTAAAGAAGATACAACACGTGCACTAAAGTTGATGGAACGTATACTTCCATTTCTTTTAATCGTAATGAATATCGCATTATTGTTCGTAATTTATATTGGAGCGATAGATGTCACTAATAACGCACTGAATGTAGGTGCACTCGTAGCAGTCATTAACTATGCCCTCAGAATGCAAGGTGGGTTTTCAATGTTTGCATTTATCATCATTGCGTATTCAAGAGCAAAAGCAAGTGCAGAACGTATGTCTGAAATATTAACTACTGATGTAGATACATATCATGGAGGCACGGATATTGAAGTGAGTGGTGGCGCATCAATTGTATTTGATAATGTATCGTTTAAATATCCGTTAAGCCATCAAATGGTGCTTAAAGACATTTCTTTCAATATTGAAGCGGGGGAGAAATTCGTTATTATGGGTGCGACAGGATCTGGTAAAAGCGCTTTACTTAGTCTGCTCCCTAGAATGTATGAAGTGACACAAGGTAAGATTATGATCAATGGCATTGATATTAAAGAAATGGAGATTACAGATCTTAGGGATATGATTGGATATGTACCTCAGAGAAACATACTGTTTACAGGTAGCGTGTTTGATAATATCCTATTTGGAAATGCACATGCTGAATCTGAGGATGTAACAGAAGCAACGAAGATCGCACAAGTCCATACGAATATTCTGGATTTCGATGCACAGTACGACACCAAAGTCGGACAGCAGGGTGTCAATTTATCGGGTGGACAGAAACAACGACTCGCGATTGCCAGGGCGGTCATAAAGTCGCCGAACATCCTGATTTTAGATGACAGTACATCTGCGCTTGATATACATACAGAGAATAATTTATTTGAAGAATTATCTAAGCTAAGTATGACGCGTATTATTGTGACACAGAAGATCCAGACAGCAATGACAGCTGACCATATCCTGTTATTAGATAAAGGAGAAATCGTTGGTTTCGGGGATCATCAGTCATTGCTAGAAACATCAGAACTGTATCAAGCAATCTATCACTCGCAGGAAAGAGGTGATCTCCATGATTAAATCGATATTGGGTCATCCAGTAATTTTAACGCGTAAAGATATAAAAGAGAGCAAAAGTATTAAAACAGATCAAAGAGGCAATCCAATACCAAAATCACGCAATTGGAAATACGCTATCGGTGGCATCTGGTCCTTGATGGAAGGCAATAGGTTAAAGCTTACAGTTGTTATAGTGTCGGTGATTATTTCGTCTTTATTAGGACTCATTGGACCATATATGATTGGACAGATGATTGATAATAAAATACTGAAGAAAAATTTTGAAGGCATTGAAAATGATCTTCTGATTCTGTTCTTTATATTTATAGGTTTATCATTATTTTCATATGTTGCTGCAATAATTATGGTAACGATCGCTCAGGAAACGGTGTATAAATTACGAATGCTGCTATTTAGTCGACTTCAGAAGTTACCGATACCATTTTTTGATAAACGCCAGCATGGTGAACTGATGAGCCGTATGACAAATGATATCGATACAATATCTCAAGTGCTGAATTCGTCATTTATACAGTTTACATCAAGTATTATAACGATTATTGGTACAATTATTGTGATGTTGCTGCTTAGTCCACTGTTAACGTTATTAACGATGATGATCATCCCTTTAATGTTAATTGCGATGCGCTGGATAACAAATCGTACGAGTATTCTGTATAAAAGAAGACAAAGAGCAATCGGTGAAATGAATGGTTATATTGAAGAGATTATTTCAGGTCAGGAAGTTGTAAAGTTATTTACAAGAGAAGCCCGTGTGACCGAAGGATTTACTGAGAAGAACGCAAAAGTAAGAGATATCAGCTACTGGTCGGTATCTTATTCTGGTCTTATTCCGAAAGTGATGAACTTCTTTAACAATTTATCATTTGCAATTGTAGCAGGTATCGGAGGGGTATTAGCACTAAACGGAAATGGTATTACTGTCGGAACAATTGTTATATTTGCAGAATATGCAAGACAATTTACACGTCCTTTGAATGATCTGGCCAATCAGTTCAACACTGTATTATCTGCATTAAGTGGTGCAGAGCGTGTCTTTGAAATCATCGATACTGAACCTGAAGTAGATATCGATAACAGTAATAGAAATTTAACGATACGTGGGGAAATTTCATTTGAACAAGTGACTTTCAAATATAACGAAGAACAATTAAAACCAACCATTAATGATGTGACGATACATTTAAATCAAGGGGAATCTCTCGCCTTAGTTGGTGCGACAGGAGCAGGTAAAACGACACTTGTACAGCTATTGGCAAGATTTTATGAAATTAACGCAGGTAAAATAATGATTGATGGTATCGATATAAAAGATATTCCAAAACAAACGTTACGCAATCAGATGTCTTATGTGCTGCAGGATCCATTTATCTTTGACGGTACGATTCGAGAAAATATAAAGTACAGAAATCAGCACGTCTCTGACGAAGTCATGATTCAGGCAGCAAAAGATGCAAATGCTTATGATTTTATTATGAGATTAGAAAATGGTTTCGACACAGAAATTAGTTTTGAATCAACACATCTTTCCCAAGGTGAAAAACAGTTAGTCAATATCGCGCGTGCGCTGATATTAGATCCAAAGATTTTATTGCTGGATGAAGCGACGAGTAACATTGATACCGTTACAGAAATGAAACTTCAGCAGGCGATTGAACGTCTAATGAAAAATAGAACGAGCATCATCATTGCACATCGCTTAAATACGGTTAAAAAAGCTGATAAAATTGTTGTCCTTGAAAAAGGAGAAATATTAGAACAAGGCTATCAAAAAGATTTAATTACAAGAGATGGTATTTATGCGGAAATGTTAAAAAGTGGAGATGAAGCATTATTAGAATAAATTTAATCCGTCATTCTTATATAAATGACGGATTAAATTTATGTTTTTATGTGAGTTGTATCTACAGTAAAAATACTTTGAAAATATTTGATATAAAAGCTATACTATAGTAATGATATTATGAATAAAATGGGGTTATTTAAATGAACGAAGAAGGTAGAATACAATCTTCAGGTGCAAAAGGCAAAGCAGTACCTGAGAAAGATTATAGCAAATATTTTGAGCATGTTTACCAAGGACCGAATCTAAAAGAAGCGAAGCGTCGTGGCAAAGAAGATGTGAATTACCATAGCGATTTTAAAATTGATGAACAGTATCGTGGGTTAGGTCGCGGTCGTAAATTTTATATTAGAACTTATGGTTGCCAGATGAATGAACATGATACAGAAGTAATGGCAGGTATCTTTGAGGCTCTAGAATATGAAGCGACAAGTGATGTCAATGATGCAGATGTTATTTTACTCAATACGTGTGCCATTCGTGAAAATGCAGAGAATAAAGTTTTCGGTGAAATTGGGAATTTAAAACATATCAAACAAGCGAAACCAGATGTACTCATCGGTGTATGTGGATGTATGTCACAAGAAGAATCTGTAGTGAATAAGATCTTAAAATCTTATCAAAATGTGGATATGATCTTCGGTACCCATAATATACATCGACTGCCAGCCATATTAGATGAAGCCTATATGTCTAAAGCGATGGTTGTAGAAGTATGGTCTAAAGAAGGCGATGTTATTGAAAACTTACCAAAGTCACGACTCGGTGATACGAAAGCATGGGTCAACATTATGTACGGTTGTGATAAATTCTGTACATATTGTATTGTGCCATTCACGCGTGGTAAAGAACGTAGTCGTATGCCAGAGGAGATTATTGCTGAAGTACGTGATCTTGCGCGACGTGGGTACAAAGAAATTTGTTTACTTGGACAAAACGTAAATGCTTATGGTAAAGATATCGATGGACTGAACTACGGATTAGGCGATTTACTTGCAGATATTCAGAAGATTGATATTCCACGTGTACGTTTCACTACAAGTCATCCATGGGACTTTGATGACCGCCTTATTGAAGTGATTGCTGCAGGAGGTAACATTGTACCGCATATCCATCTTCCTGTTCAAAGCGGTAACAATGAAGTGCTGAAGATTATGGGGCGTAAGTATTCACGTGAAAGTTATTTGGAGCTGATTGGTAAAATTAAAGCAGCGATGCCAGAAGTTGCACTGACGACAGATATTATCGTAGGTTATCCGAATGAAACAGAAGAACAGTTCCAGGAAACGTTATCTCTCTATGAGGAAGTTGCTTTTGACCATGCTTATACTTACTTGTATTCTCCGCGTGAAGGCACACCGGCTGCAAAGATGAAAGATAATGTACCGATGCGTGAGAAAAAGGATCGTCTGCAACGATTAAATAAACTTGTTGGTGACTATACTGAACGTGCATTGTCCCATTATCTTGATCAGGAAGTAATCGTACTATGTGAAGGACCTTCTAAGAAAAATGATGAAATTCTCGCAGGATACACTGAAAAGAATAAATTAGTGAACTTTAAAGGACCGAAAGAAGCAATTGGACAGCTTGTTAAAGTAAGAATTACAGAAACAAAACAATATTCAATGAACGGCGAACTAATAGAAATTATTAAACCAGTTGAGGTGTAGAGATGTATACAAATGATGAAATTTTGGAAAAAGCAAAAAAATTAGGTAAGATGATGGCAGAAACAGAAGCAGTTGAGTTCTTTAAACGTGCAGAGGCACAGATTCATGAAACGCAGGTTGTCAGAGAGAAAATGGCGTCTTTAAAATCATTACAAAAGCAAGCCGTCAACTTCGAACAATACGGCAAAGAAAAAGCATTACAGATGGTCGAAGAAAAAATTGCAAAAGTTGAAGCTGAACTTGATGAAATGCCAATTGTTGATCAGTTCAAAGAAGCGCAGTTTGAAGTGAATAGCATATTACAGATGGTTTCTCATGCAATCAGCCAGACCGTAACGGATGAGATTATCGTTTCAACAGGTGGCGACTTATTAACAGGTGAAACGGGTGCAGAAAAGAAAAATGCAGCACCTGGATGTGGAAATTAATAACAATTAAAGGGGTTGAGACGATTCTTGTCTGAACCTCTTTTTTAAACGAATCCCTAAATGGAAATTATGAATAAAGGATTGAGAATATGTCTAAACCTACACCGATGATGACACAATATTTACAGATGAAAGCGCAATATAAAGATTGTATCTTGTTCTTCAGGCTGGGTGATTTCTATGAAATGTTCTATGAAGATGCCGAATTAACAGCGAAAGAACTAGAGATTACATTGACGCGCCGTGATAAAAAAAACAATATTCCAATGTGTGGGGTACCGCATCATTCAGCAAAAGTTTATATCGAACGTTTAATTGAAAAAGGTTATAAAGTTGCCATTGCTGAACAGATGGAAGATCCAAAACAAGTTAAAGGAATGGTAAAACGAGAAGTTGTTAAAATCATAACTCCTGGAACGGTTATGGATGATATGATCAGTGAAAACGAAAGCAACTACATTGCAAGTATTCATTATGAAGAGGTGTTTACACTTGCTTATAGTGATGTATCTACAGGTGAGCTAAAAGTGACCCGATTAAATGAGGATGAAATGTTAAATGAGTTATCATCCGTAAATCCGAAAGAAATCATTACAAATATTGATTTGAACGAAGTACTAATCAATAAAATAAAAATGATTACGGATGTCATTTCAAGATTTGAAGTAAATGATACATTTAAACAGGCTGACAGTGTTGATCAATCGCTGCAACCAGCAGTTAATTTATTATTATCTTATATCCAGTATACACAAATGCGTGCGCTTGCCCATATCGACGAAGCTGTATACTATGAACCAGTGCATTATATGCGTCTTGATATGTATGCGAAACGTAATCTAGAACTTACTGAAAGTATACGTCATAAAAATAAGAAGGGCACCTTACTGTCTATATTTAATCAATGTAAAACACCGATGGGGAATCGCCTTGTTAAAGAATGGATCGAACGACCATTACTGAACCATCAGGAGATTGAAGAGAGACATAACGGTGTCGAATTATTTAATGAGCATTTCATTTTAAGACATCAACTGAGAGAGGCGCTAACGCATGTATATGATATTGAGCGTTTAGCAGGACGTGTACAGTTTGGTAATGTCTCGGCTAAAGATCTTGTGCAGTTAAAATACTCATTAGAACAATTGCCTATGATACAATCACTTCTAAAAGAACACGATGAAGTGATTCGTACATTAGATAATATCGATGCATTACAACCATTATACGATATGTTAGAAGCAAGTTTATTGGACGAAGCACCGACTTCTATTAAAGAAGGTAGTATCTTCAAAGATGGATTTAATGATGATGTTGACGAACTCAGATATGCCTCTAAAAATGGTAAGCAGTGGCTAAATGAACTTCAGGCAAAAGAACGTGAACGCACAGGTTTGAAGTCACTAAAGATTGGTTATAACAAAGTTTTTGGTTATTATATTGAAATATCTAAAGCGAATCTTGTTAATTTAGATGTTGATGCGTTCGGATACACGAGAAAGCAGACGTTAAGTAATGCAGAACGCTTTATAACAGAGGAACTTAAAGAAAAAGAATCTTTAATTCTCGGTGCAGAAGAGAAGCTGATGAATCTTGAATATGAACTGTTTATTCAACTACGTGATTTTGTGAAAACATTTATATTAAATTTAAAGCAGCAGGCAAAAAATATCGCAGTGCTTGATTGTCTTCAAAATTTCAGTGAAATTGCTACAAAACATCAATATACCAAACCGATTATATCTAGCACTAAGGTATTGAACTTAAAAAATGCAAGACATCCAGTTGTTGAAACAGTGATGGAACGTGATCAGTATGTTGCAAATGACTGCAAATTAGATGACCATGCGTTTATTTATTTAATTACAGGCCCTAACATGAGCGGAAAAAGTACATATATGCGACAGGTCGCATTAATTAGTATCATGGCACAGATGGGAGCATTTGTACCAGCTTCTTATGCTGAAGTTCCGATTTTTGATCAGATTTTTACGAGAATTGGCGCAGCAGATGATCTTGTATCAGGACAAAGTACCTTTATGGTAGAAATGTTAGAAGCAAAAAATGCATTACAGAATGCGACAGAAAATAGTCTGATTATATTTGATGAAATTGGAAGAGGCACAAGTACATATGATGGTCTGTCATTAGCGCAATCGATGATTGAATACGTTCACAATAAGGTTGGTGCAAAAACATTGTTTTCAACCCATTATCATGAACTTGTCGACCTTGAACAAACACTTGATGGTCTGAACAATATCCATGTTGCAGCAAAAGAATATAATGGCGAATTAATATTTCTGCACAAAGTGATGCCGGGTGCTGTCGCACATAGTTATGGTATTCATGTTGCTAAACTTGCACAGTTACCAGCTGAGATCATTGCACGTTCCAGTGAATTATTAGATGAATTTGAACACAATGAAAAGGTTAGAAAAGGAGATTCAAATAAGATAATTCAACCATCATTTAATTTGTTTGAAATAGAAAACGAGGATATTAATAATAATAATTCGAATCATGAGCATGAATTAATTATTCAGCAAATTAAAGATATATCGATTGACGAATTAACGCCGATTGATGCGTTATTGAAATTACAAGAAATCAAATCCCGAATAAAGTAGGTGAATCACTTGGGAATCATTAAAGCTTTAGATAGTACGATAAGCAATAAAATCGCAGCAGGTGAAGTGATAGAACGCCCGCAATCTGTCGTTAAAGAACTCGTTGAAAACGCCATTGATGCAAAGAGTACAAGTATCACGATTGAAGTTGAAGAAGCGGGTTTATCAAAAATCAAAGTAACGGATAACGGATCTGGAATTTTAGAAGAAGATCTTGAATTAATGTTCAGAAGACATGCAACAAGCAAAATAGAAAATGAGCACGATCTATTTCATATCCGTTCATTAGGATTTAGAGGAGAAGCGTTAGCATCTATTGCTTCTGTCAGTAAAGTGCGCGTCACTACATGTCATGACGGGACGATAGGCCGTCAAATTGATGTAATTGACGGAGAAATAGTAGATAGAACTTTGGCACAGGCACGTCAAGGAACAGAAACAACTGTCGAAGGTCTTTTCTATAATACGCCTGCTCGATTAAAATATGTAAAAAGTCTTCATACAGAGCTCGGGAAAATTACAGATATCATCAATCGATTTGTTATCAGCTTCCCCCATATTAAATTTACTTTAGTAGCAGATGGCAGAGTACTTATAGCCTCAAATGGCAATGGTAAGATGCAGGAAGCGATGGCTGTGGTCTACGGGATGAAAATCGCACAGGACCTAGTTGAGGTCAACGGCCGAACAGGTGATTATGAAGTGCATGGTTTTATTGCCAAGCCGGAACATACAAGAAGCAACAGGCATTATATGTCTCTTTTTATCAACGGGCGTTATATCAAGAACTTTATGCTCACAAAAGCAATATTATCAGGCTATCATACGTTATTACCTGTTGGAAGGTATCCTATTCTTGCAATTAATATCGTTATGGATCCTGCATTAGTAGATGTGAATGTTCACCCGACAAAGCAAGAAGTAAGATTATCTAAAGAATCTCAGTTGATGGAGCTTATCGAGCGATTGATAAAGGAAAAGATCTGGAAACAGAATTTAATTCCAAAAGTAGAAAAGAAAAAGGTGATTGAAACATTTCAGCAGCAAAAGTTTGAATATGATCTATTAAGAGAACATCATGATAAGATAAAACAATCCGACCATAGTGAACATACACCAGTGAATCAAATCGATGAAAACTTTAAAGAACAGCATAAAGCAGCACGACTGGATAAACAAAGAATTCAGGACGGTGAAGGCACTAAAGAAACATCAGGATTTATTAGTGATTCAGAAGCAGAATTAAATACAACTGCAGAAGTCTTACCAAAAACAAATGAATCATCTGACGTAATTGAAAATACAAGTACTAATACATCCCATGCTAAAAGAAAGATCCCTTACATGGAAATTGTCGGTCAAGTTCATGGGACTTACATCATTGCTCAAAATGAGGATGGTATGTTTATGATTGATCAGCATGCAGCACAAGAAAGAATTAAATATGAGTACTTCAAAAAACAAATTGGTAATGTAGGATTGGAAATGCAGTCGTTACTCATTCCGATTACAGTAACTTTAAGTAAAGATGAAGCAATAAACTTAAATAAAATCAATATGCTGCTTAAAGGTATTGGGATTCATCTTGAACATTTTGGAGGCAATGATTATATAGTAAATGATATCCCTGTATGGTTCCCGGACAACTATGAAGAAACGGTACAGGAATTGATAGATTATGCTCTGCAACATCGACAGATAGATTTGAATAAATTCCGTGAAGAGACTGCGATTATGATGAGCTGTAAAAAATCGATAAAAGCGAATCATTATTTAAGGATTACAGATATGAACTATTTACTAGAAGAACTTGCACATACTGTAGAACCATACACATGTCCGCATGGCAGACCTATCATCATTCAATTTACAACTTATGAACTTGAGAAACTATTTAAGAGGGTGATGTAATGATTTTACCGGCAATCCGTTCTATGAAAGATCTTGAGAAGTTTGTGACGACTCAGTATTCCACCTGTGTCATATTAGATATGCATATTGGCCATATCAGTAACTATATTCAATTTCTAAATCAGCACCAGAAGTCAGCATTTATACATATCGACTTAATTAAAGGGATGTCATCTGATGAATATGCGACAGAGTATGTTATACAGAAGTATAAAGTTGATGGTATCGTATCCACAAAACCAAAGATTATAAAGAGGGCGAACCAGCTCGGTGTTAAAACGATTCTCAGAACGTTTATCATAGACTCAAGTGCACTGAAAAAAAGTTATGAGCTTATACAAAGTGCTGATCCTGATTTTGTCGAAGTACTGCCTGGTCTGCTTTATAAGGCAATTGAAAATATTCACAAAGTAACCGGCAAAAAAATTATTGCAGGGGGCCTTATTGAATATCCAGAGGAAGTGGAGATGGCATTATCAGCAGGTGCTACGTATGTGACGACAAGTAATAAGGACCTTTGGAAACATTGTGAAATAAAATAATTGACAACGTTTACATTATTAGATATGATTGTGTTAAGTTAATATTTGGGACGAGTAGAAGAGACCTCTAATTTGAAGTATTAGGGGTCTCTTTGTCTTTTTTTAACTTAACTAAACAATGAGGAGTGGGTCTATGAATGCTTTTGTGGGAGAATTAATCGGGACTGCAATCTTAATCTTATTTGGTTGTGGTGTAAATGCGAACGTTAATTTAAAGGGGACGTACGCAAAAGGCAGTGACTGGATTGTTATCGCAGTAGGTTGGGGTCTTGCTGTGGTTATGGGTGTGTATGCAGTCGGATCAATTACTGGTGCGCATTTAAATCCAGCAGTTACAATAGGAATGGCAGTTGATGGCAGCCTTCCGTGGAATCAAGTCCTTCCGTATTTTGCGGGGCAGATGATTGGAGGGGTACTGGGAGCAGCATTAGTATGGTTCCAGTTTATGCCGCATTTTAAAGAAGAAGATGATGCAGGTACTAAACTTGGCGTATTTGCTACAGGACCAGCTTATCCTAACTATGTTTCTAATTTTGTATCAGAAATCATAGGGACATCAATCTTAGTTATGGCACTGTTATTCATTGGCGGAAATAAATTTTCTGAAGGTTTGAACCCTCTTGTAGTAGGGTTATTGATTATAGCCATCGGAGTAAGTTTAGGTGGAACAACTGGGTATGCAATCAATCCGGCACGTGACTGGGGTCCGCGTATCGCTCATACGATTCTGCCGATACCAGGTAAAGGGTCTTCCAACTGGAAATATGCAGTGGTTCCAATGGTAGGTCCGATGGTAGGTGGTGTCTTCGGCGCTACATTATTCCATGTTTTATTCAAAGAAGATCAATATATGTTATTTGGTCTATCAATCGTATTAATTGTCGCTACATTAGTGCTTGGTGTATTCTTGAATAAAGCAGTATTAAAAAATGAAAAAACAGACTTAATATAAAACAAAGGGTGATGATTATGGAAAAATACATTTTATCAATTGATCAAGGGACAACAAGTACACGTGTAATTGTTTTTAATAAAGATGGAGAGATTAAAGGGGTATCTCAAAGAGAATTTACGCAGCATTTCCCAAAAGCAGGTTGGGTTGAACATGATGCCAATGAAATCTGGTCAACTGTATTATCATGTTTTGCATCCGTCCTTACAGAATCGAATATAAGACCTGAACAGATTGAGGGTATTGGTATCACAAATCAACGTGAAACAGCGGTCGTATGGGATAAAAATACAGAGCGTCCAATTTATAATGCAATCGTATGGCAGTCTCGTCAGACGCAGGAAATCTGTAATGAACTTAAAGATAAAGGACTGGAAGATGAATTTAGAGAAAAGACAGGCCTTCTACTCGATCCTTATTTTTCTGGTACGAAAGTCAAATGGATTCTTGATAATGTAGAAGGTGCTAGAGAAAAAGCTGAGAATGGTGATCTATTATTCGGTACGATTGATTCGTGGCTTGTATGGAAACTTTCTGGATGTAAAGTACATGTAACTGACTACTCAAATGCAAGTCGTACATTGATGTATAACATTCATGAATTGAAATGGGATGAACAGCTCCTTGAATATTTAACTGTACCTGCTTCAATGCTACCTGAAGTACGCCCATCAAGTGAAGTATACGGTAAAACAGCAAATCATCATTTCTTTGGTCATCAGATTCCGATTGCAGGTATTGCTGGAGACCAGCAGGCAGCGCTATTTGGACAAGCATGCTTTGAGTCAGGAGAAGCTAAGAACACATACGGTACAGGTTGCTTTATGTTAATGAACACAGGCGAAAAAGCAGTTAAGAGTGAAAATGGCTTATTAACGACTTTAGCTTATGGTATTGATGGCAAAGTCAACTATGCGCTTGAAGGATCCATCTTTGTTGCGGGAAGTGCAATTCAATGGTTACGTGATGGTATGCGTATGATTCAAAGTGCTCCGCAAAGTGAAGAGTATGCTACAAATGTTACAGATGCTGATGGTGTGTATGTCGTGCCTGCATTTGTCGGACTAGGTACACCTTACTGGGATTCTGAAGCACGCGGTGCAGTTTTCGGTCTAACGCGTGGTACACAAAAAGAACATTTTATTCGTGCAACACTTGAGTCACTTGCATATCAGACCCGTGATGTTCTTGATGCGATGGAAAAAGATTCGAAGATTGAAGTTAAAACATTAAGAGTTGATGGTGGTGCTGTCAAGAATGATTTCTTGATGCAGTTCCAGTCTGATATTTTAGATGTACCAGTAGAGCGACCGGAAATTAACGAGACAACTGCCTTAGGTGCAGCATACCTGGCTGGACTTGCAGTGGGTTACTGGAAATCAAAAGATGAAATTCGTGATCGCTGGAACCTTGAAAAGCAGTTTGATCCTAAAATGGATGAAACAAAGAGAGATGATTTATATAAAGGCTGGCAGACAGCGGTTAAAGCTACACAAGTATTTAAAAAATAAGATTTAATGGAGGAATAATAATGCAACTTTCAAGTCTGAATAGAAATCAAACATTGAACAAAATGAAGGAAGAATATTATGATATCGTAGTGGTTGGTGGTGGTATCACTGGTGCAGGTATCGCATTTGATGCAGCGCAGCGCGGTATGAAAGTCGCACTCGTTGAAATGCAGGACTTTGCAAGCGGAACTTCTTCACGTTCAACAAAGCTTGTTCATGGTGGATTACGTTACTTAAAACAGCTGCAAATTGGCGTTGTAAGTGAGACTGGGAAAGAAAGAGCGATTGTTTATGAAAATGGACCTCATGTAACGACACCAGAATGGATGCTCTTACCGATGCATAAAGGGGGTACGTTTGGACCAGCAACAACGTCTCTTGCATTAAAAGTTTATGACTTCTTAGCAGGTGTAAAGAAATCGGAAAGAAGAACAATGCTATCTGCAAAAGAAACATTAGCGAAAGAGCCTCTCGTAAAAGAAAATGGCCTTAAGGGTGGGGGCTATTATGTTGAATATAAAACAGATGATGCGCGTATGACGATTGAAGTGATGAAACGTGCGGCAGAATTTGGTGCTGATATTTTAAACTACACAAAAGCAACCGGTTTTACTTATAACAAGAAAAACAAAGTGAGTGGTATTGAAGCAATTGATACAATCTCAAATACGAAGTTTAAAATTCAAGGGCGTAAAGTTGTCAATGCATCTGGACCATGGGTTGATGAAGTGCGTGGAAAAGATTATTCGAAAAATAATAAGCAACTCCGTCTGACAAAAGGAATCCACCTTGTCTTTGACGAAAGTGTTTTTCCGCTCAAACAGGCAGTTTACTTTGATACTGAAAGTGACAAACGTATGATTTTTGCCATTCCTCGTGATGGTAAAACGTATGTCGGTACTACAGATACATTCTATAATAATGATAAGACAAGTCCTAAAGTAACACAGGAAGATCGTGATTATATCATTGATGCAATCAACTATATGTTCCCGACTGTAAAAGTTAAAGACGAAGATATTGAATCAACTTGGGCTGGTATTCGTCCTCTAATCTTAGAAAAAGGGAAAGATCCATCTGAAATTTCACGTAAGGATGAAATTTGGGAAGGTAAATCAGGTCTTCTGACGATTGCTGGTGGTAAATTAACAGGGTATCGCCATATGGCACAGGAGATCGTTGATTTAGTTGCAAAACGTTTAAAAGAAGAATATAAGCTTAGCTTTAAAGAAAGCAACACGAAACATGCAACAATTTCTGGTGGAGATGTAGGAGGCAGTACTAATTTTGAGCACTTTATTGAAAAGTCATTGAAACCTGAACTCTATAGTTATCTGCCGGAAGATGAACAAAGATTTCTGATTAAAAAGTATGGTTCAAATGTAGAGAAATTATTTAACATTGCACATACGAAACATACTGCTGAAGTCAATGGCCTGCCTTTAGCTTATTACGCACAACTTGTATATTCAATCCAGGAAGAAATGGTGATTAAACCTACTGATTTCTTGACACGTAGAACAGGTGATCTATATTTCGATATTAAAAAAGTTGAACAATATAAGGAAGCGGTTATTGATACGATGGCTAATTTGCTTAACTATGATAATGCGCAACGCACAGAATATACACGTGAGCTTGAACAAAAGATTAATGAAGCAAAATCACCATCTGTTCAAGTTTCGGTAGAATAAATTACGGAGAATAGCAATTGTGATTCAAACCATCCAAATAATATTTGGATGGTTTTCCTATATTTTCAGATGATGATAAGGCTATGACGAAAATAAATTGTTTCGCTATAATAAAGATGAGGTGAAGAATGATGGAAATTACAAATAAGTTTATTACATTGAAGGATAACACACGTATTGCATTTAAACTTTATAGACAAGAGGAAAGCAAGGGTGTCATTCAGATGCTTCATGGTATGGCCGAACACAAAGAACGTTATGATGCAGTGTGCAGATATTTCTGTGATATGGGGTATGATGTGCTGATACATGATCACAGAGGGCATGGCAAGGATATTGGAAGTTCAGAACAAGGACATTTCCCATCGATTGATACTTTGGTAGAGGATGCATATGAAATATTTGAAACATTTGATTTTAAAGGAGAATTTATTTTGTTCGGACATTCTATGGGAAGTATCGTCGCTAGAAAATATGTTATCCGTTACCCTGGTTTATTCGATAGACTCATATTGTCAGGTACTAGTTTCTATAGTAAGAAATATGAGGCAGCTGCGCTATTGCTTAAACCACTCTTAAAAATACATCCACCCTATAAAAAGCTAGATTTCGTCAATAAATTGACTCTGAACGATTTTAATCGTAAGTTCAGACCTTTACGAACAGAGAGTGACTGGATCAGTTTGAATGAGGATAATGTCGATGCGTTTGTCTCAGATCCTGATGCAGGATTCAATATGTCGATAGGTGCTTTAAATTCAATTAATGAATCATTAAAGTTTACAAGCAGTAAGAAGAATGTTAAACGCATGAACAAATCGTTAAAGATTCTGCTTATTGCTGGTCAGGACGATCCGTTTTCTGACTTTGGAAAAGGGGTGGAAAAGACAGGCCGATTATATAAAAAATGTGGAATTAAACATGTCTTTATCCAGCTCTATGAAAATTCAAGACATGAGGTATTATTTGAAAAGAATCAAAATGAAGTATTACAAAATATTAGAAAGTGGTTGAAGAATGAATAAAATTCCGTTAATCGTTATTGTGGGACCTACAGCTGTAGGTAAAACAGCATTAAGTATTGAAGTAGCGAAAGCTGTTAATGGTGAAATTATTAGTGGGGATGCGATTCAAGTCTACCGAGGTATGGATATCGGTAGTGCAAAGATTACACAGGAAGAGATGGAAGGCATACCGCATCATCTGATTGATATTTTAAACCCAGATGAGGCATATTCAGCAGCACAGTTTAAAGTCCATGCTGAAAAGCTGATTGAAGACATATATAGCAGGGGAAAAACACCGATGATCGTCGGCGGAACGGGATTATATATACAAAGCGTACTATATGAATATGAATTTGTAGAAGAGGATCAAGCGCTGAAGAAAGAACTGATGGATTACTATGAAAGTCTGGATAAGGAGACGCTTTATCGTCTGTTAACTGAGAAGGATATGAAGGCTGCGTCTCAAATTCATATTAATAATAGACAGCGAGTGTTACGTGCTCTGACATATTATGAAATGCACCATAAATCTATCACTGACCAGAAGAAGCTTCATACATTAAGTTCTAAATACGATACATATATTATAGGGCTTAATATGCCGCGTCCTACACTATATGACAGAATCAACCGCCGTGTATTGCTTATGGTCGAACAAGGACTTGTTCAGGAAGTGAAGACATTGATAAGTAAGGGCTATAGACAGAGCCAAAGCATGACTGCAATAGGATATAAAGAGATGATTCCTTATATAGATGGAGAAGTTTCGTTGAATCAGGCGATAGAACATTTGCAGCAAAACTCCAGGAATTTTGCAAAACGTCAATTGACATGGTTCAATAATCAGATGACGATTGAATGGTTTGATACGTCTGAATTGACGATAGAATCAATCGTCGAACAAATTACTACAAACATACAGAGGGATGATAATGATGAATTCAGCTAAACTGCAGGACGCATTTTTAGATAATTCCAAAGAAATCAGCAAGAACTAACAGTATTTTTAACAAACGGCTTTCATATAGAAGGTGTGGTACTCAACTATGATAAATGTCATCCAGCTTAAAGCAGGAGATAAACACAATCTCATTTACAAGCATACCATCAGTACTTTTGCAGTGTAAATATGTTGTAAGTAATAAAGAACAATTCCTCTGAAAGGAATTGTTCTATTTTTATAGATATTGTTCTATATGCTTTTTCAACTGCTCGGGTGTAGTTGTAGGTGCAAAACGCGCAACAACGTTACCTTGTCTATCAACTAAAAATTTTGTGAAATTCCATTTGATCTTACTGCCCATGATTCCTTTTGTCTCTTCTTTTATATATTTAAACAGTGGGTGTGCGTTATCTCCATTCACTTCTATTTTTTCGTGAATCGGGAAAGTAACACCATAGTTCAAACGACAATTCTGTTCAGCTTCAGCCCCACTTCCGGGTTCCTGGCCTCCAAATTGATTACAAGGAAATCCTAATATAGTAAACCCTTGTCCTTTATATTCCTGGTAGAGTTTTTCAAGTCCATCAAACTGTTTTGTAAATCCACATTCGCTCGCAGTATTAACGATCAGAACAACTTGATCTTTGTATTCTGCAAGTGAATATGATTCGTGATTTGCTTTAGTAACCGTATATTCGTATATAGACATATAAACGCATCCTTTCTAAATATGTTAAAATGAAGTATCAAATAATTGAGGTGAAACTTTGAAAGATACACAAAAAGCGACTGAACGTGCTCTTATTATAGCAGTTCATCTAAAAAAGGACGATGATTTTAACTTCGGTGAATCGTTAGAGGAAATTAAATCATTATGCCATACAGCTGGCATTGAAGTTACCGAAGTTGTTATTCAGAATAAAGATAGAGCTGATAATAGTTATTATATAGGTAAAGGAAAGTTAGAAGAAATATTAGAGTTAAAGGAACGAGAAGATATAGCATTCGATATGGTTGTTGTTAATAATGAACTCACAACAAGTCAATCGAAACATTTAAATGAAGTGCTTGACTGTAAAATAATAGACCGTACTCAGCTTATACTGGATATCTTTGCACAACGTGCAAAAAGTCGAGAAGGTAAATTACAAGTGGAGCTTGCCCAGCTCGAATATTTATTGCCAAGATTATCTGGACACGGACTAAGTTTATCAAGACTTGGTGGTGGTATCGGGACACGTGGACCTGGTGAAACGAAACTAGAGATGAATAGGCGACATATCAGAAGCAGAATTCATGATATCAAGCTACAACTCGAAACGATTAAACAACATCGGCAGCGTTATAGAGAAAACCGAAAAAAGAGAAATATATTCCAGGTTGCGCTTGTTGGTTATACGAATGCAGGCAAATCGACATGGTTCAATGCACTTTCAGACAGTGACACATATATGGAAGATCTACTGTTTGCGACGCTTGATCCGAAGAGTAAGATGATGAAGCTGCATGAAGGTTATCCAGTACTATTAAGTGATACTGTTGGTTTTATCCAGCAGTTGCCGACTCATTTAATCGAAGCATTCAGTTCGACATTAGAAGAGGCGAAGTATGCAGATATTCTTATTCACGTCGTTGACAGAAGTCATCCAAACTATATGAATCATATCGATACGGTCGTTGCTCTGTTAAAGGAGCTAGATATGGATACAATTCCGGTACTTACGCTTTTGAATAAAAAAGATAAGCTCGAATCTTTCGTCACAGCTGCAGGGAAAGATGAATTGCTTGTATCAGTGTTTGATCAACAAGATAAGACACATATACAAAGCAAACTCATTGATATGATGCAGCGTAATATGTCAAAATACACAATTGAAGTTGAGAAGGATGCCGGACAGATAATCGCTTTCCTGAAGGAACATACACTAGTTTCAGCAATAAATTTTAATGAAGACAAAGATAAATATGAAATATATGGCTATGAACATCGTCGTGAAGGTATATTAAATAAGCTATTAAGTAATGAACAGATAAAGAGGTTATAATACTATGAAAATTACGAAGTATGAACAGCTCCAGCAATTAATCGATGACAATGAAATTAAAATCACGCCGATATTTAAAAGGATAGAATCTATCGCCCTTTATAATCAAAAAAAAGTAATAGATGCATTTAATGATATAAAAATTACAGACGCTGATCTCGGCGGTACGAATGGCTATGGCTATGATGATAGCGGGCGAGATAACTTAGAAGCGGTGTATGCACATGTTTTTAAGACAGAGGATGCCATCGTTCGTCCACAAGTCATCAGCGGGACACATGCAATAACGCTTGCATTAAGCGCTAACTTACAATTCGGGGACGAATTACTCTACATAACGGGTCAACCCTATGACACGCTTTTGGAAGTTATCGGTATTACAGGTAACGGTATCGGTTCATTGATTGAAAATGGTGTTGCCTATAAGGATATCGATTTGGTCAACAATGAAATCGATATCGAAAATGTCTTAGAAGCTATAACATCAAAAACGAAGATGATAGGTATTCAGCGCTCTAAAGGGTACAGCTCACGTAAATCATTGACAATTAAACAGATAGGTGAGGCAATATCAGCGATAAAAGATAAACATCCTGATGTTATTGTATTTGTCGATAATTGTTATGGTGAATTCACAGAAATTCAGGAACCGTCAGAAGTGGGTGCGGATTTGATTGCGGGCTCGCTCATTAAGAATCCGGGAGGTGGACTGTGTAAAATTGGTGGTTATATTGCAGGACGTGAAGATTTGATTGAGCGTGTTGGATATCGTCTCACAGCACCAGGTATCGGCAAAGAAGCAGGTGCCTCGCTTTACAGTCTGCATGAAATGTATCAAGGATTTTTCCTGAGCCCGCATGTTGTGAGTCAGGCACTAAAAGGCGCAGTATTTACTAGTGCGATGCTTGGGTCTTTGAATCTGAATACAACGCCACTCTGGAATGATGACCGAACAGACCTCATTCAATCAGTCATCTTCAATGATAAAGAAAAGATGATTGCATTTACGCAGGCTATTCAGATGGCCTCTCCTATAAATTCACAGTATTTACCGATGCCGGCATATATGCCTGGCTATACGGATGATGTTATTATGGCAGCAGGCACATTTATACAAGGCGCATCACTTGAACTTACAGCAGACGGTCCGATACGTTCACCGTACGAGGTTTATGTTCAAGGCGGATTAACTTATGAACACGTTAAACTCGCAATAATAAAAGCGATTGAAATACTGATTGAAAAAGAAATTATAACGTTATAACAAATCCATGTAAGGTTTCCTTACATGGATTTGTTTTTTATAAAAAAATATGATAAATTACAACTATGTTCGAAAGGGTGTTGAAGATGCGTGATGCAATAAGAAGAAATATGCCGGTGTTTCCAATGAGTGTCGTTATGAAACTAACAGAGCTTTCTGCAAGGCAAATTAGATACTATGAATCACAGTCGTTGATTGCACCTGAACGAACAAGTGGGAACCAAAGACTATTTTCAATGAACGATCTAGATTTATTACTTGATATTAAACTGCTTTTAGAAAAAGGGTTTAATATGAAGCGTATTAAATCGATTATCAATGAGGAGAAGTCACAACAACCCACATTTGAGATTAAAGAATCTCTTGATTACGAAGTTTCAAAGCTCGACCGTAGTAAAGTCCCTATTAACCGTGGGGATTTGTCAAGATTTTTTAAATAAACAACTGGAGGATATTATGGCGAAATTTACAAGAGAAGACATCATCAAGTTAGCAGAGGAATCAAACGTACGTTATTTAAGACTACAATTTTCTGATATTCTAGGTACAATTAAAAACGTAGAGGTGCCTATCAGCCAGTTAGAGAAAGTACTAGATAATGAAATGATGTTCGATGGTTCATCAATTGAAGGGTTTGTTCGTATCGAAGAATCAGATATGAAATTATATCCGGACTTAGATACTTGGGTTATTTTCCCATGGACTTCTGATAAAGGGAAAGTTGCGCGTTTGATCTGTGACGTATATAAGCCAGATGGTACACCATTCTCAGGAGATCCACGTAGTAACTTAAAACGTGTCTTAAAAGAAATGGAAGCGTTAGGATTCACTGAATTCAACTTAGGACCAGAACCAGAATTCTTCTTATTCAAATTAGATGAAAAAGGGGAACCAACACTTGAATTAAATGATAATGGTGGATACTTCGATTTAGCGCCTACAGATTTAGGTGAGAACTGTCGTCGAGACATCGTTTTAGAACTTGAAGACATGGGCTTTGATATAGAAGCGAGTCACCACGAAGTAGCGCCGGGTCAGCACGAAATCGACTTTAAATATGCAGATGCAGTTACTGCATGTGATAACATTCAAACATTCAAATTAGTTGTTAAGACAATTGCGCGTAAACATAATCTTCATGCAACATTTATGCCTAAACCATTATATGGTGTAAGTGGTTCAGGTATGCACTTTAACGTTTCGTTATTCAAAGGGCCGAAAGAAAATGCGTTCTATGATCCGAACGGAGAAATGGAATTATCTGAAGATGCGCGTCACTTTATCGCAGGAGTTCTTAAACATGCAAGAGGATTTACTGCAGTGTGTAACCCATTAGTAAACTCTTACAAACGTTTAGTACCTGGTTATGAAGCACCAGTTTATATCGCATGGAGTGGCCAAAACCGTTCGCCATTAATTCGTATTCCTTCATCACGTGGACTATCTACACGTGTAGAAGTACGTTCGGTTGATCCATCTGCTAACCCATATATGGCATTAGCAACGATTCTTCAAGCAGGGTTAGATGGCATCAAGAATAAATTAGCTTGTCCAGCACCAGTTGATCAGAATATTTATGAAATGAATCGTGAAGAACGTGAAGCAGTTGGTGTAGAAGACTTACCATCAACACTTTACACAGCGATTAAAGCGATGAAAGAAGACGATATTTTAAAAGAAGCACTGGGTGACCACATCTATCGTGCATTCATCCACTCAAAAACTATTGAATGGGACATGTACCGTATGCAAGTGTCTGAGTGGGAACGTGACCAATATATGAAGCAGTATTAATTGTTTGAACCGTTGAAGCTAAAATGTTTCGACGGTTTTTAATTTGTACCCAATTACTAATTATTATCAAAAAAATATAATTTGGGTGATTTTTGGGTAACAACTATTCTAAAAAACATCCTTTATATAATTTTCAAAGTCATGTAATGCCTGTTCATGATACTTGTCAGTTAAATGGGTATATACGCGTTCTGTCACGCTCGTATCTTTGTGCCCAAGACGACTCGATATAGCTTTTAATGGAACGTCTGCCTGGAAGAGAAGTGATGCATGTGTATGTCTCAATTCATGTATCGATAAGTGATTACCTTTACCATACATACGTTCAGTAATATGAACCATAGTATTATGAATTGTAGATCTTGGAATAGGGTTACCAAGCTCATCCACGAAAATAAAATTATGTTTATTGTGATATACTTTTTCATTTACTACTTTAAAAGCGTTCTGAATTTGTATTAAATTACTTATCTCTTTAGCTAAAGATTGAGTAATATGGACGATACGATTGTTGCCTGTTTTAGTTGGACCGAGTACTTTTCTTTTTTGGTCATATGACTTTGTTACATTAAGCGTATTATTTTCTGTATCAATATCTTCGTAGGTTAAAGCGCACGCTTCACCAACACGCAGACCCGTCTCAATAATTAATCTGAATAGATAGTACTGTATTGTACTTCTATTTCTTACATGCTCCAGGAATAGCTTAATGTCTTCTAACGGTAAGTATTTCTTTTCTTTAGGCATATTCACTTCTTTGTACTTCATTTCAACGTATTCAGTGAAGTTTTGTTTAATTAGTCCGTCTCTGTATGCTGTAATCATCGCTTTACTCATTAATCCATGACATTTTTTGATTGTAGAAGTGCTGTAAGGGTGCTTGATTAAGTTATCAATGAACAGTTGATAATCAGAAAATGTTACATTCTTTAATAGTTTTGTATCAAAGTAGTCTTTGATTTTATCTAAAGCATAATAATTTGAATCAATTGTCGATGCGGAATAAGAGGGGACAATGAATTTCTCTATATAATCTTCAAGGTAATCTGTAAGTACAATATTATGATCAGCCTTAATAATCTCTTTAAGATTTGCTTCTGCCATCTTCGCATATTCTCTTGCTTCAGGCTTACTTCTGAAACCGGATTTAGAATGTGATTTCTTATTTCCAAATTCATCTTTATAGAATATTCTCACTCGATATTTATTACCACGTTTCTCAATTTGAGCCATATAGATAATCTCCTTTCGATAATTTATTTTTCGTGTTAAAATAGGGCATAGAAAAGACCCCTATTAATTTAGGTGACTTTTTGGTGATACACGTTCTCAACTTTGGCGAGGGAGGAACGTGTATTTTTTATACAGTAGGTATTTCCCATACTGAAATATCTTGTAAGATGCTAATAAAATTATCCGGTAAACCAGATACAGACAAAAACATTTCTGCAAAATGATTTCCGCCTTCTTGAATGTAATCGTTATATAATCTTCTAATTTCAGTTACGAATTTTGAGCGATCACGATATGTAGGAAGTAATATTAGTATAGATATGAGAAGCATCAAGAAACTCTTCTGATATTTTTGTAAGTTTCTTTTATCTAATATCTTCTTTTTTATAACTTTTGTTAAACAGTTGATGTCTATTTTCTTTCTTGTTTTATAGTTTAATAATCTCCCTCCATGTGCAATGGTATTTCTAAAATCTTTAGTTAGTACCAACATATTTTGTAGTATTATTATTTTTTCAGATTCAGAAAAATTATGTAGATAAATCCAAGAATCGATAATAGAAACTTTATCATCTTGTTTTAATGATTTATAAATGTTTATAGTATCACCAAATGGTATATGTTTTAAATACACCCATGGAGGTAAATCATTATATTTATCTAAATAATGCTTTCCAGGAGGTTCATGAAATTTTATATGCTTTTTTTCTTCAATATCCTCAAAAATCTTTTTTGTTTCTTCAAAATCGTGATAATGTAGTGGATCAGTGTAGTTATCTCTAGATACTCCAAAATTGTTAGCAAGATGATATGATAAATGAGATTTAAAACAGGTTTCAATTTTTATTAAATTTTTAAATATTAAACTTTGCAAATCATTATCAAGTTCTCTTAAATAAACTAAATCACTTATTGAAACTATTTCATCTTTGAGAGTACCTTCAATTTCTTTCTTATAATTATTAATTAAATTAAAATATCCATATGATTTTAATATATTTTCACATTCATATTTATTAGCTATTCTTATTTTTTTCTCATTCTTTAATATCTCGAATAATTCTTCATAAGTTTTTGCTTCAAACAAATAATAGGCACCCCCTATAAAAGAAAAAACCTCAAGCATGTATAAACATACTTGAGGCTATCACGTGGTGACAGTTAATTTTCTAGCCAGCTATAAATGAAGGCTCTTCCGTATGTTTTTTATATTAGCATATTTGAGCAATATATTCTATTATTTTTAAATTTTTATTCTAAAAATTCTATTGGATCTCCGACTTCAATAGGTTCAAGAGTGTACAATTCACCAATTTTTTCACCTTTTAGTCTTAGTTTTTCTTCATGGACAATATAATTATTTAAGATATCAGGTTCATGATAAGGTTTAGATCTGCAATATGAATAATTAGCAAATACTTCTGAGACATAAAGTTCTGCTTTAGTTTTTCTAATATCGGCTAATTTTTCTTTAGTGAAAGGGTCATACACAGTTATCTTATCTTTTGATAACACTCTAAGTACTTCACCTTCGTCAATATCATCTTCAAATCCTACATTAATCATTACAGTATTCTCATCAATTAATGCAGCAATACCGATTTGTTTTTTATTTTCCATAGTAACCCTTCTTTCTAATAAAAATGTATTATTTAAAAATAATTTTATAGTAATTCTATCTTCTTATTATCAAATTCCATTTGAGTAATTGCTCCGATATCTATATCTATTGTCATCTCCATCTTCACTTTTCGTATAAAAAATAAGGGTATAGCTAAGACACCCTTATTATTCAGTTTTATTTTTTAATCACAACTTTTATTTCACCAAGTTTTTCACCACCAACACCTTTAGTTGCATGTAAAATAACTGGTGTAGTCGTATCTTTCAAATCGTAAGCAGTTGCACTTTTTACAGTGCCACCTTTTTTGATATTATTCATTTGATTTTCTGATACGAATTTATACTTTTCATTTGTCGGTGTCATACCTACATTTAATTTACGTTCTGAATTTGCATCTTCTTGAGTTGCTTCGAAAGCAGCTAAGTAACCAATCATCGCATCAATTTCTTTATCGCTTTTATTTGTCACTTCATAAGTAACGATTAATTGGTCGGCTGTTTGTCCTTCGTATGTTCCTTTTGGCATAAATTCTGTTTCTAAAACCTTTACATCAATATCATTGAGTTGAGCAGTGTTATCTTTCAGATCATTATTCTCCTTAGTTTCTTTCTTAGGATTTTCAAGGGAAGTTGCGTTAGTTTTATTTTCTTCTTTCTTTTCTGTTGTTTCCTCACCACATGCACCTAATAATAAAGTTGATGCTAATGTAAGACCTGCTAAAGCTTTGAAATTCATTCTACCAAATACCTCCATTAGTTCTGATAACTATTACTTTTTATCATTATTTAAAATATTTACTTTTATATAACTTTCATCTTCGGATGTTATCTGCCATCTCAATTCATTTCTAGTTTTATTTTATTAAACCAGCCATTTTCGAAATCTTCTTTAGATAATCCTTTTGTATAAGCTTTAGGATTTACAAATTCATCTTGAATAATAGCTAACATTAAATTAACTGAATTAATAATTACTTTATTATTAAATTCAAAAGGTTTAATAGCATTCTTTAAATCATATTCTAATTGAGAAAGTGTAAAAATGTTATTAGCTATCGCAGAGCGATATTTGATTATATCTTTTGAGCTGATAGGTATATTTATGTGTGCATTGTAAAATTCATTGTTCAAAATATACTTTCTGAGTAAGAATGAAATCTGAATCAAGTAAGCAATATTTAAATAATAAAATCCTAAGTTATATTCTTTGTACTGAAAATATATTTCTGAGAGTGTAAAGCATAATGATTTTATTTGGTATATTGATGTATACTTATCAGACTTTAACCAATATTTTATACGATCTGAATATATACCAACTTTAAGATCAAACTCTGAAATACCAGGATGCGTTATATAATAACGATATGCATCTTCTATAGATATGTCAATTCCATGGATAAACTCCAAAAGGAACTCTGTTTCTTTATATACATCAACGTATTCATTATTAATGGTGTAAACCTCAGGCAAATATACAGATGATAAATTAGCATCATTTTCAATTAATCTTAAAACTAAATCTTTTTTATTACCATTTATTCTTAAATTATTTAATTTAAGAATTTCTATTAATTCTGTTTTTTTTAGTTTTGACAAAGTAAGCATTAAGTTAGAATTTTCTAATATAACGCCATCTTTTATTAAATTTTTTAATATGGTCATTGGGTCAATAGGATATATATATGGCCATACTTTTTTACTTAATACAGTGCCTTTAGTTTTTCCGTTAATTAAATGCATTACTAAAAGTTCCAAAGCAGTCAATTTTCTCATCATATGCCTCCTAATAAATAGATATATCTATACTTTTTGTATTTTTAATGGCTCAAAATGAATTAAATAGCCTGAATATCTAACATATAATCCAAACTTCGCTTTATAATCTTCTATTGCTTCATTGAAATGAACACGATCTATTTCTAAGTGTAGGCACATTTCATATATATCGCCCCAAAGCCCTTTTTTGTAGCATTCAATAAGTTTTTCTAAAGGTAGTATTAATTTGTGGCCAAAACGTCGAGCTCTCAACTCTTGTCTAGCTGAATCGACATTGTATTGTTTGTTGTAGACTGACAGAATATCACCATATGAAGTCTCATGGTGGCCAATTTCTTCAGCTAGATGACCGTTTTGAATATAATAATTAAGTTTATTTGTTATTGTAATAATCCCGTTAGGATATTCAAAGTATCTTTCGTATAATCCGCCCATCTTAGCAGGCATATCTTCATCATATTCAATTATCATATTAGGATATGGATCTAACAATTTCTCTCTAAGTTGCATCTTCACAACTCCTTACTTATTGCGGTTTCTTCTTAAGCTGCGTTTCATTTCTATGTATGCTAATATTTCTTCTAGCTCTTCTTCAGTAACATCATCATCAATATGTGCAGCTATAGTTTCAACTTCAGGCATATAAGTTATTTCTTCAAAGCCACCCAATTGGTCTAATGTTACCCCAAAAAACTTTGCTAAAATTTTTGCATGATCTAAGGACGGTGAAGTCTCTCCTTTTTCCCAACGATTCAAAGATGCACGAGAAAATTTTATATTTTCAGGTGACTTTTTATTCAATTCAGAAGTTAAAGTTTCTAGTGAGTAACCTTTCTTTTCTCTTAATGATGTTAAAGTCTTAGAAAATTTAGTCATTTTACGTGCGCCTCCAAAGAAAATTTAAATAATTTAATTTATAAATCTATAATAAGGAAAATTTCTCATTTATGCAAGGTAAATTACAAACTTTTTTCTCAAAAATGAAATAAGTTTGTTGATTTCTCATTTATGAGATGTTAGTATTGGTTTGTACCTCTCACATTTGAGAAGATGAAAGTACAGAAATGAGGTGGTATTTTGAGTGAAACAAGGTATGTAAAACTAAGGATGTTACTTGAAGAAAGAGGTATAAAACATAAAGAAATGGCAGAATTACTTGGAATAAATGTAGGTACATTTAGTCAAAAGATTAATCGCAGAAAAAGTAATTTTACTATGGATGAAGCTATTACTATAGCTAAATATCTGAATGTCAAAATGGAAGATATTTTTTTTGATTAAAATATCTCAAAAATGAGATGAGGAGGATTGTTATGAATCAATTAATACCAATTTCAGAAAATGACACCGGTGAAGTAGTTGTGAGTGGCAGAATGTTACATCAAGCTTTAGAAATTAAAACGGAGTATAAGAAATGGTTTAGCCGAATGACAGAGTATGGATTTGAAGAAAATCAAGAATATATAAGGGTGTCCCAAAAATGTCACACCCCTGGAGGAATTCAAGAAATGACTGATCATGTAATAAAACTCGACATGGCCAAAGAAATTTCAATGATTCAAAGAACTGATCCAGGAAAGAAAGTAAGACAGTATTTCATTCAAGTTGAGAAACATTGGAACAGCCCAGAGATGATTATGAAACGAGCATTACAGATTGCAGACAAGAAGATTATCGCACTTGAAGAGCAGATTAAGCTCGATAAACCAAAGACGATATTCGCAGATGCAGTTTCAGCAAGTAAAACTTCTATTTTGGTCGGTGAGTTAGCCAAGCTTTTGAAGCAGAACGGTGTCGAGATAGGACAGAAACGATTATTCGCGTACTTAAGAGAAAACGGCTTTTTAATCAAGCGCAAAGGCACTGATTATAATATGCCGACGCAGTACTCAATGGAACGTGGCCTATTCGAAATTAAAGAAACATCAATAACTCATTCTGATGGCCACGTATCAATCAATAAGACACCTAAAGTCACAGGTAAAGGGCAGCAGTATTTTATTAATAAGTTTTTAAATAGCGAGGTGAGTTAGATGGAAATCATTATTCCTGATGAATTTATCGAAAAGTTAGTAACCGATAAAGTACATGAAAAGTTAAATGATTTAAAGCTCACTTATTCTACTGTAGATATTTATAAACTTGCTGAGCTTACAGGTTTATCAAGATCTACATTATTGAACAAATACACCTGTAAACCTGAATTTGTAGATATTACTGTTAGAGAAGGTACAAGGGTCCTTTATCTTTACCCAGAATGCATGGAAATCTACAGAAAAATACTAAAGGAGAAACAGATATGAAACTGCCATTAGTATCTATCACAGTAGCAATCGTAGTCTCATATTTCGTTGGTAAAATCGCACAGTATATCACTCTTACCTTTATGGAACATGCAGGAATAATATTATCGCTTACATGCTTTATATTACTCATCGTCGTAAATAGCGAGGTGGTTAGTGATGAATTATAGCGACAGTGCAAGTACTGGAACCTTCACTTTGAAAGGTGGTGAGACATTTGATACTAAAGCATATTATGAAACTGATTAAACCTGAAAGAAAACTGCAGAGGGATACGTTCAAAATTTATGAATATAACATTTGGCAGTATGAGATTAGAAAAATCAGAGAAAGTAAACATTACATTCTTGTTGATTATGGTGTGGATGACGAAAACGAATGTATGTACATTGAGTATTTTATCAGATGAGACATATACAGCATACGATCATACTCAACTATGAAAATAAGGAAAAGCGAAGATGGAGAGAAGACTTTGAGTATTATTCAAAGCGTGACGATGTATATATCATCTATCGAACATTTAGAAACAATTACGGTGGCCAGATTAAGTTCTGCTACAAAAAATAAAAGCACATATCAAAAGATATGCACTCACGTAAACTCGACACTTACATAATAGCATATCTCAAGATATAAAAGGAGATAGTTATGGAAAATTTACCGAGAACATTTTTAGTTAAAAGTCCTATTGCGATTGTGAAAGATAAATTTGATTTCAGATGTATGAGTTTTACTGCAATAAAAGAAAAGTACGAAGAAAAAGTAAGTTTTTACATTCTTCATGATGATACATCTGAACTTGTATTCCGAAAAGACATATTTGAAGAATCATGTTTTTGGGGCATGGATGATGAAGTAGTTACAGCACTTTATGAGTACGTTGAAGAAAACATTACTGAAATGGATAAGTTGTTTACGCAGCTTAAACGATTTGGAATTTAGGAGGACGTGCAATGAATTTAAAATTAAGGCAATTGATCATAAAAGACTTTCAGGGTATCAAGGAACAGTCATTCAACTTCGATGGCCAGAACGCAACAATATATGGCCATAATGGTTCAGGTAAGACAACAACAGCAACTGCGTTACAGTGGCTACTATTCGATAAGAACCTGCAAGGAAAACAGATAGACGTTGTGCCACTAGATGAAGAGAATAACGAATTATACGAATCAATTCCGCACGTAACTGCAGTTTTTGATAAAGATGACCAGAATTTGAAACTCACAAAAGAATCATTTCCAAAGTACATGAAAAACAAGATGACTGGAGCGAAAGAGTATACAAAGTCACGTACAGGCAAGCAGTATATTGACGATGTACCTTTCACGATTACGAACTTCAAGAAAAAGATTAGCGAAATAATCGATGAAGATATTTTCAAGCTAGTGACTAATATTCATACGTTCAATGATCTGCACTGGACAGATAGAAGAAAAATCTTATTTGAAGTATGTGGCCAACTTTCAGACACAGAAATAATAGAGAGTAACAAAGAACTTGAACCACTTGTCGAAATTTTGAAAAACAAATCAGTAGAAGACCAGAAGAAAGTAATCAAGGACAAGCTCAAAAAGACTAACGATGACATTGAAGATATTCCTGTCCGCATCAATGAAGCGACATTATCGAAGGTAGAAGTCACAAATACAGATATCAATGTCGACGAAGTTAAGCAGCAGATTGCTGACTTCGAGAGTCAGATTCATTCAATAAATAACGGTTCAGAAGAAATCGAATTACGCAATCAGATTTCACAAAAGAAGAATGAATTAAAGTTACTTGAACAGAATCATTCAAGCGATAATCAATCGAATATCAATAACTTAAAGTCAAAGCTATCTCTTGAAGAAAGCAATAAACTCAACTTTGAGTCAAAGGTTCGCATGATTAACCAATCAATTAATGATAATAAAACAAATCGTGAATTGAAGTTAAAAGAATATAAAGAAGTCGATGCAGAAATTAAAGAAGTTGAAGCATCAGAACATGTCGCAACTGTAGATGATACATGTACGTGTTGTGGCCAGGCACTGCCACCTGAAAAAATCGAGAGTACAAAGCAAAAAGAGTTAGAGCAGTTCAACAAGAATAAGTCATTGAAGTTAGAACAGCTTAATCAACATAAGCAGACGTTGTTAGAGCAGGGTAAGCAGTTCAAGCCGACAATTGAAAAATTAGAAAGTGATCTGCAAACTGAGCAAAAGAAAGTAGATGACGTTCAAAAGGTTATCGATTCGCTTAAATCACGAATCGAAAGCTTATCAAATGAGCTAATACCTGTTAATGAAACTACTGAATACAAATCAATACTCGAAGAAATCAATCAGTTAAATCATCAAAGAAGTAACATCGCAGAAATGAATAAAGAGAAGGTCAAAGCTATTCGAGAAGAAATCTATAAGTTAGATCAGAAAGTTCTTGAATTCAATAAACATCAAGCGAGCATCGATAACAATAAACGCATTGATGAGCGTATCAAAGAGTTACGCATCCAGGAAGAAGAACTTATCTCGATAAAAGAAGAATTGAATTATCAACTGTACTTAATCGATGAATTTAATCGAACTAAAGTTAAGACGATTGAAGAATCTATAAACAATAAATTCAAGATGGCCAGATTTAAATTATTCGATGAGAAGAAGAACGGAAACATTGAAGAAACATGTATCACGACATTCGAAGGTATCGAATTTGGCAGAGGTTTAAATACTGCAGCAATGATCAACGTAGGTTTAGATATTATCAATACTTTAACTGCACATTATAACGTCTATGCTCCAATATTTATCGATAACGCAGAATCTGTTACGAATGTTTATCAGACTAATTCGCAACAGATTGAGTTGAAAGTTAGCGAAGATGATGAAAAATTAAGAATTAAAACAATCCTTTAATATAAGTTTCAATATATCCTTGAGCAATTGTGCCTAAGGTTTTTAAAGAGAAACTACCGAGATCAGCAGCTTTTTCTTTAGCGAAATTCCATGTTTTTGGTGAACGAATTGTTTCAAGATATTCGTGGCCATAAAAGGTCATGTCAACAATGTAATAATCAAAAATTTCACCATCACCATGTAATTTTTTAGCATTAATAAATCCAGCTTCATTAAGTTTTTTAGTACTGTACAAGTAATCATCAAGAGCAAAACTATCATCTAATTTTAAATCAGATACAGTTTTTAACTCATTAAAATTTAGTTGTTCTTCAATCGCTAACAATAATTGGCGTACACAATCAGGTTTTAGTTGCATAGGTTTCATCCTTTCCATGTAAGTTAATTAAATTATATCAGAAACGAGATGATTAAACTGAATCTCAAGCGAGTAATTGCAATGAATATTCGAGCATATCGAAAATATCATAAGCTAACACAAAAAGAACTAGCAGAAAGAGCAGGCATAACAAGATGTCATTTGAATGACATCGAACACTTAAGAAAAAATATATCAATTCAGACATTAGAGAATATTGCAAACAAGTTAGAAGTTGAACCATACAAATTATTAAGAAATACGGAGGAGATTTAATATGACAAAAGAAATTTTAGTTAAAAATAGCAAGATGGGTGACAACGTATTAGCGAGAGTAAAAGATTTAGAAAGTAAAGGTGATTTAAAGTTTCCTGTAAATTACTCACCTGAAAACGCGATGAAAAGCGCTATGCTGCAACTTCAAGAATTGAAAGGATCTAAAAAAGAAGGTTATAAGCCTGCACTTGAAATCGCAACGCCAAACAGCGTGGCCAACGCGTTAATGGATATGGTTGTACAAGGTTTAAACCCTATGAAAAACCAAGGTTACTTCATTATGTACGGTAGCAAAGTTCAGTTTCAACGTTCATATTTAGGAACTATGTCAGTTACTAAACGAGTGACAGGATGCGAAGAAATTAATGCTGCAGTAATTTTTGAAGGAGATGATATTACGTATAAAACGAAAAACGGTAAAATCGTTGACCTGGAACACTCTCAATCATTTGGAAATCGTGACACTAAAAAGATTATCGGAGCATACTGCACTATTGTATTTAAAGATGAAAGCAGAAACTATACAGAAATTATGACGATTGATGAAATCGAAGAGGCATGGAAACAGTCGACTGCAGTTTGGGAAGGGAAATTTAAAGATGATGGCACGCATAGACGTTTCCCAGTTGAGATGGCCAAGAAGACTATCATTAATCGTACATGTAAAAAGCTATTAAATAGTTCAGATGATTCAAGCCTACTTAAAAATCAAATTTTAGAAAGCGAACAAAGACAACGCAAAGAAGTATTCGATGCAGAGATCGAAGAAAATCAAGCGGTTGAAGTATTAGATATTGATGACATTGAACCTGTAGAAGAAGTTCAAGATGTAACTGAATTTGAAGAAGTTGAAGATGTAAAGCCTGCACCGACTTCAACAGTACCGGAAAACGAAGAAGACCCATTTTAATACAAACTATAGGCAGTGGTTCATCAGGTAACTGTTACAAGATATCTGATGGCCATACTGACCTTTTGCTTGAAGCAGGCATATCATTCAAAGAAATGCAAAAGGCAGTGAAGTTTCAAACTTCTAAAATCAAAGGTTGTTTAATCACTCATGAACATAACGATCATGCAGGATATACAGAACAGTATTTAAAACATGGAATAGAATGTTATGCGACAAAAGGAACGTTAGAAGGAATTAATTTAGAGCATCACAGATTGTATGAAGTTGAGTATAAGAAAACTTTTAAAATTGGTACGTGGTCGATAATGGCTTTCAGAGTAAATCATGATGCGAAAGAGCCCTGCGGTTATCTGCTAAAGAGTATGCATGGATATAAGCTGCTATTCGTTACTGATACTTACTACTGTCAGTATAAGTTTCCAGGCATCACGCACATGATGCTAGAAGTTAATTATATCTATGAAGAGATGCAGAATAACGTTCAGAACGGTTCACTGCATCCTGGACTGGCTCGACGAATTATGAAATCGCATTTCAGTTTAGAACATGCAGTAGGATTCTTAAGAGCGACAGACACTACTCAATTAAAAGAAGTACATCTGATTCACCTATCGAACTCAAATTCTAATGCAGCAGTTATTAAAGAAAAAATACAGGAAGTAGCAGGTGTACCTGTCTACGTAGGAGGCAAATATAAATGAATGATTGTAATTTCATAGGACGAATAACAAAGGATCCTGAATACAGAGTGACATCATCTGGAAGCGAAGTGGTTAGTTTTGATTTAGCAGTGCAACGTAAGTATAAAAATCAAAATGATAAATACGAATCAGATTTTATTAGATGCGTTGCATTTAAGAAGACAGCTGAATTTATTAATAACTACGCTAAAAAAGGATATGTCATGTCAGTTAGTGGTGAGATGAGAAATAACAACTACGAAGATCAGAACGGAGTCAAACATTACGGAATGCAGCTAATAGTGAATAACGTTGATTCTCAAGTGCTATTTTTAAATAAAAAGCAAGATGATGGCCAACAACAGCAAAGCAGTCAATCATCTTATACTCAACCGCAGACAACGACAGGACAGAATCATAATCCATTTAATAATGCTACAGGTCCAATTGATATCAATGATGATGATTTACCATTCTAATTCAATCAGTTAAGAAAGAGGTGATTAAATGACTGGTTGGATTAAGTTGCATCGTCAGATTATGGAACATTGGATTTGGGAAGATGCAGAGCGTTTTAAATGGTGGATGGAAATCCTATTATTAACGAATCATACAGATAAGAAAACAGTAATCGGAAATAACGTTGTAACTATCGAACGTGGTACATTTCACACCTCTGAATTGAAGTTAGCAAGTAGATGGGGAGTTTCAAGAAACAGGGTAAGACGTTTTTTAGAACTCCTGGAACAAGACGGTATGATATCCACTAAAAAGACAATAAACGGAACAACGGTTAAAGTGCATAACTACAACGTTTATCAAGGAAAAGAAGAGCAAAAAAAACAGCCTATGAAACAACAGACGGAACATCAAATGGAACAACAGACGATACAACAGACGGAACATCGAACGGACAACGAACGATACAAGACTAAGAATGTAAAGAATGATAAAGAATTAAAGAATGTAAAGAATATAAGAAGTAGTAGTAACAACGACGACTTCAGAACAGTTGTGAGCATGTATCAAGAGAACATCGAGCTTAATCCTGCACCTGTGACATTCCAGAAAATACAACAAGACTTTAGTGATTACGGTAAAGACATCATGATATATGCGATTGAAAAATCAGCATTAAGAAATAATCACAACTACTCATTCATTAATTACTTATTAAACGATTGGAAGAAGCAGCAGCTAACGACAGTTGATGAAATTAAACAGAGCGAACATAACTTCGAGTTTAAAAAGCAATCAACTTATTCTAAGCAGAATCAACAAAAAGAAATGACACCGTCCTGGATTAATCAGGAGAATACTCAAAAACACGACATCGATGAAGAAGAGCTTGAAAGAGAACGTCAGAAGTTACTCGAAGAATTGAATAGCAGTTGGGAGGCATAGCAATGGTTATAGACATAATCAAACTCAATTTTGACGACTTCAAAGAAATATATAACAACTATATTGTAAAGCGCAGAAAACCAACGGAAGACCATATAAATAAAGTTCTGTATGCATTTAATGATGCAGGACTGATTATAAGCTTGGAAGTGAGAGAGGACATAATCATCGGGATATTTAAAACAGAAGATGAAGTCTATGATCATTACGAACATAATACACAATTAAAATTAGTATAGGAGGAAATGAAATATGATTAAAATGACAAATAAATTATTTCTTAAGTTTAGAGAGAAACAAGAGGTTTTGGATGCTGAGATTAGAGAGAAGCATGATATCAGTCCAGATGAATGGTTAGAGGACTTAGATATCAATCATAAGTTAGCACTTCGTGGAGAGGTAGCAGAGTTCATAAATGAAGCACGTGATCAGTGGAAGTACTGGAAGAAGAAAAAGCCAAACATGGAACAGCTAATTGATGAAGCAGTCGATGTTATTCATTTTCTGCATCTCATGATGAACAAAAGACATTTCGATTTAAATTGGAAGGTAGCATATTTAAATAAACGTATTGAGCATTTCAGAGCTTTAACATACAGAGGTAGAAATGAAAAGACATTTGAGAAGATTGAGCCTGATTATAGAAAATATCTCAATTACATGTATAACGTTGATACTAATGAAGATTTGATTGATACTTATGCAATTCTATTAGTTGTACTTGATTACTATAACTTTACGTTGCAGGACATCGAAACAGCATATGATACAAAGCACAAGCTAAATCGTTTGAGACAGGAGAATGGATACTGATGAAGACGACAATCAAATCTAATGAGTACTTGAAGCAGTTCAGCAGGACAGTTAAGCAGTCGCTAGAAAAGATTAAAGCGAAAGTTAAATGCGATGAGTGAAAAAAGGTCCAAGTATAATGCCAAGAAGTCCACCTTTGATGGAATCACATTCGATTCAGCTGTAGAGTGCGACTATTATAAATTTCTTCTCGAACAGAAAAAGAAAAGAAAAGTAATCGATATTAAGTTGCAGCCGAAATACGAGATCATTCAAAAGGTGGCCAACTTCCGAGCAACAAACTATGTCGCAGATTTTGAAGTCACGTTACCAGGTGGCCACATTACTGTTATTGATATTAAAGGAATGGCCACATCGGACGCAAAACTTAAACGTAAGCTATTCATGGTCAAATATCCGCATATGGAACTACTTTGGATATGTAAGGCTCCAAAGTATCACACTGATGATACAGGAGAAGAATGGATAGAGTACGACGAACTCAATAAGTTGAGACGTAAAAGAAAAAAGTTAAAACAGATGGAGGATAAGGAAAAATGAAGAATATCGATTTAAATTTGAATACGATTCTAGATGGTGCAGTTCAAGAACAGTTCGATTTAGCAATGGAAGAAGTACTTAAGAATATTCACGATCCTAATACAGACCCAGGTAAAGCACGAAAGGTTACAGTTACATTTAATATTTCATCAAATCCTGCACGTGAGACGTTAAATGTTGAAGTAGATACGAAAACTTCACTCGTAGGAAAACAGCCTGTAATGGCTACGCTTTTAACAGGAGAAGATGCAACTGGAGTACATGCTCGAGAGTTGAAATCAGGAGCGAAAGACCAGACGTATTTCGATGATAACGGAACAGTTAGAGAAGATGACGGAAAGCCAGTAGAAAAAGAAAGTAACGTTACACCTATTAAAAATAAGAAAGCATTATTTAAATAAAAAGGAGACTGATGGATATGTTAAAAGAAGCAATGGAATGGATTAGAGCGAATACCGCAAGCGTTGAGATGCTAAAAATTAATGGTCAAGAATACTCGAACAGAGAGTTGTATAAATTACAAGAGCCAGTTCGTAGAGAGTTAAATGTCACAACATTGACTGGATTAGTTGATTATATTAAGTCTGCATTTGATGGTAAGGAAAAATATATCATAACAGTATTAAGCGAAAGCCATGTAATCATTGAATCTAAGCTCAACAGTAATAAAAGACGTGAAATTATCGTTACGTCTAATGCACAAATTCCAAAAGTAACATTAAATGAGTTTATCGACCTGGAAAAGTTCAATATTCAATTACAGTCAGTATTTGTGCCTAATGAAGAAAGAGCAACAGTACTGAGTCTGATCGGAAACATCAAGACTGAAAATGTATCAAATACAGGGGACGACGGTATCAGTCAGATGGTAGAAGTGAAACGTGGCGTTACTACTGTTAAGAAAGAAGAAGTACCGAATCCAGTTTATTTAAAGCCTTTCAGAACGTTCACTGAAATCTCTCAGCCTGAATCAGCATTTGTACTACGTATAAAAGAAAGCCCGTCATATGGATTACAAGCAGCACTTTTTGAAGCAGACGGCGGAGCATGGAAGAACGAAGCTATTTTAAATATTAAAGAGTACCTGGAAGAAGAACTCAAAGATCATAAAGAAAGAATCACGATTTTAGCATAAAAAAGAGCCTTACTCGGCTCGTGATTTATATATTCGACAACTATATTATATCACGTTAGGAGGCTCATATGAGAGATTTATTGATAGAGTATATACAATCATCCAAAGAACTAAAAGAGCGCATAGAATCATTTAAATTAGAGAATAAAGACATACTTGATGCATATAAAAAAAGTAAAGGTAAGAATAAAGGTAAAAATCAGACTGCAGCATGTCCAGTGATGAATGAATTGAACATATTGAATAACATGTATAACGAACAATTATTCATTATTGAGTGGCTACGTTCAGGGCATAATCCAAACGAGCACAGAGCCATCGACAAACGTACAGTATATTTAGTTGATCATAAAGTCCTGGAATCAGTAATCGATGATAATCACTACAAGAAAGTATCATTCGATGAGTATGATGATTATATTAAAGATGCGAATAATAATATAAGTCATGCTTTAGGGAGATTGAGTAAGAGAGAGCTTGAAGTATTCTTGATGATTGACTGCGAGAAGATGAGTTTTCAAGACGTGGCAGAAATATTAAACCTGGCAAAAGGCTCGATACAGAAATTTTACGAGAGAGCCAAGGAGAAAATAGCGAAAGAAGTCGATTATAACTTGTTTCTTCTGTAAAGTAAAAATACTTGTCGGTGTCTTACGAAATATACATTTATGTAAAGTAAAAATGCTTTACACCTCCTAAAGTGATTAATTGTTTACAATCCACCTAGTAATTTCTAGGTGGTTTTTGTATTATTAAACTGTACATGTTAATGTACTGATAAATTGCAAAGGGAGAAGATATTATGACGAATCAAACTTTAATAGATTTATTCGAAGGTATTTATGAAGAAGATGTGTATTATATGTTTCAATCAAGTGACAATGAATTACGTATTTTTATTTTAGAATTACTAGAAAAATTAAAGCTAGAACCAGAGAAAAATGAAGATTTTTTATTTTTAAATTTATTAAGAGATGAATCAATATCTTTAAAGGTTAATCAAATTCTCATTTTTATCGGAAATGATTTATATGTTATCAATAAGAACGAAGAAGATAAGGGATATCAACTAGAAGTTATACTTAATTTTGAAGTAGAATCTATAAAAGTACAGACGAATAGTAAATATCACTTAGAAATAGATTCGATAGAATTAAAAATTTCGGGTTATAACTTTAAAATTGATGAAACTTTAAATCAAGAACATTTAATAGGGTTAGTTAACAAGGTAAAAGAATTATAAAGTTGAACACTCACTTTTGTGGGTGTTTTTTTGTACGAAAATTTATTAAGCAATTAGCGTGAAAGTTGGTGGTAAGTGAAGTGAAACTTACAGGGAAACAAGAACTATTTGTCAATGGATTGGTTGAGGGCAAGTCGCAATATCAAGCGTATATTGATGCAGGATACTCAGTCGATAACAAAGCAAGGAGTACTATTGACGAGGCTGCAAGTCGATTGATGAAAAATAGCAAGATTTTAGCAAGATACAACGAATTAAAGTCAGAACTCAAAGATAAAGCGTTGTGGACAAGAGAGGAATCAATTAATGACCTCAAATGGATTAAAGAACAATCACGTAAGACAATCGAGGAATATGGCGAAGTTAAACACGCTCCTGCTACTGCTTATTTAGGTGCTATAACCGAACTGAATAAATTAGGTGTCCTTTACGATCTAGAGGTTGAGAAACTTAAACTCAATATTGAGAAACAGAAGAAAGAACTCGCTAACGATCAGTCGACAGAAGATAAGATTGCATCACTTATGGATAAATTGGATGTGAGTATCAATGCTGAATGAACTTTACACTGAAAAACAAATTCAGATACTCAAAGACACATCTAAACGTGATTGGTTCATGTTGATTAATCATGGTGCTAAGCGTACAGGTAAAACGATACTCAACAATGATTTATTCTTACGTGAGTTGATACGTGTGAGGGAAGTAGCGAATAAAGAAGGTGTAGAGACACCTCAGTACATTCTTGCAGGTGCAACGCTAGGAACGATACAGAAGAACGTACTAATAGAACTTACGAATAAATATGGATTAGAATTCAAGTTTGATAAATATAATTCGTTCATGTTATTCGGTGTGCAGGTCGTGCAGACAGGGCATTCTAAAGTGAGTGGTATTGGTGCAATACGTGGTATGACTGCTTATGGCGCATACATCAATGAAGCATCACTTGCACACGAAGAAGTATTCGATGAGATTAAATCACGTTGTAGTGGTTATGGTGCAAGAATATTAGTTGATACGAACCCTGACCACCCGGAACATTGGCTACTCAAAGATTATATTGAGAATACAGATGCTAAAGCAGGTATACTCAGCTATCAATTTAAGCTTGATGACAATACGTTTCTGAATGAACGATATAAACAGTCAATCAAAGCGAGTACGCCATCAGGCATGTTCTATGAGCGAAATATCAATGGTATGTGGGTAAGTGGTGACGGTGTTGTGTATTCTGACTTTGATTTGGAACAGAACACAATTACTGCCGATGAACTAAACGAGATACCGATGAAGGAATACTTCGCGGGTGTCGATTGGGGGTACGAGCACTATGGTTCAATCGTTGTTATGGCTAAAGATTTTAAAGAGAATCTATATCTTATTGAAGAATATGCACATCAACATAAATTTATTGATGAATGGGCGATGATTGCAAAAGATATAGAAGAAAGATACGGAAAAATTCCTTTTTATTGCGATACTGCAAGAACTGAACATATCAAGAAGTTTAAAGATGAAGGTATTAACGCAGTTTACGCAAATAAAAATCGTATGGCAGGTGTAGAGCAGGTAGCTAAGTTATTTAAACTTAATTGCCTGTTTGTTGTATATGGTCGTATGGATAGATTTAAACAAGAAATATATAAGTATGTATGGGATAAAAACACTGGAGAACCTATTAAAGAGTTCGACGATGTATTAGACGCATTTAGATACGCTGTTTATACTCATACGTTCCATCAAACACCACTATCAACAAACGACTTGATGAACATTAAGAGTCTTTTTTAAGGAGGGAATATATTGAATTACAATTACAAAGAAAGTTATATCGCTAATGCGAATGATGACTTCACGATTAATAATGAAGAAGATATCTATAACGCAGACGTGATTAGGGAATTCGTGCAGCGTCATAAGTTGGAGCAGTTGCCACGACTACAATTTTTAGAAGATTATTATCTGAATAGAAATGTCGATGTATTACGTCCTAACAGACGAGCTGAAACAGATAGAAATAAAGCAGATCATCGAGCAACTCATAATTACGCAAAGTATATCAGTCAGTTTATCGTCGGCTACATGACAGGTAATCCTATTACTATCAGTCACAATGATAGTAATACACAACAAGTGATTATGGATTTAAATGACTTCAACGATGCAGATTCTGTGAACAGTCAATTATCATTAGACCTATCAATTTATGGTCGAGCATTTGAAGTTGTTTATAGAAATGAAAATGATGAAGATAAGTTTCTGCCACTTAATCCGAAAAATACTTTCTGCGTTTACAATACTGACATTGAAAGAAAAATGGTCGCTGGTATCAGATATAGTAATTCAACTGATAGTGATGGTAAACCTTTAGAACGTATCGAAGTCTATACCAATACTAAAGTATGTTATTACGAGTTAATGGATGGTAATTATCGTCTTACTGATGAGCAAGAACATTACTATAATGAGCCCCAGATTACAGAATATGTAAACGATGGCTTTAAACAAGGAGATTATGAGAATGTAATCAGCCTGATTGATTTATACGATAGCGCTCAGTCAGATACAGCTAACTACATGACAGATTTAAACGATGCGATGTTAGCAATTATAGGTAATGTGGATTTAACAGGTGATGAAGCAATTAAGTTCAAGAGTGCTAATATGATTAAAGTCACACCAGGAATGACTGCATCCGGTGGAGAAGGTAAAGCAGATGTTAAGTATGTCTATAAAGAATATGATGTGAATGGTTCTGAAGCATATAAAACACGTTTAGAAAATGACATTCATAAGTTCACAAATACACCTGATTTAAACGATGATAACTTTGCAGGCGCGCAATCAGGCGAATCCATGAAGTATAAGTTATTTGGTCTAGATCAAAAACGTGCGACTAAAGAAAGATTTTTCAAACGCGGCCTGATGAAACGATATAGATTATTATTTCGTATGCATAACATTGTCGGAAATGGATTAGATCATACAGACATCACAGTAACATTTACACCTAATCTACCTAAAGCTATTAAAGAATCAGTTGATGTTTTTACTGCATTGCAAGGCTCTATATCAGAAAAGACTTTACTCAGTCAATTGCCTTTTATCGATAATCCTGATGAAGAAGCAGAGCAAATGAAATTAGAAAGAGAAGCGCGTCAACAGGAACTGGAAAACGCTCGTTCTGACATTTACGATTTAACTAAAGTAGGTGTTGATAATGCCAAAGAAAAACAATAAGCAGTCATATTGGATTGAACGTGAGAAAGATAACCTCACAACAGAATTAATGAAAGACGAGCAGGTATCTAACGAAGTGAAACGCATACTAGAGAACGCTATGAATATGTGTAGGAAAGAAATCGAATCGTACTATACACGTTTTGCTGATAAAGAAGATATTACAGTTAGTGAAGCTAAGAAGTTAGTAAGTGAGTATGACGTTACTGAGTATGAAACATTGGCTAGACAATATGTTAAAGATAAAGATTTTTCTGATGAAGCGAATAAGCGATTACGACTGTATAACGTTTCTATGAAAGTGAATCGTGAAGAATTACTGCTCGCAACGTTGAATACGCATATGATTGCTGCAACGAATGATGTACATCATAAAGTAGATGAGTATTTACAAGATGGTGCTGTACGCGAACTAAAACGTCAAGCTGGATTGCTAGGAAATATCAGCGTAAAGCAAAGTGATATTGATTCAATCATCAACGCTTCTTACTATGATGCGACGTGGTCAAAAAGATTATGGAGTAACATGGACGAAGTTAGAAAGATAGTAGATGAAACTGCAATAAGTACAGTCTTAAAAGGCAGACATCCTAAAGAATCTGTTAAACGATTACGTGAATTAACAGGTAGAAGTGACTATGAAGCTAGACGATTACTTATAACAGAAGTGTCACGAGTACAGATTGAAGCAAAGCGATTAAGTTTTAAAAATCTAGGAGTTATTAAATATAAGTATCTTGCAGTTTTAGATAACAGAACTACACATATCTGCAGAAGTCTTAACGATAAAGTATTCGATGTATCAGACATGAAGCCAGGTATCAACGCACCTCCGATGCATGCGTTCTGTAGAAGTACAATTATTCCGTATAGTCGCAAAGAAGAGAGCGATTGGGATGAAGAAGATGGCGATTTATACATCGATGACGAGCAGATAGGACGTGAAGCAGATGCAGAGAATGATGCTGTGATGGCAGATATTGATGATATCATCGAACGTTTAGATCAGTTAGACATACAAGAAGTTAAAAGGGCGGTAAAAAAAGTTGAAAACAACCAACCCCCTCATCTCACAGTCAACTATAACAGAGCGTTAAATGAAGAAGAGCAACAGAACGTATTAGAACAGTTAAATAAAGCTGACAGACGTGCTGTACAGTTGTTTAATCAGTATGCCGACGTAAAAATAAAGAAAGATGATAATACTTACTATGATTTCGATAGCAATGCTATTCACATTGAAGAGGATTATATGGACTTTGGTGTTGAAGGTAGCCACGAAAAAGAATACGCTAGACCGTTTTTTCATGAGGTTGGACATGCGATAGACAGTAACTATGCGAATGGTACAGGCATGGGCAAACTTTTTGCAGCAAGTCTACTAATGCATAATAGCGATAACGAAGATATTAGTGATATTGCTAAAAACGAATGGCAGAATTTGATAAAGCGAACAATGAGACAGCATCATGTAGACGAGGGAAAAGCTATGGACATAATCGCTAAGAAGATTACAAACAGAAAACAATCTGATTGGATAGCCTTATCTTCGATAGTAGAAGGCATAACTGAAGGTGGATATCATTTTGGATATGGTCATGGCCCAGGTTATTGGAAAGATTATTCTTCGCTTACAACAGAAATATTCGCAGAGTTATACAGCCTGCTAGTCACTAACCTAAAGGCATATAAGTATATCGCTACTGTATTCCCTGAAACAGTTTCAATGTTCGAACAGATTATTAATTACATGTTAGAAGAATAGCTGACAATCGATAGATTGACGGTTATTTTTTATGTCCAAACCATGCTTAAGACAATAAAAGGCGCAAGTGATCATAAGTCCAAACCATGCAACGACTATAAACTTATCAAGAGAAAATAAGCGAGGTGCAAAAATGATTAATGACAACATGTTGAAATTAAATATCCAATTCTTTTCTGAAGATGAAAATACTGAAGAAACTATTGAGAACGGTCAGGAAAATACTGAGACAGAAGAGAAAGTTAAGACATACACAGAAGATGAGTTTAACGAGAGGTTACAAAACGAGTTAACTCGCAGACTAAAGCAAAAAGACAAAGAGCGTGAAGAAGCGATTAAAGAAGCTGAAAAACTCGCAAAGATGAACGCTCAGCAAAAGCAAGAATATGAAATTGAAAAAATGAAACGTGAACTTGAAGATTACAAGCAGCGTGAAGCATTAAATGATATGCGTAAAGAAGCGAGCAATATGTTAGCTGAACGCAATATCAATGTAAAAGACGATGTACTAGATTTTATCGTTAAGACGACAGCTGAGGAAACTCAGAAGAATGTTGAAGCGTTCGCTGAAGCATTTAATGATGCAGTCAATAGTAAGTTGCAAGAAACGTTAAGACAGAAGTCGCCTAAAAATCTGACGGCCACTGGATTAACAAAAGCAGATATCTTAGCGATTGAAGATGATCAGCAACGACAAAATGCAATCGCACAAAATAGACACCTTTTTAGGTAACAGGAGGATTTATATATGACAGTAGAAAATAATTTAGTTGATGTAAAAGCATTAGGGGAAGCGAAATCTATCGACTTTGCTAATAAATTAGGAGTAGGCCTTGATAAGTTATTTCAAGCGCTAAACGTAACGAATAAAATTCCGATGAACGTTGGTTCGGTGTTGAAACAGTATGCGTTTACTGTAGTTGATTCAACAGCGCCAAACGGTGTTGTGGCTGAGGGAGAAGAGATTCCTTTAACTAAAGTTGAACGTAAGCAAGTAGGGATTACAGAACTTACTTTCAAAAAATACGCTAAAGCAACATCTGCTGAAGCTATTCATGCACATGGTTACGACTTAGCAATCAATCGTACTGATCGTGAATTAATTCGTTATACTCAAAAGAAATTCCGCGCTGACTTCTTCTTAACTTTAAAAGCAGCAATCGAAAATGAATCACGTACAAATGATATCAAAGCATTGACAGCAGAAAATTTACAAGGCGCGTTATCAAAAGGACGTGCGAATCTTTCAGTGCTACTTGATGATGAAGTAACACCTATGGCATTCGTAAACCCAAATGACACAGCAGAACATATGGCAAAAGGTTTAATCAACTCTAACGGCGCACAATTTGGCATGAACTTACTTACTGATTATGTAGGTGTTAAAGTAATTGAATTTGCTGATGTACCAAAAGGCGAAGTATGGATGACAGTATCTGAGAACTTAAATGCAGCATACGCTAATCCACGCGGAGAGTTATCACGTGCATTCGACTTTGCTACTGATGAAACAGGTTTCGTTGGTGTATTACATGATATTAATTCACGTCGATTAACATCTGAAACAGTTTTAACACATGCAGTAACGTTATTCCCTGAAAACGTTGATGCAGTAATCAAAGTAACAATTAAGCCTGCTGTAGCTGGTGTGGGAGTATAAGAGTGGTTTAGTTGCCACTCTATTTTATTATAAGGTGGTGGTTATATGTTAGGAAAGGCGATTGTTAATTTTACTGATTTAGTAGAAAATAAGCATTATACGATTGATGATATCTATCATACTAATGATGAGAAACGTTATGGCGCGTTATCAAGCGATGATAATAATAATGGTGCGCCTGTTATTAAAGCATTAACATTAAGTGAATTAAAAAGTATCGCTCAAAAACATAAGATTAATGTACCTGCTAAAACAAAACGTGATGATCTAGAGAAGTTGATTGAAGGTGAAATTTATGCAGACGTTGAGTAATGTAAAACTGCAGATTGGTATCGAAGATGATAAACAAGACGACTTACTTAAGCTCATCATATCGAATGTTGAGAAAGCAATGTTAGGTTATTTGCCAGGCATTTTAGACGTACCTGTAGAACTCAGTTATATTGTCGAAGAAGTATCTGTAGCACGTTATTACAGACGTGGCAGTGAGGGAATGAAATCTAAAACAATTGAAGGTTTTTCCGTATCATATGATAACGAGTTTGATGCTTATCATCACATATTTGAACGCTATCAACCTACTAATGAAGCTACTCGTGGTTCGGTGGTGTTTTTTTAATGGATAAACATCGTGTTAAATTATACGCTCAAAAATCGGAGTACGACACACGCCTGAGTAAGACAGTAAATAAACTGAGTTTGATTACAGATACAACTTGCTTTGTCACAGGAATTTCTAACAAGAGACAACTTGAAACTTTCGGGAATCTTACAAGTGCAGATACGACAATAAGATTGCTCAATAAAGATGTGATAGGGGTTACACACGCATCTATTAAAGATGAAAAATATAAGATAACTAAAGTCACATCTTATGACAATGATGTCATCATATACGCTTTAAAGGTGCAATCATGGTGAAGTGGAAAGGTCTAAGTCGAATGAAGAGAGACCTAAAAAATCATAGTCGGAACTCTGACAGGAAGTTAGATGATGCTATTTCAGAAATCGGGATAATGCTTGAGCGTGAAGTAACGAGTAACGCAGTATTTACCAAAGGCTACACTACAGGTAACTTAAGACGAATGATAAATTATTCGAAAACAGGATTTGCTAAAGGGACACTTTCGTCACCTGCGCATTATTCAGGGTTCGTTGAGAAAGGTACGCGTTATATGGACGCGCAACCTTTCTTTTTTATATCAATTTACAAAAATCAACTGGAAGTAATGAACATACTAGAAGAAAAAACGAGGTGATTAGATGAAGTCGCCGCGTCAACAATTATACGACGAAGTATTCTCATCTATTTCGATGTTAGGTTATCGAGTATACGATTTATTGCCTATGAGCGAAGTACCTTATCCGTTTATCGTGCTTAAACACAGCCTGACGGACTATAGGAGCACACAAAAATTGAATAGGGATATGATAGTGACGCTCAATGTAGATACATGGCATTTAGCTGAAGATAGAGGTCTACATGACAAGACAATGTTTCAAATTGAACAGTTACTTATAGACTTTCAATTGAGTGATACCTATGCATTGAAGGTAAAGAGAATCAACGTGACAGAAGTAACGGACAGAACGACTAACGATGAACTATTACATGGTTCAATAGAAGTAACATATCAAATAAATTAAGGAGTGATCATATGCAAATTGCAGATGGTGTATCAAAAGTATTATATTTCAGAAAATTAGGTGACAAGACAGCAGCAACTTTAGTTTTACAACAAGAACATTCAAAATCATATAAACGAGAACGTGATGCAGTTATTACAAAGGCAGGTAAAGTCTTTAAAAAAGGCGAGCTAGAAGATGAGATTTCTATCAAAGCATTACAATCTACTAAAGATGATGCTTATAAGATGTTAGAAAAATCTATTGTAGACGGTGATGCTATCGAGGTGTGGGAAGTAGACCTTTCAAAAAAATCATCTGATTCTGAAACTGAAGGTAAATTCCAAGCAGAATATCGTCAAGGCTATTTAACTGAATGGGAAGCAACTTCTCCGTCTGAAGATGATCCTACTGTAGAAGGTACGTTCGTTACATTTGGCACGCGTCAAATTGGATTAGTAACTGTACCTCCAGAAGATTTAAAAAATGGTGGAGTTTTAGGCTATGCATTCCACGATATGATTGCATCAGATATTCCTAAAGATGGTTTAGCTACATTACCATCTGAGCCAAGCGTCGGAGTGTAATATACGAGGGAGTAAATCTCCCTCTTTTTTTATATAAAAAATTAACTAAAAAAGGTGGAAATATAATGTTAACAATTAATACAAACGGTAAAGTATTAGAATTAAAATTTGGTTTAGGTGAATTAAATGCAGTAGATAAAGCACTAGGACTAGAAATCGAGAAAATTAACTTAGGTGAAGGCTTTGAAATGTTAGTGCCAAAATTACAAACGGCAAATCCACTAGCATTAGCAAAGATTATTCCAGCATTGACGCTAAATCAACCAGGGCGACCAAAGACAGAAGACGAAGTACTAGAAGTGCTTAAAGCTGTTAAAGAACAGTTCGGCTCATTACAAGCATTCTGCGATGCAGTACTAAATGAAATGAAACATCATTTTTTGACCCAAGATCTAGTAAAAGACATCGAAGTGACAGTGACAGTGCCGACACAAACAACAGTACAGTAGTTACTTATTGGGACATCGTGATTAAAAGTATGGCGAACTTTGGTAAGCAGTCTATCGATGAAGTTAATCGAATGACCTTAACAGAGTTCTACTGCTTATCACATGCTAAGAATGAACGCGACTTATACGATGAGTATCGTATGCATAAAGTTGCTTATCTACAACGAGAAGCACAAGCTCAGATAGAAAAAGGTGTAGGAAAGAACAAGCGTACTGAATATGCATATAAATCATTTAAAGATTTCTTTGATTATGAAAAGGCTGAGAGACAGTTGTGTGATTTCCACGATGATGTCGAGAAGAAAACGAATGGTCCATCAAAGAAAAAAATAGCAGACATGTTAGCAGAAAGAAATAAAAAGTAAAGTGAGGTGATGGAATGTCAGATATAAAAGATAGTTATACGTTAGAAGCCTTGCTTACAGGCGATAACAGTCGCTTAAAGCGTGTTATTGATCAAGCGGTCGTGATGTTAGAAAAACTTGAAAATAAAAAGGTTGACGATATTGAAATTGATGGTGATGTGAAGCCTTTACGAAAAAAAGTTGAGAGCGCTAAACGACTTACTGAAATGCTAGATGGTAAACGAGTACAAATTGAAATTATCGCTAGAAACGCTGAAGCAATAAAGAATCTACGTCAAGTCAGACTGAGTGCAAAACGATTATCTAAAGAACGTCCGAAAATTGATGTCGATGTTCAGACAGGTGCAGCAAATGCGAATATCAAACGTTTCAAAGCTATACTTAAATCCATTCCAAATAAAGTACGCACTCGAGTAGATGTGGATTACGACAGAAATGTTTTTAGTAGGATTTCAGCAGGTTGGAGACAAATTCAAAACGTTAATAATAAATTTGGCGATGATATGGACCAACTTGCGAATAGTATTCGCGCTTTTGGTACTGTCAGTGCAAATATGATAAAAGGTTCGCTAGTGAGTTCTTTTACTGCTTTAATACCTATTATTGCAGCACTTGTACCCGCAATCATGGCAGTGGGTAACGCTATAGCAGTTGTTGGTGGTGGAGCTTTAGGGTTAGTAGGAGCGTTTGCAGTTGCAGGTGGTGGCGTAGCTTCATTTGGCGCTTTGGCAATATCAGCGTATAAGATGTATAAAGATGGCGCAATTCAAGCGAGTGATGCAACGCAGAAATTTGAAAGTTCGTTAAGTTCGTTCAAATCGGAATGGGAAAGCCTGGCGCAGAAGAATGCTGACAGTATTTTCTCAACGATGGCGAATGGTATTAATATTGCTAAAACAGCACTTACAGGTCTTACACCGTTTATTACAGGTGTCACAAAAAGCATGGAAGGATTATCTGCAAGTGTGCTTAAATGGTCACAGACAAGTGCTGTAGCGAAGAGTTTTTTTGATGTGATGAAAACGTCAGGTGTAACTGTATTTCAGGATATCATGAGTGCTGCAGGAAAATTTGGTAGTGGATTAATATCTTTATTTACTAGCTTTATGCCTTTATTCGAATGGGTGGCTAAAGGTTTCTCTAATATGGGTACTCAATTCAATAACTGGTCTCAGAAAGTAAGTACAGCTGAAGGTATTAAGAATTTTATTGATTATACTAAAACTAATTTACCTTTGATAGGTCAGATTTTTAGCAATACTTTTATGGGTTTATTTAATTTGTTTAAAGCATTTGGATCTAATAGTCAAACGATATTCGAATCACTTACTCAAATGACGGCAAAGTTTAGAGAATGGTCTGAAACTGTAGGACAAAGTGAAGGTTTCAAGAGTTTCGTAGAGTATGTTCAAACGAACGGTCCAACAATTATGAACCTTATCGGTGCAATCGCCACTGCATTAGTGAATTTTGGTGTCGCTATTGCTCCTATTGGACAAAAAGTATTAGAAGTTGTTACTGCCTTTGCCCAATGGTTAAGTACGTTGTTTCAAACAAATCCTGTAGTTGCACAGATTGTAGCAGTATTGGTTACTTTGCTTGGTGTAGGAATGCAACTAGCACCTGTGATTATGTTCCTAGTTAGAACATTTCAATTTCTTATTGTTCCGTTGGGACAATTAATGGGGGCAAGTACACTCGCATCAACTGCAATAAAGTTGCTAGGTATAGCGTTCACATTCTTGACAGGACCTGTTGGGATTGCAATTGCTGCAATCACTGCATTAGTTGCAGGACTTATTTATCTGTGGAATACGAATGATACGTTCAGAAATGCTTTTATAGTAGGTTGGGAAATGACAAAGGCAGCGTTCGTTGCTGCAATTGAGATCATAAAACAAACGCTGATAACAGGTTTTACTACTATGATAACTGTAGCGTTGCAAATCTTTTCGGGATTGCAAACAGGAATTTCAGCAATATGGTCTACGGTAAGCGCAGTTTTCTCAGCATCAGTTAATTTGATAATAAGCGTAGTATCATCAGGCTTTTCATCAGTACTTAGCTTTATAACGTCAACGATGAGTTCTATAAGCAATTTCATTTCATCTACGTGGTCGAGTATTGTTTCATCGATAGGAAGTTTTATCAGTTCAGCAATTTCTATAGTTTCAAGTGGGTTTAGTAACATTTTATCTGTCGCAACGTCAGCGATGAGTAATATTTTAAGCGCAGTAATTTCAGCATTTGCATCAATTGTCTCATCGATTTCTAGTGGAATAAGTACCGCGGTTTCAATTGTAACGAGTGGCTTTGGAAACATGATTTCTGCAGTGGTTTCTTTTGCATCAAACTTGGTATCAAGTATAACTTCTGCAATGAGTAATTTTGTTTCAGCTATCAGTTCGGGTGCATCACAAGCTGTAACAGCAATACAGACTATGATATCTAATATTATAAGTGCTGTTACGGGTGCAGCATCAGATATGGTTTCAGCAGGAGCTAACTTAGTTAATGGATTTATTAGTGGTATTCAATCGATGGCACAAGAAGCAGTAAACGCAGCAGCAGATATGGCTAGTAATGCAGTTAGTACTGTGAAATCGATGTTAAAGATTGCATCCCCATCACGTGTGTTCAAGAAAATAGGTAAGTGGACTTCTGAAGGTTTCGCAATCGGTATTATGAAAAAAGTACCACAAGTTATCCAGGCTTCTAAAACTATGGCGAATAGTGCTGTTAAAGCATTAAGTAAGATGAAAACTAATTCTTACGATAAAGCGAAGCAAGGCTCTAAATCGTTCTATGAATCATTGAGCAAGACTTCTCAAAGTGCTAGTAATAAATTAAGTGCTAATAATAAGAAGATTGCAAGTATTCAGCAGAAATTGAAGGGGAAAATCTGGAAAAGCACACGATCAAGATTAAATAAACAGCTTATTGACTTAAGAAAAGAGAATAAAGCATATACTGTTCAAAAGAATACAATTACTAAGTTGAGAAGTACGCTAAGCAAGAGTACTAATCAGCTACTAAGTATTGCTAATAAGCGTGAAAAAGTTGCTGATAAACTAAAGGTCGCACAAGATAACTTGAAACAAGTTCTGAAAGATAGACAGAATTTTAAAGATGGCATTATCGATAGCACACGCTCATTTGGTTCAATATCGAATTCTAAGGTTTCAACTCAACAAGGATTAGTAGCAGATATGCGTGCTCGATTAAAAGCAGTAAATGACTATGCTAAGAACATCAATGCGCTTAAGAAAAAAGGTGTTCATAAGAATATCATCGCAGATTTATTAAGTGCTGGCGTTGAAGGTGGCGCAGGACAAGCTAAGATATTAGCAAACGCTTCTAAGAATACAATCAAGCAAATTAACACTGTGCAAAAGCAAATTATGAGTGTTACTAGCAGTTTAGCTGAAAGACAAGCTAAAGATTTCTACACTGTAGGTCTTAATACTGCAAAAGGAATCGTTCAAGGATTGCAGAAACAAGACAAAGCATTGCAAAAGGCAGCTGAGCGTATCGCAAACACTATTACGAATACTGTTAAGAAAAATTTAGGTATCCATTCTCCATCACGTGTATTTAAAGCGTTAGGTATATATACGATGCAAGGTTTTATTGGTGGAATAGATAAATTGAGAACACAATCTATTAATAAAATGGCTAACTTATCAGAACGTGTATCTGAAGCATTTACACCTCAGTTCGTTAGTGGTTTACCTGATCTAACAGGAAACTTGCGAAATGCTACAGCGAACATCGCTTCACATGTTAATGCTGATGTCGTTAACACAGTAAGAAGCGAGCCTGTAGGTGTTACCTTAAATGCTAACTTTGTATTAGGAAATCGTGACTATAATGCTTTTGTTGGTGATATCACCGATAAACAAAATTCAAGAGTAAGACTTCAAGAAACATATAATGTGTAAAGGCTATCAAGTGGTAGCCTTTATTTTTTAGGTGGTGGATAAATGAATTATAATTTTACAGATATGAATAACATAGCGCGTTCTAGCGTGACTAGTGCCAATCAACTGATTTATAACGATGTAAATATAGATAAAACTCTATCTGATATTAACTGTGATATCATCACATTGAACGTGACAGGTCGTGCTGCGTTAGAGTATAACATCAATACAGTTACTCCTGACGGTATCGATGGAGAATTATTTCAAAGTGCTACATTGAAAGCCAGAACATTACAGGTAGAGATGTTGATTAGCGCTAAAGATAACGCTACTTTGAGAAAAAAGTACGAACAGTTGAATAAAATGTTTTCGAAACGCGAGATAGTATCTATACGCTTTAGCGATGAAATAGACAGAGTATATTATGGTATTTATACAGCCAGCGACAATCCTAAAGAGGATTCGAACGAACAGATATTTAATATCGATATATTATGCACTGATCCATTCAAATACTCTGATGTACAGACTATAAGTTACAGTAGCTCGGCAATTTTGAGTATATTAAGCGATTTTCCTGTTAAACCTTATATTGAAGTCGAATATTCTGGAGTAGGCACTACGTTAGATATTATCAATACGAAAACTAAAAAAGGGATAAAACTCGTTGGTTTAAACCCATCTGTAGAAAAAATATACAAGATAGATGTTTTAGAGAATAGAATTACTAAATCAAATTTAGATACTAATGCTTTGACTAATCTTAATATTACATCCGATTGGGAAGAATTTGATATTAAGACAGGTGATCAAGTCACTTTTCTTCCCGCACCAAGTAAAATCACGATCAAATATCGAGGTGTATTTTTATGATATATCTATTCGATGTCAAAAAAGAGTTAATAAAGGTTATCCCTCGCAGAAATATCGTTAGTGCAATTCAAGAACTTGAAATCAACGGCTTGTATACTGCTGAAATTGAAGTTCCTCTATTCTATAAAACTGAACAGGGTCAAATCTTCAATCATAAGAAATCATTCGATAATGCTTTATTTTTCGGTCATTTTGACTATCATAAAAAGTTTCAATTGTATAAAATCCATAATAGAAAAATCGATGGCAAACAACTTATTATTACAGGCGTTCATCTATTTTTCGATGAAGCTAAAGCGATGAGTGTTATTCGCGATAAGCGACTAATCAATGCTGATGCTCGCAAGGTTGCGAATGTCGCGTTTGAGGGTACAGGGTGGACTGTTCGAGATTACGACACGACAAAAGAAAAAAATATAGATTTGTATTATATGACACCGATAGATGCCAGGAAATTAATTATCGAAGAATATAATGTAGAGTTTGACTATGACTTTTCTTTTGATGGCAGGAAGGTTACTTCTAAAAATATTTATATTCGTAATAAATTAGGCAGATGGACTGGCGATAGATATCATTACGGAACAAACATACTCAGTATCACGCAAGAGCAAGATGATGCAGAAGTTTATACTGCAGCGATAGGCAGAGGGACCAGTGATGATACGAATACAGCTTTAAACGCTAAAGTCCTTTTTGATGATTTGACATGGTCTAAAGATGGTTACAACAAGCCTTTAGGTCAAGATTATTTAGAAATCGTTAGCGCTACAGAAAAATATGGATACTATGACGAAAAAACAGCTAAAATAAAACCTCGAATAGCAATAATTGAATTTAGTGATATCCAAGATCAAAAAGTTTTAGCTGATAAAACATGGGAGTGGTTAAAACAAAACTGTGTCCCTAAAGTCACATACTCGACTACTGTTTCAAAGGTAGGAGAGTACTATTTAGGTGATGAAATCGCGATTATCTACAAAGAAATTGATATCATTAAAAAAGCTCGTGTAGAAAATATGAGAGTGAACCTTCTTAATCACGACTTAACGGAATTAGATTTAGGCGATTATACTTATTTTAAACAAGATAAGTATAGAGAGCGTATAAGCAATGAAATCAAAGAAACAAAAAAAGAAGCTAATAGCTACATTGTTAAGCTAAAAAAAGAATTCGATGCAAACTTCGAAGAGCAAACACTGAGTTTCGCTAAAGCTATTGAACAGGTAAAGATTAATGCACAATCTGAAGTTGAATCTGCAGAAAGGAGACTATCAGAAGAAATAGATAATGAATTGAATGCGTTAAAACAACCGAACGCATTACCATCATCTGTTCTTCAAATAGACGAACTATTAATAAACAGATTGATATCTGATAATATGTTTGCGAACACTTTAGGTTCAAATTATCTTTTTAGCGAGATAATAAAAACAAAATCTCTCGAAGCAGTTAATGCAAATATTTCAAATTTGAGGTCTAACATACTTACTTCTAACGTGATTAAAGCAGAACATATTGATTCTGGCACAGCCCTTATAGACAAATTATTTTCTAACAGTGCTAATATAACAGGTTTGACAAGTAAATCAGCTTTTATTAGAAATATTCAAGCAATAGACATCGACTTAAACAGGGCTACTGTGCGGGGTTCTTCCGATGATGAAACAACAGTATTATCTGGGGGCAAGATTCGTTCTACAGGTACATTCACACGCACATTCCCCGAAGGTTCAGCTACTTATGAATCATATACAGAAAGTTGGAATGGTACATATAGAAGTGGACTAATCAGTAAGAGTTCAGGTGGTAAAAAACAGACGGGTATCACTAGATGGCTATCTCTCAATGATAAATCAGTAACAACACAAAGGGAGATCCATTCAGCATCACCAGATAAAAATGGTGCAAGATTTATAGACTTCTTTGCAGAAGAAACATTCGGTAGTGATGTGACGGGACAAGGGATGCATGTCTATTCTGGGCAGGCATTAAAGATTGAATCGGAGTATGGATTGTATCTCAATGCTAATAAACGTTTCTATATCCGTACTGAAGATAGTGGTTTAGAAATTAATAAAGACGGTCAAAATCTAGTATTAAAACGTACTACACCATATAATTCAACAGCTGGTTCTGGTGGTAGTTATATGTCTATACAGTCATCTGATGGTGTCGAACAAGGACACGTAGGTATTCTATCTAATAATCGACATTTAAGTTTAAAGTCTAGCTATGGTGAAGTACTTTTGAAAGGCAGTAAGGTGTTTGCTCTAGATGCAGATGGCGTAAACAGGGTTCAGATGTACGCACAATACTTTAGTGGTGAAAAGATAATCGGGAACATTGAAGCTGCTGAAAGTAATATATACGCTATGTGTCACGATGAGTTACGTGTAGTGAGCAAAGCTGGATATAACGGTGGAAACATAACGTATAAGAATATTCGAGCTAACGATGCTGACTTCAATGGTATTTCTTATAATAGATGGACGCAGAAGTCTAGGGAAGAATGGAAAACAGGTATTCGTAAATGGGAAGTAAATGCTTCAGATGTTCTTGCAAACGAAGTTGATATCTATGAGTTCTATTATAAAACTGATCTCAACTATCTTACTAGAGGCTCAGTTATTGGTGAAGGATATAAACTTCCAGACTTTTGGTTGTCTAGCAACAAGAATGGAGTAGATAATGGAGCGGTACTTTGGACTGTAACAAAAGGGTTACAAGAGCAGATTGAAAGAAATAACGATTTAGAAAGTAGACTAAAAATATTGGAGGACAAATTAAATGAATCAACCACAGCGTAATTTAGAAAAAGAAGTAACATTACTACAACAACAACTCATGATGGCGGTAGCGGATAAAGTGATGGTCCAGGCAATGTTAGATGATGCTTTAGAACAACTAGAAAAAAATAATGATAATCAAGAAGTTGCAGAATAAACTGTAGCTTTTTTTTATAAATAAAAAACAGGAGGTCATTCAAATGACAGAAAAAATTCAAGAGTTTTATTTAGTAGAAAGAAATGCAAGTGGTTCAGAAAGTTGTTTAACACGTAACTATTCAAATGGATTTGTAGCAGGTGCAACGCCTAGTAACGCTTTTAAATTTAAAGATGAGGAGCAAGCGAAACAGTTCTGTAAGATGCAGAATATGTTAGCAGCAATATTCGACAATGGAACAAAAACTTTCTATGTAAAACAAGATGTTGAACGTACTAAGTACAATGAAAATGGGGAAGTAGTCGTAGAAGAAACGTTATAAGAGGTGGTGAAAAATGTGGATAACAATCGGAGGAATGAATTTGGAAAATATCGAGATGCTTAAAATTTATTTATATGGAGGAGATATCAGATTACTACACTTCTTATGTATATTGATGCTAGTAGACATCGTGACAGGTATTGCTAAAGCGGTGTATAACAAGAATTTATGGTCGAGAAAGTCATTATTCGGCTTTGCTAGAAAATTGATGGTATTCTGTATCATCGTATTGGCTAACGTGATTGATCAGATACTTCAATTAAATGGTGGATTGGTCATCGTCACAATTATGTTCTACATCGCCAACGAGGGGCTTTCTATTATTGAAAATTGTGCACAGATGGGTGTGCTAGTACCTGCAAATATATCAGAGAAATTAGCAGTTATCTTAAGTGAGAATGATAAGCAGTCAATTACAACAGAAGTGAAAGAAGAATTCACAGCTAAACATTCAAAAGATTTGCCTGGGGGACAGGTTGATGTAAGCGTTAAAGTTCAGTCAGAAAAAAACGAAGAAATAAATTAAGGCAGCTCACTATGAGTTGTCTTTTTTAAATACAAATTATAGGGAGAGAAATAACATGACATATAAAATTATTAATTCATGGTTACCAGCAAGCAAATATAGTTTAAAAGCACCTTTCTCAATGGATCCTGAGTATATTACAGTTCACAATACAGGTAATACAGCGAGTGCTAGAGAAGAAGCAGCGTATCATAACTCAAATAATAGCGAAACATCGTATCATGTAGTTATCGATGAAAATGAAGTACATCAATTAATTCCTTTCAGTCGTAACGCTTGGCATTCCGGAGATGGTAGAGGTAACGGAAACATGAAATCTATCGGAATCGAAATCGCACGTTCAATGGATAATGGATATAGTGGTCCTAAGTCACAACGTTATATGCAAGCAGAAGAAAACGCAGCGTTATATATCGCTCACGTTATGCACGAAAGAGGTTGGGATATGAGCCGACTAAAACGACATTATGATTGGTCTGGTAAAGACTGTCCTCACAAAATGCATGCTACTGGAACATATCAACAATTTAGAGATAAAGTACAAAAGCACCTTGTCGCTTTAAATAATGGTAAAACAGTTCAGGCAAGTACAGTTAATAAGCCTGTACAAAAAGCACCTGCTAAAAATACAGGTGGTTGGAAGGTCAATCAGTACGGTACTCGCTGGAAAAACGAAAAAGGTACTTTCATTAGTGGTAGTGAGCCTATCCAAGCATATTACGTTGGACCATTTGTAATTGCTAAGAATAAAGCAGGAAAGTTACCTGCTAAAGCTACAGTTAAGTATGATGAAGTAATGGTACAAGACGGATATGTTTGGATCGCTTATGATGCGAATGATGGAAAGCGTATCTACTTACCAATCAGAACACATAAAAATGGCGTTGATGGATCACTTTGGGGAACAATTAAATAAGCATGATTACTAGCCCTGCACTCATTAATTTGAGTGTAGGGCTTTTTTTATTTCGGTCATATACCCGAATAATTTAAAATTCGGTTAAATAGCCGAAAACACCTAATCAATTAACATGTGGTGTTTTTAGAAAGTTACCCAAGATTTAAACACTTATAAAAATGGGTGATTAATTGGGTAACTACTAATAAATTATTATATATAAGTTAACATTGTTCAATTTATAAAACGTTGATATTATACACTTATAATCACTTATAATCACAGTATTTATCTACCGTATGCAGGTGTCTGAGTGGGAACGTGACCAATATATGAAGCAGTATTAATAGAAGTAGGCTGCATATTGCTTATTAAATCAAAGACAAATAGAATTTATCTAGTAAATGCCAGGTATTAAACAAAATGAATATATAATCAAAATCAAATATCTAAAAAGGGAGAGAATCTAGTATTCTCTCCCTTTTTAAATGGAATCAATATTTCAAAGCTTGTGTAAGTTCTAATATTATAGGATAAATGTCCTATAATAAAGGTTTAATTAAAGTGTAATGGATGATAAGAATCTTGTAAAAGAATCATAAGTGATATTAAGTCTTATTGATAATCCTGAATCTGTAGCTATATTTGAGTATTCAATTCCGGAGTCCAAATTAATGTAAACAAGAATACCGTCCTCTAAATCAATTATTGTGAAAGATAAGTCTGGTTCTGTAAAATATAGAAAGTTGAGAGTATTTTCAAGCTTATATGTATTCATTAAAAGTATATCTTCTTCGAATAACGCGATTTCTTTTGAAACATTCCTATTGTCATAACTTATTATCAAGTTATATACAGTACATACATCTCTTTCTTCCTTTTTTACTAATATAAGAGCTATATTATTTTCTTTATAGTCTCTATCTTTAAGTACGAACTTTTTTTCCATATTTTTGTGTCCTTTTATACATTCTTTTTTTGTATATATGAAGTTACGACATGATTATTTTTTACTACTAATATTGTACCTGTCGCTTTATTTTATAGAATTTTAGCACCTGTGTTTCTACCTGTGTATTTGACTAAATAAAACTCCTATTAATTTTATATAATTATAATGTAGTTTAACACAATTTACTAAAAATAGTATAAAATAGGTTTGTTGTCATGTAGAAATATTATAAAAGGTAGAATAAAATTATAAAAGGTGAGAGTATATGAAAAAACATAGAGGACTTAAGAAAATATTTAAAGCAACCTTGGATAATTATCATGAAAATTTTATTAAATATAATGGATATATAGAATTATATGTTCCGCAAATAGGTTTTATGAATGAAGATATCAATGGGAAAGAATATCAAATTATCAATGTTCTAATTGAAAATACTAAACATTCTATTCCAAAGGATGCAAATTTTATGTATGTGATAGATGAACTAAATATTTTGAATAGTCATATAATTATAAGTGACGATAGTAATGATTTTAATTTAAACCTCAGGCAGGAATCTTTAGAAAAAATTCCTAATTATCTCAAACAAATAGAAAGTAAATTTGATTTGAAGTTCAAGCGCATGGTCTCTATAACGGAAATGAACTTTGTAGATTATATTAATTTAGGTGAAAATGATAAGTTAGATATACTTTATTACATAAGAAAAGACGAAGAAAAAGTAATATTTGTAACAAATGTATTGTGGACTTGGAGTAGTATGTGAAAAGAAGCATAGAACATATAAAACTTCATTAATATCTTGCATTTGTTTACTTAAAAAATAGTAGGGGTATTTTATATTTTAATAAACAGTAGGAGAATAATATGAATATATTTACTTGTTGTGTTTGTGGTTACCTAGATTTAGATGAAACTCCATATTACGAAGACTTTGCGGGTAGCAATGTCATATGTGCTTGTTGTGGTTTTGAATATGGTGTCGATGATTATGATAATCCAGGCATAAACTATGAGACTTTAAATGATAAAGAAGCTGTAGAAAAGGCACACCAATTATCGAGAGAAGAATGGATTAAAAGTGGATGTAAGGTGTTTGATCCTACAGTATACAGCCCTATAGATATTAAAGATGGAAAGTTAGAAAAAAGAAAAGTTATAGAACAGTTTAAAAATATAAACTATAATTTTGATAATAATCCACATAAAAGAAGTTAATTAACTGGTTATGCAGGAATGTAAAATAAACTGTGTAAGTAGAGTGCGTACGACTCTGCTTCGCAGTTTTTTTATTTTCCTAGCGCGCTAACGCTTACTTGATCCATAAAAAGTGTTGGTTAAAAATCAAACCAATGGAATGTCAACAGTTTCTTAGACACTTTTCATGTGTAGAACTTTAAACGCCATTGGTGTTAAATACTGTAATGAAGAATGTGGTCTAAAATTGTTGTACCAATTCACATAATCAAATAATTCTGTTTCTAACTGTTCTAAGCTTTCAAATTTCATCTGTTTTGCAAATTCGGTTTTCAGTGCTTTCATCGTTGCTTCTGCAACTGCATTATCATAAGGTCAACCTTGAGTACTTAATGAACGCTTGATTTCAAAAGTCTTTAAACAATCTACGTGTCGTAAGGTTGCATAACTAATAAAGAAACAGACATATTCATTAACGAATATGTCTGTTTCTCTTGGGGTTACTAGTAAATAAGATATAACTAACAAATATCAGTATAAATATCTTTAAGTTTAAAGTAGTATGGACTATCAAAGTCATTACGCATATAATCATGATTCAAGTGATTATAAAATTCAATTAATCCTTCTTTTACAGCATGATTGAATTCATTTAAAGGTAATGAATATGTTGTACGTTTATCTTTTTCTTCTAAAATTGTAAGAACAATATTATTTTCTTTTTTAAATGTATAAATTTCAAAATCTACATCTAAATATGAAATTATATACTCATTCATAATAGTTGCTTGATATAAATCATACCATAGCATATATAAGTCACCAGTCTGAACATGTTTGTCTACAATTATATTTCCACTGTCTTCAATACAAATACTACCTTCAAAATATCCTTCATTATCTTCATTACTAAACAATTCAACTTTTTTAAAATCTGCACCGATTGGAATAAGAGAAAGTCTTCGCCCTTCAGATGTTAATTGGTTATTTTTGTAATTATATTCTAAGTCATTCAAATGTATATTATAAGCAAAGCTTGTAACTCTCAAAACATAGCCCTCCATTTTTAATTAGGGTAGAAAGAAGATATTTTACCACTTGAGTTAATAGAAATATGTGAATCGTCTATACTTAATTGGAATCGGTTCCTCTATATATGAGCTTTGTTAATGCGTAAAATATGCCTCATATGCGGCAAGTACCGCTTGGTCTGCATCTTTATCCTCGATACCAAACATCATACTTATTTCTGATGAGCCTTGATTGATCATCTTTAAATTGATATTGCGAGCCTTAAATGCCTCTGTTGCTTTATTAGCGGTACCTACAAGTGTTTTCATACCTAGACCTACAACCATCAGTATTGCGATATTCTTTTCTATTGAAAGAGCGTCTACTTTTAATTCGTGTTCTATTTTTTCTAGTAACTTTGCTTCCTTTCCTTCAAGCTGGTGGGCGCGTAATATAATACTAATATCATCGATTCCAGAAGGCATGTGTTCATATGAAATATTCATATCTTCTAGAATTGATAAGAGACGACGTGTAAATCCAATTTCTCTGTTCATCAAATATTTCTTCATATTAATACTGGCAAACCCTGTATCACAACTTACACCAACGACACCTGTAGATTGTCGTGTATTCGTAATGAGTGTTCCTGGGTGATCTGGGTCGTTCGTATTCTTGATGTTTACAGGTATTTGAGAACGATAGACAGGAAGTAATGCCTCATCATGAAACACACTGAAACCAGCATAGGAGAGTTCTCGCATTTCTTCATATGTCAACTGTATAATTGAAGCAGGATGATCAACGATATTGGGATTTGCTGAGAAAATACCTGATACATCTGTAAAATTCTCATAGACATCACTGCTTAAACTGCTGGCGATAATTGCCCCTGTAATATCACTGCCTCCACGAGAGAAGGTGTTGATATCTCCGTTCTTATTAACACCAAAAAATCCAGGAATGATTACTTTGCCTTCAGCATGAGCAAGATTATTTTTTATTTTTTCATAGCTTTCTTCTAATACGATGGCATTAGAGGGTTCATCACTGACGATAAGCCCAATATCTCCTGGAGATAAATAAGTCGTCATTATTCCTTGTTCGTTGTTGTAGCTTGCTATAAGCTGCGCATTGAAATCTTCTCCGCAGCTCTTCAAAGCATCTGTCAGTCGCTCGGGCTGATCTTGATAGCGCATAATATAGTCATTGAGCTGAGTACGGAAAGTCTCGATTAATGAGTGACGTATATTCAGCTCTCGTTCTATTTGTAGAAATCGTTCAAGTATTTGTGAGATGAGCTCCTGATAATCTTTTTTATATGTAACAGCTTCTACCAGAGCAATAAGCAAATCTGTAACTTTAACATCCTTATTATGACGTTTTCCGGGTGCAGATACGACAATGTATTTCCTCGTTGCATCATTATTAATAATATTCAGTATCTTTTTAATCTGTTTAGCATCGGCCACACTTGAACCACCAAATTTACAAACTTTCATAAAATCACTCATTTCGCTTAATGTTATTGTTATTTTATCTTTAAAGTGTAATAGAATATAGAGTATATGATCATTTTCATAAATTATTCTATAAATCTTTACATTGCTGATGTTTTAGTTATACTATATTTATGAATCCTTTTCAAGAATACATTTGTATTCTCGGTAAATACATAATCGGGAGTGAGATAATGAAACAAATTAATATTGCGTTATTAGGTCTAGGAACGGTGGGTACGGGTGTCGTTCAGATCCTTAAGGAGAACCATGAACAGATAAAAGAGAAGTTGAATACGGATATTCGAATTACATGGATACTTGTTTCTGATGTAACAAAGCCAAGAAGTATCGAGATCGCACATTATCAACTCACTGATAATATAGAAGATATCAAAAATGATGATACGATAGATATGTATGTCGAGGTAATGGGTGGAATAGAAAATACGAAAGAGATATTACTCTATGCATTGAATCAGAAGAAGCATGTAATTACTGCAAATAAAGATCTACTTGCAGAGCATCTAGAAGAGATGGAGCAAGCGGCCCATAGTAACGGTGTCTCTTTAAAATATGAAGCCAGCATCGCTGGAGGTATTCCTGTAGTAAATGCTTTGAATTATGGTTTGAACGCGAACGGTATCGGTAAGTTTATGGGAATATTCAATGGAACGTCTAATTTTATATTGAGTAAGATGACACATGAAAGACAATCTTATGAAGAAGCATTACGAATTGCTACAGAATTAGGTTTTGCTGAAGCAGATCCTACAGCAGATGTAGATGGTATAGATGCTGCCAGAAAAGTAACCATTATGAGCTATCTTGCTTTTAATCAATTCAGAAAACTTGAGGATTGTCGATATACAGGGATCAGAGAAGTGAAGTTATCGCATATCGATATTGCCAAAGCTTTTGGATATCGCATTAAATTGATTGGTAGTGGTGTCATGAATGGTGATGATGTATCTCTATATGTAGAACCGATGTGCATTCCATCTGATCATCAGTTATCGCATGTCGAATACGAATATAATGCAATTTACATTGATGGAAATGCTGTTGGAGATACAATGTATTACGGTAAAGGAGCCGGTAGTCTTGCAACTGGAAGTGCTGTTGTCAGTGATATCCTGAACGTAATAGAACTCATAGGGACAGATCTTCACAACTTGCCGCTGCATCTTGAAATTAAGCAGGAGACGCGTGAACAGCCTTCTTGTTTACTTTTGATTATCGATTTGTATGCAGATAGTAATATTGAAGCAATACTGAATGAAATTTCAGTTGAAAGACATATTGTAAGGGATGGCATGCTTGCAATTGAAACAGACCGAGAAGTAAATTATGAATATCTAGAAGAACAGCAATTAAACTATAAAACTTATAGAATTGAAGGTGTATAGAATGAACAGATGGTCAGGGTTAATCGCAGAATATAAGCATTTTTTACCCGTAAGTGAGGCAACACCGAAACTCACATTAAATGAAGGCGGTACGCCATTGATACATTGTGCTCATCTTTCAGAGGTTCTTGAAAATGAAGTATATGTGAAATATGAAGGTGCGAATCCTACAGGTTCATTTAAAGACCGCGGTATGGTGATGGCTGTAGCAAAAGCTAAGGAAGAGGGGAAAGAAATTGTCATTTGCGCTTCTACGGGGAACACTTCAGCTTCAGCAGCTGCCTATGCTGCAAGAGCCGGAATGAAAACGATTGTAGTAATTCCGGAAGGGAAGATTGCTATGGGTAAATTGGCTCAGGCAATCGTTTATGGAGCTGATATCGTTTCTATCGAAGGTAACTTTGATGAAGCATTGAAGATTGTAAGACATGTTGCAGAAAAACGTGATGATATCGCACTAGTAAACTCCGTTAATCCATATCGACTAGAAGGTCAGAAGACAGCTGCTTTTGAAGTAATTGAACAGCTTGGACAAGTTCCAGACGTGTTAGCGATTCCTGTTGGAAATGCTGGTAATATTTCGGCATACTGGAAGGGGTTTAAAGAATATGATGCAAATCATAACGTTGGTTTACCAAAAATGTATGGTTTCCAGGCAGAAGGTGCTGCACCGATTGTAAAAGGTCGTATTATCGAGCAGCCAGAAACGATTGCTACTGCGATTCGTATCGGGAATCCTGCAAGCTGGAAGCTCGCAGAAGCAGCACGTGATGAATCGGAAGGAATGATAGATGCTGTAACAGATGATGAGATACTAGAAGCATATGACTTAATTGCAAAGAAAGAAGGTATCTTTGCTGAACCGGGCAGCAATGCAAGTATTGCTGGTCTGTTAAAGTTAAAACGTGAAGGTCGTCTGTCAAAGGGGCAGACGATTGTTGCAGTATTAACGGGAAATGGGCTTAAAGACCCGCAGACTGCGATTGATTCAATTGAAATACAGCCTGCTGTGCTAAAGAACGATGAATCAGCGATTATTAGATACATTGAGGAGCGAGTATAATGCTATATATAAAAGTCCCAGCGTCAACATCCAATTTAGGACCAGGATTTGATTCGATCGGTATGGCTGTAAACATCTATCTTGAACTTGAAGTAGAAGAAAGTGAAAACTGGGAAATTCAGCATCTCGGTGATGTACTATCTGAACTGGATGATAATGATGATCATTACATCAGGAAGATGTGTCGACTGTTTATGCAGCAGTTTAATCTAGAAGAAAAAAAGTTTAAAGTTATAATGTATTCTGATATCCCATTAGCGCGTGGCCTGGGAAGTAGTGGTTCAGCACTCATTGCAAGCCTTGAAATTATCAATCATTTCTATCAATTAAATTTAACAAGAGAAGAACGTATTCGTATACTCTCTCGAATTGAAGGACATCCAGATAATGTTGCACCGAGTATTAAAGGTGGTATTGTTGCAGGATATTATAATAATGTAACCGATGAAACGGTGACATTAGATGTTCCTGTGATTAAGTGGCCGATCATGGTTGTAGTTCCTAATTATGAACTGAAAACTGAAGCATCAAGAAATGTCCTTCCCGACCACATATCGTTTGAAAATGCAGTTCGTGCAGGTGCAATAGGTAATATGCTTATAGCAGCACTTTACTCTGAAGATTATAGGACAATGGGGAAGATGATGACAAGTGATCTTTATCACGAACAGTATCGTGCACACCTTGTGCCGCATTATCAGATGGTGAAGGATGTTATCACTGAGGACTGCTTTGCATTTTTAAGTGGGGCAGGGCCATCGATCTTTATTGTATCTCATCCTAAGCAGTATGATGAAAATCGTTTCAATCTACTAAAGTTACCCGACTGTGACGTAAAAAGCATAGAACCCGATCAGGAAGGCGTAATTACCTTTGAAAAAGAAGGTCGTATGGTAAACTAATACTATCAATTTTTAGGAGTGAGAAAATGAACTATAAACTGATAGTGCTCGATATGGATGATACATTACTATCATCTAAGAACGAAATATTGCCTTCAACGATCAAGGCATTGATAGAGGCACAGAATAATGGTGCTATGGTTGTGCTGGCATCCGGCAGGCCGACAGGTGGTATGATAGATGCAGCAGAAATACTACAGCTGGACACACATCAATCCTATATTATCAGCTATAACGGGGCTGTTGTAACAAGGATGAATGATCGCACAGTTGTAGATGCAACATATGTTCAGCAAGCGCATTTTAGTGAAATTTTACGATTTTTAAGAAAGGAAAATGTAATGGCACTGACATATAAGGACAACACAATTTATTATGAAGGTCAGTCAGCCTACGAACAAGTAGAAGGTGAACTTACAGGTTTAGAAATGATTAAAGTAGACAATCTGCAAACTGTCATTACAGAAGATGTGCCTAAAGTAATGGGCGTCGGAGATATTGAACATATTGAGGTTTTAAACAAGCAGCTGGAAGGAAGTTTTGGTTCTGACATCCACGCTACGACCTCAAAGCCATTCTTCCTTGAATTTATGCATCGTGATGTTTCAAAAGGAAAGGTGTTACAACGTCTGGCGGAGCAGCTTGGAATTCAGCAGTCAGAAATTATTGCATTTGGTGACAGCAATAATGACAAAGATATGCTTGAATTTGCAGGACTGGGCGTGGCGATGGGGAATGCGAATAATACGATTAAAGAAGCTGCAGATGTCATCACACTCAGTCATGATGAGGATGGAATCGCACAAATAATAGAAACATATCTATATAAAAAATGATGCTTCATTGATATGTTGATGATAATGAAGCATCTTGAAAATTATGTAATCTATGGAGTACGAAGCAATGATGTTATAATCTTGATAAATCTAGGGGTCAGAATTTTCTGGCCTCTTTTTTGACAAGCAGCAACAATTATTTTGCTGTATGTGTCCATTCTGAAGCATTGCGATGTCTTTTTGTATGTGCAAATATATTATCAGCAGCATAATCTTCATTTGTATAGACAGTAATATCGTAGAATACCATATCGTCTTCAAACGGCTCATAAAGGTACGTATCCTTTAGATGGTCGAATAATCGGATCATTGCAGTGCGATCTAGTCCTGGATATTCACGTAAAATCTTTTTAATAATCTGGTTATGTTTTTCATAGACACCCTGCACTACAATTACAAATTTTTCATCAGTTTTTAGTACGTCATCAAATAGGTTAATTTGTCCATTACTCATTATCACCACTCCTTTATACATATTATACAAAGAAACCCTATACAATGTATAGGGTTGTTGTCTTATAACGTATGCTTTTCAAGATTGATATCTTCAAGTTTAATGACTTTTGTACGTTTAACTAATTTATAGCTAAAATAAGTTATGATTGCAACGATAATAGGAATATATGATTCAACGACCTTAACATAATTCATCGCCTTAATATCCCCAAATGACTGACCAACTAACAAGAAAATAATGGTACAAATTACGATAATCGGTCCTAATGGGAATAAGGGTGCTTTATATGCAAGTAAAGCGTCGATATCTTTATTTTGTTTTATAATTGCATTTCTTAGACGCATATGACTTATTATACTGATAAGCCATACGATTAGAACAAGCGATCCCACCATGTTTAATAGTTTGAAATAACCTCCTGCATTGATGTTTGCATAGATTAATGTGAGTATAACGAAACCTGTTGTTACTATTAATGCATTAAATGGCATATTATTTTTATTTAGTTTTCCAACAAACCTCGGTGCTTTATTATCCTGACTTAATGATAATAATAGTCTGCTTGTTGCGTACAATCCAGAGTTACCTGCACTAAGCACAGCAGTTAATATCACTGCATTCATTACAGAAGCAGCAAACAGGATACCTACTTTATCGAATACGATAGTAAATGGACTCATAGACACATCGCTATTCTCATTAATGAGCTGAGGATCTGTATATGGGATAATACAAGCAATAATAAATATAGAACCGATATAGAACAATAAAATTCTCCAGAAGACTTGCTTAATTGCTTTTGGCATAGATTCACTTGGATTCTCAGACTCGCCCGCTGTAACAGCCACGACTTCAGTTCCACCAAATGAGAATCCAGCGACAATTAATACTCCCAGTAATCCGAATATACCATTATGGAAAGGGGCATCACCAACCGTAAAGTTTTTAAATCCAATAGGCTCACCACCAATAATTCCAAAAATAAGTAATAACCCCATGATCAAAAATAAGAAGATGGTTGCTACTTTAATAATACTGAACCAGTATTCAGCTTCTCCGAAAGATTTAACAGAAAATGCATTCAACATGAAAATCAATGCTAGAAAAATAAGACTCCATATAAAAGGATGAATGCCACCGAACATCTCCCAGTAACTTAGGACTTTAGCAGCAGATAATATATCGACACTTGTTACTAAGCTCCAAATAATCCAGTAAAACCAACCAACTGTAAACCCTGCAGCTGGATCAATAAAACGGGTTGCATAAGCATTAAATGCACCAGACACGGGATAAAATGTTGCGAGTTCTCCAAGTGCTGTCATTAAAAAGTAAATCATAATACCGATAACAGCATATGCGACAACTGCACCACCGGGTCCAGCTTGTGCAACAACTGCACCACTTGCCATGAATAATCCTGTACCAATCGAACCTCCGATTGCTATCATTGAAATATGGCGAGTCTTTAAATCTCTATCCATCTTCTTATGTTCCATATAATCACCTATCTTCCTAAAAATATAATCCCTATTGTAAGATAATTAAGAAAATTTATCAAGAAAAAGTTTTAATGCGTTTATGCTTTTAAACGTTAAAGTGTAAATGCGAGTAAAAACTGGACTATGAAAATAAGTGTTGACTCTTCGTAGTCCAGAAAAATTGTTAATAATTATTATTTTGTCTCACGGTGTAAGGTGTATTTTTTTAATCTTGGACAGTATTTCATCAATTCAAGACGCTCAGGATTATTCCTTTTATTTTTCTTCGTGATATAGTTTCTATCGCCACATACCGTACAAGCTAAAGTAATATTTACTCTCATTTTGTTCACTCCTATAAATTCATTTGTTTTAGTCTAATATGATATCAGGATTTGTTTCTGCTACCGTAAACTGAGGCAGAGGATCATTAAATATTGTCCAGTCCATCTTCATTTCTTCGTCTGTTAATAAACAGTGATCAAGGTCAGATACAATTTGCTGTTGATTCATTTCGATTCCGATAAAAACGATTTCAGTCTGGCGATCACCGAATGCATCCCATCTCTCCTTAAGTGTAGGATCTTCTATCATTTCCAGAGCTATCTCATCCGTACTTAACGTTGCAATCCATTCACCAGCACCTTGAATCTGCATCGAGTTACCTGCCTGGCTGATTAATCCACACATATCATTACGGGATGCCAACCAGAAGAATCCTTTTGAACGTATAACATCTAATGAAAAGTTTTCTAGGAAATGCATAAAACGTTCAGGATGGAAAGGGCGCTTTCTTCTATATACAAATGAGCCGATACCATACGCTTCAGTTTCCGGTGTATGCTCATCGTTTAATTCTTTTAACCATCCGGCACTTTGAGATGCTTTTTCAAAGTCAAATAACTTCGTGTTTAAAATTTTATCCATGTGGATTTTTGAGTGATCTGTCTCATAAATTAGTGCATCCGGGTTTAACTGATGGATTAATGCACGTAGTTCCTTAACATCTTCCTCATGTACTAAATCCGTTTTATTTAATAGAATAACATTTGCAAATTCAATTTGATCAATTAATAAGTCAATGACTTCACGTGTATCATGCTCATCATTTGCCATCTGGCGTTCAAGCAGCGATTCACCTGATGCATAATCATCCCAGAATCTGTTCGCATCAACAACTGTAACCATCGTATCTAACACTGTATTGTCACTTAAGTTTATACCTAGCACTTCATCGTTTAATGTTAACGTTTGAGCTACTGGTAAAGGTTCAGAGATGCCAGTAGATTCAATAACAATATAATCTAATTCTGAAGTTGTAATGAGCTTATTAATTTCAACCAGCAAATCTTCTCGTAACGTGCAACATATACAACCATTTTGTAACTGTATCATCTTTTCATCGGTACGTGACATATTTACTAGGTCAGCATCAACATTAATCTCGCACATGTCATTTACGATGACACCAACGCGTTTGTCTTCGTTATTCATCAATATATGATTAAGCAATGTTGTTTTCCCGCTTCCTAGAAATCCGCTTAATACCGTAATAGGGACTTTCAAATGTATAACCTCCAATTCGTAATCATTACGTTTTAATATGTTATCGCTTTTATGACCATTTGTAAAGTAAAAAATCAAAAAGATAATTCTTCAGATAATCTTGCTTCTATCTATTGCATTTGTAAATAAAGAAGTATAGAATATTAAAACGTAACGATTACGAAATAGGAGATGATGAAATGAAGAAGTATTTTTCACTATTAGTGGTAATGGTAGTGATGCTGTTATCAGCTTGTGGTTCAGCAGATACAGTTCAAAAGGAGGGTAAACTAAAGGTCTATACGACAGTATTTGCATATAAGAGTATTATTGAGCAAATTGGTGGATCGCACGTTGAAGTGCAATCAATTTATCCGAAAGGAATCGATATCCATACTTTTGAGCCTACACAAAAAGATTCTTTACGTGTAGCGAAATCTGATATCTTTATCTATTCAGGTAAAGACTTGGACCCGGTTGGTGCTAAGATTGCTAATATTGCAAAAGATAAAACTAAAGTCGTGTCATTAGTACATGAAATCAAAGAATCTGATTTGCTTGCCAGTGAATCACATGAACATGGTGATGAACATGAAGATCATAATCATGGCGTACATGACCCGCATATATGGCTAGACCCAGTGTTTAATAAATCTTTTGCAAAGACGATAAAAGATGAGCTCGTTGCTAAAGATAAAAAGCATAAGAAGGTCTATGAAGAGAACTATAACAAGCTGATCAAAGATCTTGATGCCATTGATAACAAGATGAAAGATATTGCGAAGAATAAAAAGCATGATACGGTATATATCTCTCATGATTCATTAGGTTATCTTGCACACCGCTATGGATTTATGCAAGAAGGTGTATCTGGTATGAACAATGAAGAACCTTCCCAAAGTGATATTATCAATATGATTAATAATATTGAAAAGTCTAAAGCATCGGTGATTTTATATGAGCAGAATATACCATCCAAAACGACAGATATTATTAAGAATAAAACGAATGCAAAAACGGTAAGGTTTCACAATATGGCTGTATTAACAAAAGACGATAAAGTGAATATTACGTATCAGCAATTAATGGAAGATAATGTCAAAGCTATTGATGAAGCTTTAAATAAATAGGAGGAGCGATATTTTGGCTAAAAAATCAAAAATAGCAAAAGAACTAAAAAGGCAGCAGCTGGTAGAACAATATAGAGAACAAAGAGCAGCGTTGAAAGCTGCTGGAGATTACGTCGGTTTAAGCAAGTTACCAAGAGATTCATCACCTTCAAGACGTACGAACAGATGTCATATTACAGGAAGACCGCGAGGCGTTTATCGTAAATTCGGACTTTCTCGTATCGCACTAAGAGAACTTGCGCATAAAGGACAGCTACCTGGTATAAAAAAATCGAGCTGGTAGTACATGCTTAATTAGAAAGGTTAAGGCCATAAAAAGTCTTAGCCTTATTTTTATGTTATAATTTTTATTATGTCATATGTTTGATATAATAAAATGAAATTATAATCTAGGAGTAAATCATGAAAGAAAAAATAACTGCATCACTTTTAATCACGACTGAAGATAAAATATTGATTCAAGACAATGGCAACAAGCGAATGAAATTACCAGGTGTCGTAAAAAAAGGTCAATATACAATTAAACAGACTGCTGAGCAATTTGCGCGTAAGTTAAATAAAGAAATCAAAGTAGGAGGTATCTTGTTTGTTGTTGAGGAGAAAAAGCCGTTTAAAGGATTGATTTTTGAGACGATGGTTAATGATACTGCTTTTGTTTTCAATACACGCAATCAATCTGAATTTAAAGTAAGACATCCATATGCGTGGCTTGATTTTGATTACCTCGATCAGCTTGATATCGCTGATGAATTAAAACAGCTGATTATATCCAATCAAGTGATAAAATCAAGTGTGCCCTTAATCAATCTACATTAGGAGATATTATGAAAAGTTACTGGTTAAATTTTGCTGTTACTGATGTTGAACGTGCTCTAAACTTTTATCGTAATATCGGATTTGAAATCATTGATGAACGAAGTAACAATGAAACATTAGGTGCCTTTAAAATTGGTGATAATACGATATGTATATTTAAGCAGGATATACTTGAGCAGTTTATGCAGACACCATTAAAAGGTTACGCTGATCACCCTGAGATTATCATTTCCTTTGATCTGCCTGAAAAACACAATGTCGATGAGTTATATGAACGTATTGTTCAGTCGGGCGGAAATGCAGTAAGTAAGCCTGCTGTAAAAAATGGTTATTATGGGTTTATATTCACGGATCTTGATGGTCATTATTTCAATGTGATGGTAATGTGAGGTAATTTATGTATAAGAAAATTGTAATATTAATTTTTACCGCAAGTATTCTGCTGTTATATTTTCTTCCTTCGATACACGGAAGGGGACAGATTAATCTCTATGTCCGCCTGCTGCTTTATGTTCTTACACTTCTTGGTTTATACATGAGTATGCTGATTGGACATATAAAGATGCGAATGCTCTATACTGGATTATTTGTATTGTTGACGGCAATAATATTGTTTATGCATACCTTTAATATATGGATATAATAGACTTTGATAACGGTTAAATACGATTAAAAAGAAGAGAAGATGACAGGGAATATTAATTTCTCGTCATCCTCTCTTCTTTTTAATGTGCCAGCATTTCTTCTTGTATTTCTCTAGCAGATAGGTCATCAGGATAGTATGTTGGCCAGTTTTCAAGTTCTTTTAGGAGTGCTTTACGATCATCCCCCATATAGATATGGAAATGAAGTGCACGTTCAGGAGCGATGATATGATCGCTGAACTGCACATAGTTGGGTGCCTCATTATCTCCATATACTTTTTTGAATATGTATCTAACGCCGCGATTTCCTTTTTCATAAGTAAGAATCTCTTTGCCATCATATTCATACTTAGCACGATGTTTTTTATTTTGTTTTGTAAAGATGATGTCTTTTTCACCAATTTTGATATGGGCGACATCAGTCTCGTATCCTTTATTATAGTATTCCTTTACTTCTTTCTTCGATTTATTCTGATCTTCCGCTTTATGTTCGAATACTTTATCAAGAGATCCATCTTTTAAGAAGGGATACACAGACTGCCAGTCACCTTCCCAGTCTGTTAACCGCCTGTCTTTTACAGCGTCATCTTCAAAATACCCTTCGTAGATTTTTTTGTCTGAATCTGTCAGATGATGTTCATGTTTGTGACTATGTACCTGTTTGTCTTTATGATGTTCAATCTTCTGTTCTTTTTTTACAGCTGCTTTATCTTCAGTGGTGTCACTACATCCAGTGAGCAATATAGCAAGTGAGACAGTTGTACCGATAATCAATTGTGTTTTCATATGTATTCTCCAATCGTAATTATTACGATTTAAATATTACTTCAACCCACATGATTCGTCAATGGTAAATTTTAAATTTATGGTAGAATGAATTTAAATATATTGAAAGAGGAATTTGTCTATATGAAACTAACTTTGATTTTTAGCTATGTACTGCTATTATTTGTCTTAAGATATGGATTCCAAATATTGAATGATCAAGTAACGCTTCTGCTACTGATTGGTGGATTAGCATTATTCGGATTTTCAAACAGAAAAAAATAGAGCTGGGTGAAGGCTTCCAGCTCTATTTAGTAGTTATCCAGAACATCTGTATCTTTTGGCATAAATAAGGCGAGTAGGATATACATTGTAAATGTAGGTATATTCGCTGTAAAAAATGAGACTAAAATGAATGTGATTCGAACTACTTTAGAATCAATATTAAAATATTCACTAATACCACCAAGAACTCCAGCAACATAGCGGTCAGTTGTTGACCTTGTAAGACGTTTTTTCATTATCTATCACTCCTTTTTTAAAATATAGCAAATAGATGTAGATTATTCCAATGATATACTAAAATGTTTAACATATAGTATTGTGGGTATAGTAAAGATAGATTATTTAAGGGGATAGTAACATGGAAACAACAGAGAAGAAAAATGAAAAAGATATACTTGAACAAGTTAAAACGATATTAGGCAAGTAGGATCCAATTGATAAATAATATTACAACACCCGAGCCAGTTAGAAAAGTTTTATTCTAACTGGCTCGGGTGTTGTGATAATGGCATTAAAAATTATATACATTTAGCAAAACGTACGGTCTAATATTAAAATTCTCTGAATAGACCTACAACTTTACCAAGAACAGTGACTGAATCAAGGTAAAGCGGTTCCATTGTCAGATTCTCGGGTTGTAGACGATAACGATTATTTTCTTTGAAAAAACGTTTAACTGTCGCTTCGTCTTCATCTGTCATCGCCACGATAATGTCTCCATTTTCTGCGATGGACTGTCTTCTTACAATTACTTTATCTCTATCAAGAATGCCCGCTTCAATCATACTTTCCCCAACGACTTCTAAAATAAATATGTCACTGTTATGGCTAGAAGTGAAGTGTGCGGGTAATGGAAAGTATTCTTCAACATTTTCGATTGCAGTAATCGGGACACCTGCAGTAACCTTTCCGATAACCGGTACATGAATTGTAGCCTCAGAATAATCTTGTGAATTTTCACCGTGAATAATCTCAATAGCACGAGGCTTCGTTGGATCTCGTTTAATATAGCCTTTTTCCTCGAGACGAGAAAGGTGACCGTGCACAGTCGAGCTTGAGGCAAGTCCGACAGCTTCTCCAATCTCTCTTACACTCGGTGGATACCCTTTAGTTGATACAATATGTTTTAAATAATCATATATCTCTTCTTGTCTTTTAGTGAGTTCTCTCATTTTTAAACACTCCTTATATGTGGTGTTATACGTATTATAGCATACACGTTCGCATGTAACAAACGTTTGTTCGTATTTTTATTGACATAGAACACATGTTCTGATAAAGTGTGAATACAAACAAATGTTCTAGGAGGAATTTGATATGACCGTTAGAATTTCTAAGGAATTTATACTATATTGTATCTTATTTTTAATGATTACACTTTTTTCGGTACTTTATATAGAACAATCGCAAGCTATTTATTATAATGAAGCACCTGGATTTACCGAACAGATAGGAGAACAAGACAATGGCAGATTACCGCATTCCGATTCTTATCATGATCCTGTTTCCAATGGTGAGGTACTTGGTGTTGTAAATTAATTAAAATATTTAATGTATTACGAGTGTAGCCAGTTGGTTTCACTCGTTTTTTTTGGTATCTTTATAATGAAAGGAATGAGAGTTATGCTAGATGAAAATAAGATGAAGAGAATTAATGAATTAGCTCAGAAGAAAAAGACAACAGGTCTCACGGAGGAAGAAGGTAAAGAACAGACTTTATTACGTAAAGAATATTTACAGTCCTTCAGACAGTCTTTCAAGAAAACGATTGAGAACACGACCGTCATAGACCCTGAAGGTAATGATGTGACACCTGACAAGGTGAAAGACATTCAAAGATTAAATAATATCAGAAAATAAATTTTGTAGATAGGAGCATTTATATGTTTAATGAAAAAGATCAATTGGCAGTAGATAGTATTAGAGCTTTAAGTATCGATCAGATTGAGGAAGCGAATTCAGGCCACCCGGGGTTACCTATGGGTGCGGCACCTATGGCTTACACTTTATGGACACGTCATCTTAATTTCAATCCGTCATCACATCATTTCTTCGATAGAGATCGATTTGTACTGTCAGCAGGACACGGTTCAGCTTTGTTATACTCATTGCTGCATGTTTCTGGTGGGCTGGAAATAGAGGAACTTAAGCAGTTTAGACAATGGGACTCTAAAACTCCAGGACATCCGGAATACCGTCATACTAAAGGTGTAGAAATCACAACAGGGCCACTAGGGCAAGGATTTGCGATGAGTGTCGGTATGGCGATGGCAGAAAAACATCTTGCTGCAACTTTCAATCAGCAGTCAGATATTATTGATCATTATACGTATGCATTAGTTTCAGATGGAGACTTGATGGAAGGTATATCACACGAAGCTGCAAGTCTTGCAGGTCACTTAAAACTTAATAAATTAATTGCTTTATATGATTCGAATGATATCTCTTTAGATGGAGAGCTGAATAAAGCATTCTCTGAAGATGTTAAAGGGCGTTTCGAAAGCTATGGCTGGGAACATATTTTAGTGTCGGATGGTAATGATATGGAAGCCATTGATAAAGCTATTACAGTAGCGAAATCAAGTGATAGACCTACGATCATCGAAGTTAAGACAATTATTGGTTATGGTTCTCCGAATAAGCAAGGAACGAATGGCATCCACGGGGCTCCATTAGGAGGAGATGAGCGTAAGCTTGTATTTGAAGCATACGGTTTAGAGGCAGATAAGAAATTCCATGTAGATCCAGCCGTATATGAAATATTCCAGCAGACGATGCTAAAACGTGCAAATGAAAAAGAGCAGTTATGGAATGATAAATTTGCACAATTAGAAAAAGAAAATGCTGAACTAGCACAACAGCTTAGACAAGCAATAGCTGGTGAATTAAATTCTGACTATGCGGAGGCTTTACCGGTATATGAGGCTGGTACATCAGCTGCTACCCGTGCAACGAGTGGTGATATGATCCAGGCAATCGCAAAAACAGTTCCTTCATTCTTTGGGGGATCTGCAGATTTAGCATCTTCTAATAAATCAAATGTTAAAGGGACAGGAGACTTTTCAGCTGAAACGCCTGAAGGAAAGAATATCTGGTTTGGTGTCAGAGAGTTTGCTATGGGTGCTGCTTTAAATGGTATGGCTGCTCACGGTGGGCTTAAAGTATACGGGGCAACATTCTTTGTGTTTAGTGACTATTTGAAGCCGGCAGTAAGATTATCAGCGTTAATGGGCTTACCAGTCACATATGTATTTACACATGACTCAATAGCAGTTGGTGAAGATGGGCCGACACATGAACCAATCGAGCAGCTGGCTGGTTTACGAGCGATTCCTAACTTAAATGTGATTCGTCCGGCCGATGGTAATGAAAGCCGTGCCGCCTGGAAAATTGCACTTGAATCAACTGATGCACCGACTGCACTTGTCCTTACGCGTCAGAACTTAACTGCGATTGATATTGAACAGGACAAACTAGAAGCGGGAGTTGCACGTGGTGGTTATGTTGTATATCAATCTGAGCATCCGGAGATATTAATAGTCGCAACTGGTTCGGAAGTGAATTTAGCGATTGATGCAGCAAAAGTGTTAGAAAAACAAGGTAAAGGCGTTCAAGTGGTATCGATGCCGAACACTCAAAAATTTGATGCACAAGATAAATCATACAAAGAAGAAGTATTACCATCTTCAATTAAGCAGCGTGTTGCAATTGAAATGGCTGCTTCTGACAGCTGGTACAAATACGTTGGTCTGGATGGACTTGTAATTGGTATTGATAAATTTGGTGCAAGTGCACCTGGAGAATTAGTTATGGAGAAATATGGATTTACTGTAGAAAATGTTGTAAATAACATTTTGAATATGAAGTAAATAAAAGGCTGTATATCAGCCTTTTATTATTTATAGAAAACATATTGAAAAAAAAGTTTGTTTTTAGTAAAATTTTAATGGTATAAGAAAGTGGGTGAACAAATGGCTACTTGGATTTGGATATTGATTGTACTACTTGCATTAGCAGCAGGTGCTGCTTTAGGATTCTTCCTGGCAAGAAAATATATGATGGATTACTTGAAGAAAAATCCACCGATCAATGAGGAAATGCTTCGTATGATGATGATGCAAATGGGTCAGAAACCATCTCAAAAGAAAATTAATCAAATGATGCAGATGATGAATAGAAATATGAATCAAAATCTTAAATAAATCAAAGTCTTTAATGAGACGCCAAGACCCGTGAATGATTGTATGAATCACTCACGGGTCTTAATGTTTTAATTTTTAAAATCATTTATTGGACTGGTTCTGTAGATTCAGCAGGAAGAGTTTCAGCAGAATCTGTTGTCTCAGGTTCAGCTAGTTCTTCAGTAACAGGAATATCAGTTGCTTGTTCTGTTGGTGGTTCCTGAGTAACTGGCTGCTGTTCAGCAGGATATGTCTGTTCAGGAAGTGGTTCTACAGGTGCTTCTTGTATTGGTGCATCAATAACCGGTGCTTCTGTAGCCGCTTCTTCAGAAGATTCGATTGCTGGTGCTTCTGTTGATGGGCTTTCAGTCGCTGGTGCTTCAGTTGTAGGCACCTCTGTAGTAACGGTTTCGGAATCAACCGCTGTTTCAGTAGATTTTACGCGTTCTTTGACAGCTGTAATTTTTTTCTCTGCTTTTTCAGTTAATTTATTATCAGGCTTTATTTTATGGTTCTGTATTATTTCATTAGAAGGTTCATCACTAACTGAAGTATTAATCTCTGGTGGACTCTCTCTATCACAGGCTGTAAGACTAATCAGACCCAGCATAATGCTAATTGTCACTATCGGTTTTTTCATTGAACTTCCTCCTCGTTATTTATTTAAATATACCATATTTTATCCAATCATTACTCATATTTATCAACTTTTTGTCACATTTAAGTCATAAAAATCATCTTAATTTGAAGGGAATATTTGCTAAAATAGAATGGAATGGAGGTTTTTTTGATGAATGATATTACGATAGCGGTTGCATTTGGTGCAGGTTTATTAAGCTTTGTGTCTCCATGTGTATTACCGATATATCCAGCATTCTTATCCTATATCACCGGTGTTGGTTATAATGATCTGCAAGATTCGAAGTTGAATCGAAATGCACTGTTACATACGATATTCTTTTTACTAGGTTTTTCAGTCGTCTATATTTCTCTAGGTGTCGGTATCGGGATATTTTCGGACTTTTTACTGTCATATGACAATACAATACGTATGCTCGGTGGATTGCTCTGCATTATATTCGGATTGATCATTTTAGGTATATTTAATCCTAAACTATTGATGAAAGACCATAAATTCGAATTTAAAAATAAACCAGCAGGATTTTTAGGGTCGTTTTTAGTAGGTATTGCATTTGCTGCTGGCTGGACGCCTTGTATGGGTCCGATTATTGGTGTAATTTTTTCTATGGCAGCTGTAAATCAATCACTCGCGCTTATATATATGATTATGTATGTATTAGGATTTTGTATTCCTTTTTTCCTGCTGACATTCTTTATCACTAAAATTAATGTATTAAAGAAATATAGTCAGTTGTTAACTAAAGTTGGAGGGGTTATAATGATAATCATGGGCTTATTGCTATTCTTTGATAAGTTGACGGTTATCAATCAGTACTTTAGTTGAAAGTAGGTTAAATCATGTATTTTATCGTTTCTATGCTTGTTGCATTATTTATGGGTATGGCTGTTATTGTTGTCAGGATGAAGGCACAGAATTATCCGACGAATGTTAAGAAGATTATTTTACCGCCATTTTTTATGTCTACAGGTGCACTTATGTACATATTTCCCTATTTTAGATTGACAACTATGGAGATAATAGAAGCTGTAGTTGTAGGGATGTTTTTTTCCATATTTTTAATTTTTACATCAAATTTTGAAGTGAAAGACCAGCAGATATATATGAAACGATCTAGATTATTTCCTTTGATTCTCATATCCCTTCTTGTCATCCGCTCAGCAATGAAATTTTTCCTGAGCAGTTCAATACATCCGGGTCAACTTGCAGGAATGTTCTTCCTGCTAGCCTTCAGTATGATAGTCCCGTGGCGTATTGCGATGTATAGAAAGTATATGAAAATTGCGCGTACAATAAATAACAGCAGTGAGCATTAGCTCACTGCTGTTATTTTTTTGCGATTTCAGAATGCTCGAAGATTGAGAACTTCTGCTTTTCGTCATCAGCATATTTAAAATAATGCTCATATGGCGTATAGTCGATATTCAATTGATTGAGTTTTTTCTTCATAAAAGGATGATCGCGTTTTGGAGTCGCAATGATATATCCCCTTAAAATATGATCAAGTTCAATATCTTCTGCACCTTCATCAAGTGCAATCTTCGAAATTCGTCCGGCGATTCTTTCCTTAGCAACTTGTCTGAACAAATCTGGTACAGGGCTGACAAGTTCATTCAGAAGGTTGCGTGCATCGTCATTCCATAACGGAAGGGCTTTATTGATATAGTATTCCTGCCAGTCCAGTTCACTTTTACCATCATCTTTTGGCAGCCTCTTTAGAAATTTTCTGAACATAAAGAATCCACCGATAGTAAGCAACCCCATAAAGAGTATTGTCCATAAAAAAATTAAAATAATAAACCATTCATTCACGTCATCACCTCATCACATATTATATAGAACTGAAAATGTAATGTCTATCTAATAAAGATATGACGATATATATAGCGTAAAGGAGGTGAAACAATGATAAAGGATGTTATTCTCGAGCTTGCTTTTGTTAAAGAAGTTACAGAAGAAGGTAAATCTATTATGAAAACACGTAGATTCAATCAGGTCGTTCTGAACATCACAGATGAAGAAGCGCGTGCTTTTGCGCTATTAGTTTCAAGACTTACTGGTGAGGTTTATGTATCTGTGAATAAGATTGAAAAGAAAGAAATATAAAAATTTAAGAAAGGAGAGATAAGATGAAAACACTTCAGCTTAATTTTGTTACAGAAATCGGAAAGAATTATACGATGTCAATCATAAGGCCTAAAGAAGGGGTGACATCTGAAGAGGTATTACAAGTAATGGAATCTTTGATCAGTCAAAATTATATCACGACAAATTCAGGTGGATTAAAAGCGATTAAATCTGCAAAACTAATTGATCGTACGGAACAGATTTTATTTGAAAATAAATAATAATGATCTCCCTGTCATTATCAGCACATCTCAGCAATGAGGTGTGTTTTTTAGTATAATGATGTATGAGGTGAGCACATGAAAATTATGCATTTAGGGGACTTGCATATTGGTAAGACAATTAATCAGCAGAATTTATTAGAAGAGCAATCTATATTATTGAATAGGCTGGTTCAAGATATCAGGGAAGCGTCAATTGATGTATTAGTGATTGCTGGAGATATCTATGATCGTTCAATTCCTTCCAGGGAGGCAATGAAGGTATTTGAAACCTTTATCTATGAAGTGAACCAGGTGCAGAAAATTCCTGTACTGCTGATCAGTGGTAATCATGATAGCGCAGAACGTCTTGGCTATGGTAAGGCTTGGTATAAAGGGCATGAGATGCATATTGGCACTACAATTGATGATGCTTTGAATCCGGTTTCGATCGATGGAGTTGACTTTTATCTTGTCCCTTACGTAGAACCGGTTGTTGCACGACACTACTTTGAAGACGATAGTATTCGCACGCATCATGATACATATAAGAGAATCATTGAACAAATTGAACAGCGTATCGATAAAGGCAGAATAAACATTTTAGTAAGCCATCTATTTGTTACAGGAGGTATGACAACTGAGTCCGAAAGAGAAATCATCGTAGGTACAATAGAGAATGTCTCGCTCAAGCTTTTTGATGCATTCGATTATGTAATGCTCGGACATCTTCATACACCAGACGCGATACGTGATGAAAAAGTGTTCTATAGTGGGAGTATCATGAAATATTCGTTCGATGAAGTGCATCAAAGAAAGGGTTACAGAATTTTTGATCTTAAAAAGCAGAAGGTTAGTTTTATTACATTGTCACCCCCGAGAGATCTGGAATATGCTACTGGAACGTTTGAAGATGCAATTAAAATGAAGTTAGCTGTAGATAGGAATTCATATTTAAAGCTTGAGTTAAGTGACATGGAGCATATCAATGATCCAATGTTCAAGCTTAAGCAAGTATATCCGTATCTATTAGAATTAAAGCCAATGATAAACAATAGGGATATTCAATACAAACAAAGAGAAGTACAGCAGCTCTCACATCTGGAACTTGTCAAACAGTTTTATTTAGATATGACGGATAGTGAGATGGATGAAAAGCAGACGTTATTAATAGAACAGCTTATTAACGAAAGTAGGTTAATGGATGAGACCGATTAAGTTAGAGATTCAGCATTTTGGACCATTTAAAAATGAAACGATTGACTTTAAGCAGCTGAATAACCATACACTTTTTCTTATTAGTGGTAAGACAGGTTCAGGAAAGACTACCATTTTTGATGCGATGATGTATGCCCTTTATGGCACGGCGTCCACTTCTTCCAGAAACCATAAGGCAATGAGAAATAAACACGCATACGATGAAGAAGAGACGATGATTAAATTTCAATTTTCCATCAAGGACAAACAATATTTAATTATTCGCAATTTACCACACATAAAGGCAGGGAATAAGACGCCGATCACATCTAAATTAGAAGTTTATGAAATCCATGACAATGAGAAGCGTTTAATCAGTACCAATAAAAAGACCGAGACAAACCAGCTGATTGTAGATATCGTCAAGCTGCAGGCAGATCAGTTTAGACAAATCCTTATACTGCCGCAAGGGGAATTTAAAAATTTTCTTGTATCAGATAGCGAAAGTAAGAATGAGATATTAAGAACACTGTTCGATACGAAGCATCTTGAGCTGATGGTCAAGCGATTAAAGGAGAATGTTGATGATAAAATCGATGCTATAAGAATGAAGGAAAAAGAGATCGAATTCCATATACAGCAGCTCGGTGTCGGGTTTCCGCCATATATGGTTACTTACGACGAACAGATCCGTACAGTTAACTTGTATTACGAAGCGTCACAAAAGGTCTTTTCGCAGAACGTATCAGAATTAAATGATAAATCAAATGAACTGAAGCTTAAAGGAGACGCCTTGAAAGCGGCGGAGATATTAAATAATAATATACAATCTGTCAAGCAGCATAAACATCAGCTAGCAATTTTATATGAACAGCGTGAAGAAATAGAGAATACACAAAAAACGGTTCAGCAACTCGTGCAGTTCGAATCCTACCTTTCCTGTATCAGTCAGCTGGAGGACTTAAAGAAAGGTGATGCGCATTTAAGAGAGCAAATAAAGGATGAAGAACAACAGATTAATGAAAATAAGAATAAGCTTCAGCAACTGAAAAGTGCATTAAACGAAGTTATGCAAGATAATGAAGAAATGAAGCGGCTCAATCATCAATTAATAGAACAGGAAAGATTTGTCGATGAAAAATACCAAGGTCTAGAAGAAGATGTCAATACGCTAAATGAACTGAAAAATGAAACGACAGCATTGAGCGATAAGCTATCAAGTACACATCAAGCAAATGAGACCATTCAAAGTTCCCTAGAAGCGTTGATTCAAGAAAAGACAAAATTATATGAAGAAAAGGTGAAGCTTCAGAATCATATTCGTGATAATGAAACGATTATCTCATTGATCAACGAATATGATTCACATTATAAAGCATTGCAAGCGATTAAAGAAAATAAGGGCATGCTAACAGAAGAACTATTGTCATGTGAATCACTTATCGAACGTTTTAATTTCGGAGATGATCTGCTGGATATTGATGCAGTGGACTCTATTCGTGCCCAATTGAAAATAGGTCAAAATTGTCCGGTGTGTAATCATATCGTCACCGAGAAAACGGATGGTGTTCATCATGAATACCATAACCTTGTACAAAGAAGGATGACGTTGTCACGTGAACAAGAGGCCAATGCAACTAAGATAGAGTGGATTGAAGCATTGATGAAGGCAATCACCGATAAGTTACTTGCATATGAGCAGTTTAAAGTTACTTATAAACATGAAGATATGCAAAATACTGGTGAACTGCTTATTCATGAACAAGAGATGTTAACGCAGAAACTTGAAACGCTCAATGACCATTTAAATCATATCGATCACGAGTACGAGGACCTGAGTAATGAACTTAAAAATAACAAAGCATCCATTATCTCCTTAAAAGACGCTATCGATGCAAATGAGAAAAAGATCAATGAACGCAATGGTAAAAAAGAGCGATATCATACATTTGTATCATTCACAGGGTTTAAGAATTATGATGATTTCAAGGCTCAGTTTGATGAGAAAAGGGATCTCTATGAAAATTATGATAAGCATCTGAATCATCTAAACGAAACGATATTCTCTTGTTCAGAACTCATCCGATCAAAAGAGAATATCGTGGATAAATATAATACCCATCTTATCTATAACGAAAAATTATTAAGCCAATTAGAATCAACAAAAAACTCATTTCATATATCGGATAAAATAGTGGATGAATATATGGACAAAGATATAGAGCAAGAACTAGAAACGTTGCAGAATACTGTTGAAAGTTATTATAAAGATATTCATTTCCATGAAAATACGATAAAGACCTTAGAGGATTTGATTGGCGGAAAAAAAGCCCCTGATATTGAAAAGCTGTCAAATGAATACGCTGAGCTATCGTCTAAAGCGAAAGCGTTTGAACAAGCAATCAATGATGAGCGTAGTCAGTTAAGGCTGATGAATAATATTATAATGCAGCTGGAAGTAGTACATAAAAGTTATGTCAAGCAGATGGAGGATATAGGTTCTGAGATCAGACTTTTCGAAGTACTGAACGGAAAGAATACTTTAAAACTATCAATCGAAAATTATGTGCTCGTATACTATCTGGAACAAATACTTCTATTAGCTAATGAAAGGTTACTTCAGATGACCCATAACCGATACAAGCTCGTAAGGAAAAAGGAGGTTCACTCCAGAAAGAAAAGCGGGCTTGAAATTGAAGTCTTCGATTATCACACAAATAATGTGAGGGATATTACAACGCTTTCTGGCGGTGAAACATTTATCGCCTCTTTATCATTAGCGCTTGGCTTAAGTGATTACGTCATGCAGATTTCAGGTGGAATCAATCTGGAGTCGGTGTTCGTTGATGAAGGTTTCGGAAGTTTAGATAGTGATACGCTTGAGACAGCAATTGAAGTTCTGATCGAACTCCAGCAAACCGGAAAACTGATCGGCATAATTAGTCATGTACAATCGCTCCAAGAAAATATGCCTGCGATATTAAAGGTTAGAACTGACGGTTTTAATAGTGATACAGAATTTCAGTTGAAGTAATTGTAACAACTATGTCAAATTTATATGAAGTATGGACTTTTAATTGATAGTCAGTTTGCTATAGTATTATATGAATACATAAGGAGGTCACTATGAAGCAGTTAAATATTTTCTTAATATTATTTTTAGCATTAATAATATCAGCGTGCAGTAATTCAAGATTAGAACCAAAGTCTTTATATGGCAATACAATGACTGAGTTCAGTGGAACGGATGAAACCGGTAAGTCAATTTCAAATAAAGATCTTAAAGGAAAGGTCTGGCTAGTGGATTTTATCTTTACTAACTGTGAAACAGTCTGTCCACCCATGACTTATAATATGAGTCAGGTTGTGGATCAGCTTGAGAAGGATGGCATCAGTCATGATGATTATGGCATCATCAGCTTTAGTGTCGATCCTAAGAAAGATACGCCAAAGAAACTTAGTGACTATATCAATCAGCATAATCCTCCAAAAGGGATTTGGAAAGCTGTGACACAGTATGATGAGAAGTTTATCAGACAGTTTGCAGAAGAGAACTTCAAAACTATCGTAGTTCCACCTACAGCCAATAACTCACAGGCTACACATGGTACATCGTTTTATCTTGTTGATCAAAATGGGATGATAATAAAAGATTATGCGGGAAAAGATACTGGAGATAAAAAATTTCCGAAGTCAGAAATTGTGGAAGACGTTAAAACGATGATTGAAGAAGGACCGTATAAAAAATAAAAAAACTTCACCATCATGGTGAAGTTTTTTATTTGGAGCGTAATAAGTCTCTGATTTCAGTTAATAACACTGTATTCTCTTCGACTGCTTCTTCAACTTCTTCAACGTCGCTTTTACGCGTAATCTTATTGATAAGTTTAATAAACAAGAAGATTGCACCTGCAACGATTAAGAAATCGATGATTGATTGAATGAAGACACCGTATTTGATTCCTTTATAAGCCCAGCTTGATGCAAAATCTGTATTTCCAAAAATAAGACCAATGACCGGCATAATTACATCAGCCACTAATGAAGAAACAATTTTACCAAATGCACCCCCAATAACAACTGCGACAGCTAAATCAAGTACATTTCCTTTTACAGCAAACTCTTTAAATTCTTTTAATATAGACATGTATAGTCACCTCCTACTATATTTAGTTTACATTGTAACATTTTAAAAATCAATTCATTTTCATAAATTATTTATAGTTGCCTACTTTAAAAATTAGAATTTGAAAAAACGTTTCTATTTGTGTAATTAATTATAGTTTGTTATACTTAGAACTGTTTTTTAAAATTTTAATTTGGAAGGAGTATTTTATGACATCAGGAAAAAAATTGACACCTGTATTTTTTATTGCGTTATCACTTGTAATCATTACTGTTTTGTTAGGTGTAATAAGTCCATCGGGATTTGGTGAGGTTACGAGCCAGATTAATGCATTCATTACAAAATATTTCGGTTGGTATTATGTAATGATTACGTCGATATTTGTATTTGCCTGTTTGTTTCTGATTCTTAGTCCTATCGGTAAACTAAAATTAGGTAAGCCATCAGATAAACCAGAATTTAGTACAATATCTTGGTTTGCGATGTTATTTAGCGCAGGGATGGGTATCGGACTCGTATTCTATGGTGCTGCAGAACCATTAAGCCACTTTATAAAATCACCAACAGCTGATGCTCAGTCAGATGAAGCGATGAAGGATGCATTTCGCTATACGTTCTTTCATTGGGGATTTCACGCATGGGCTACATATGGAATAGTCGCTTTAGGCCTTGCATATGCTCAATTCAGGAAAGGTGAAGCGGGATTATTATCAAAGACATTAAGACCATTGCTTGGCGATAGAGTAGATGGTATTTTAGGAACAATCATTGATGTACTTGCAGTATTTGCAACTGTAGTTGGGGTTGCAGTTTCATTAGGAATGGGTGCTCAGCAGATCAATGGTGGTTTGCATTTCTTGTTCGATGTACCAAATACGATTAACGTAAAGTTAATAATCATTGTCGTTGTTACTATATTATTCTTAATGAGTGCTTGGAGTGGTCTATCAAAAGGGATACAGATTTTAAGTAATTTTAATATAGGGATAGCAACATTATTACTTGTTGCAGTTCTCTTTTTAGGTCCAACAGTGTTAATTATGAATATGTTTTCAACATCGTTAGGGAACTTGCTTCAGAACTTCTTGTCTATGAGTTTTGATGCGGCACCTTTAGACCAGTCGAAACGTGAGTGGATGAACGGCTGGACAATCTACTATTGGGGTTGGTGGATGAGCTGGAGTCCATTTGTCGGTATATTCATTGCGCGAGTTTCTAAAGGACGAACAATTCGAGAGTTTTTAATCGGTGTACTACTCGTTCCTACGATTATCAGTATGCTGTGGTTTAGTGTCTTCGGTGTAAGTGGGATACAGATATTTAAGAAATTCCCTGAAATTGGTGATCTTGCTGTTGAAACACAACTGTTCGCAATATTCGAGCATATGCCGATGGCGATGGGATTATCATTAATAGCATTACTACTAATTTGTACTTTCTTTATTACATCAGCTGATTCAGCAACATTTGTACTGGGTATGCAATCTACAAATGGATCGCTTGAGCCCGCAAACAACATCAAGGTGATATGGGGACTGGCACAGTCAATTATTGCTGCGGTACTTTTATATGCTGGGGGACTGAGTGCCTTGCAAAGTGCAGCGATCATCGTAGCTTTTCCATTTTCGTTTGTACTTATACTGATGCTGTTATCATTATATAAAGATGGCAATGCAGAACGTATGAGAATAGGCCTCACGTTAAAACCTGATAAGAAATTCAGAAAATCATATCAAGAAAATCAAAATAACCAAAAATAATAAATTTTAAAATACCTGTCGACAAATCAATTGTGAATTGTCGACAGGTATTTTTTATAAGTAAAACTTATAGCTAAGTATAGCTAATTTGGAATGTGATAATATTTACTTCTTATAAAATATTGATTAGAATGAATATGTAAAGGCTTTATCAATAAATAGGGGGAACACATATGAATTCAAATTTACAGCAAACTGCAAAACAGACATTTGAGTTAAACGGTAAGACTTTTACGTTTTACAGTTTAAAGTCACTAGAGTCACTAGGGCTTGGACAAGTTAAGAAGCTTCCTTATTCTATCCGTGTGTTACTTGAGTCTGTTCTTCGTCAATACGATGGGCGAGTGATTAACGAAGAACATATTAAACATCTTGTTAAGTGGGGGAAGAAGAACGATCCTAACGCAGAGGTTCCATTTAAGCCATCACGTGTTATTTTGCAGGACTTCACAGGAGTACCTGCTGTCGTTGATTTAGCATCACTTCGTAAAGCGATGGATGATGTAGGTGGAGATGTAACAAAGATTAATCCAGAAGTACCGGTGGACCTTGTAATTGATCATTCTGTGCAAGTGGATGCATATGGTAACGAAACAGCGTTACAAAGAAATATGGAGCTTGAATTTGCACGTAATAAAGAACGTTATCAATTTTTGAACTGGGCGACAAAAGCATTTGATAACTACCGTGCAGTACCACCAGCAACAGGTATCGTGCATCAAGTTAACTTAGAATATTTAGCAAACGTTGTTCATGTGCGTGATGTAGATGGTGAACAAGTTGCATTTCCTGATACTTTAGTAGGAACTGACTCTCATACAACGATGATTAATGGTATCGGTGTGCTTGGTTGGGGTGTTGGTGGTATTGAGGCTGAAGCGGGTATGCTTGGTCAACCTTCATACTTCCCAGTACCAGAAGTAATTGGAGTTAAACTTACTGGAGAGCTTCCTGAAGGTACAACTGCAACTGACTTAGCATTACGTGTAACGCAGGAATTACGTAAAAAAGGTGTAGTAGGAAAATTTGTTGAATTCTTTGGTCCGGGCGTAGTGAATTTACCACTTGCAGACCGCGCGACAATTGCCAATATGGCACCAGAATATGGTGCGACTTGTGGTTTCTTCCCTGTTGATGAAGAAGCGCTAAATTATATGCGTTTGACTGGTCGCGATGAAGCACATATCGAGCTCGTTAAAGAATATTTAGTGAAGAATGATATGTTCTTTACAACAGATAAAGAAGATCCAACATATACTGATACATTAACTCTTGATTTATCTACGGTTGAAGCATCATTATCAGGACCTAAACGTCCGCAAGATTTGATTAAATTAAGCAATATGAAAAAAGAATTCGTTAAATCTGTTACTGCTAAAGCTGGTAACCAAGGTCACGGCTTAGATAAAGCTGAATTTGACAAAACTGCCACAACAACTTTAGCTGACGGAAAGTCTGTCACAATGACAACGGGTGATATTGCAATTGCAGCAATTACATCATGTACAAATACTTCAAACCCTTACGTTATGTTAGGTGCTGGCCTTGTTGCAAAAAAAGCAGTAGAAAAAGGATTACAAGTCCCTGCCTACGTAAAAACATCACTTGCACCGGGTTCTAAGGTTGTAACAGGATATCTAGAAGATTCAGGACTTCAAACGTACTTGGATCAATTAGGATTTAATACTGTAGGTTACGGATGTACAACATGTATTGGTAACTCAGGTCCGTTATTGCCTGAAATTGAAGAGACAATATCTAATGAAGATTTATTAGTGACATCTGTATTATCAGGTAACCGTAACTTTGAAGGCCGTATCCATCCTTTAGTTAAAGCGAACTACTTAGCTTCACCGCAGCTCGTTGTCGCTTATGCTTTAGCGGGTACTGTTAATATCGATCTTCAAAACGATCCAATCGGTAAAGGACATGACGGTAAAGATGTATTCTTAAGAGATATCTGGCCGACAATTGATGAAGTTAAAAATGAAGTAAATTCAGTAGTAACGCCAGAATTATTCCGCAAAGAATATGAGAATGTATTTAATTCAAATGAAATGTGGAACCAGATTGAGTCTACTGATCAACCATTATATGATTTTGATCCAACTTCAACATATATTCAAAATCCAACATTCTTCCAGGGTTTATCAAAAGAACCAGGAAGCATTGCACCTTTAGAAAATCTCGCCGTTATGGGTAAATTTGGTGACTCAGTAACAACTGACCACATCTCTCCAGCAGGTGCTATCGGTAAAGATACACCAGCAGGAAAGTACCTGCGTGAGAATGGCGTAGAAATCCGTGACTTCAACTCATATGGTTCTCGTCGTGGTAACCATGAAGTAATGATGCGTGGTACATTTGCAAATATTCGTATTAAAAACCAGATTGCACCTGGTACGGAAGGTGGATATACTACTTACTGGCCAACAGGTGAAGTTATGCCTATCTTTGATGCTTGTATGAAATATCAGGCAGATGGCACAGGACTGGTTGTATTAGCAGGTGATGATTATGGAATGGGTTCTAGTCGTGACTGGGCTGCAAAAGGTACTAATCTTTTAGGTGTGAAAACTGTAATCGCACAAAGTTACGAGCGTATTCACCGTTCTAACTTAGTCATGATGGGTGTACTACCTTTACAGTTCTTAAAAGGGGATTCAGCAGAAAAATTAGGTCTGGATGGCAGTGAGAAGTTCTCTGTAGATATTCATGAAGGTATTAAACCTCGTGATGAAGTTAAGGTAACAGCAGTTAAAACAGATGGTACTCAAGTAGAATTTAATGCTTTAGCTCGTTTTGATTCAGAAGTGGAGCTCGATTACTACCGTCACGGTGGTATCCTTCAAATGGTGCTACGAGGCAAATTAGCTGAGTGATAGGTTGACAGGGACTTTTTTGTCCCTGTTTTTTTATTGAAACTGGTGTATGATAGATACAATAGTATAAATAAGGAGTCAGATGAATGTATATAACAGAAAAAGATATTGAGGTTCGATACGCTGAAACGGATAAGATGGGTGTCGTCTATCATGCGAACTATTTAATCTGGTTTGAAGTTGCAAGAACAGATTTTATAAAGAAAGCTGGGTTTAGCTATCAAGCGATGGAAGATGAAGGATTAATCTCTCCGGTGGTGGATGTATCGGTGCAATATAGGAAATCGATTACTTATCCAGAGACAATTACTGTAAGAACATGGATTGAACGATATAGTAAGCTTAAGACCATTTATGCATACGAGATTGTTAAAGAGGATGGAGCCATCGCAGCGACTGGTAGAACAACGCATGTCGTTATAAAAAGAGGCAGTGAAATCCCTATCCGACTTGATCGTTACTATCCTGAATGGCATGAGAAATATATTGAACTTTCATCTGATGATAACGATAATATCAATTGATTATACAGCTTAATTACGAAAAGTTGGAATATAAAAATCCGGACACTGTGGGGAGTCTATCGTTTGACTACAGTGTTCGGATTTTTAATTCTGCTATAAAAGGGATATATTATTTTTTAAACTGTATCTTAGGCTCTGTTCCTGAAATAATTCTCCTGATATTGCTGCTGTGACGAATAATAATAATCAACATAATCAGAAATGAGATGATCTTCAAAATGATATCATCGAAAAATAATGTAGTAATAAAGTTTCCGATGCTCGTCAAAATACTTGTTAACGATACCATTCGTGTTGTAAACAGTAAGGTAAAGAATATTACAGCGATGATAAGGAAGATCAATGGATTTACACCAAGAATCACACCGGCACTTGTTGCTACTGCCTTTCCGCCTCTAAATTTCAAGTAAATAGGGTAAACATGACCAATTATTGCTGCAAGTCCAAACCATATACCATGAATATCAAGGTCAAATATAATTGGAAATATTGCAGGAAGAACCCCTTTCGCAACATCGAATATCGTGACAAATGTTCCGGCTTTCTTACCTAATACTCGAAATGTGTTGGTGGCGCCTAGATTTCCACTGCCAAACTTACGAATATCTTTGTTAAATAATAGTTTGCCTACAATCAAACCTGTTGGAATTGCACCAAGTAGATAGGCAATTGCTAGTAATAATGCAATCTGCATAATTTTTCTCCTTTATGGGTAGCTACTAATAGTAATTCATAACTATATCTATTATAACGCATACAAAAATAGTTGTGTAGAAAAATATTATAAAAAACAAATAATATTATTATGTAAACTTAAATAATAATGATTTGTAAAAGCTTGCATTTTTAAGGGTTTCATTTAAAATAATGAATGTATATAAATTTTCGAACGTATGTTTGTAGGAGGTAAGCACTTGGCAAATAATCAGTATAATGATGAATCCATTCAAGTCTTAGAGGGTCTTGAAGCAGTTAGAAAAAGACCAGGGATGTATATAGGATCTACGGATTCAAGAGGATTACATCATCTTGTATATGAAATTCTTGATAATTCAATTGACGAAGCATTGAATGGTCACGGTAATGAAATTAACGTTGTTCTCAATGCAGATGACTCTGTAACAGTAACAGATAATGGGCGTGGTATGCCAACAGGGCTGCATAAGACCGGAAAACCAACGCCAGAGGTAATATTTACTGTGCTGCATGCAGGAGGGAAATTTGGTCAAGGGGGCTATAAGACAACTGGAGGACTGCACGGAGTTGGAGCTTCTGTTGTTAATGCTTTAAGCAGCTGGCTCGAGGTGACAATACATAATAATGGAAAGATATTCAAGCAGCGCTTTCAAGATGGTGGAGTACCCGCTACAACGTTAGAAGAAATCGGGAAATCAAAAAAGACAGGGACGAGTGTGACATTTAAACCTGACCCATCTATCTTTAAACAGACAGTTAAATTTAATTTTGATACGTTAAGTGAAAGGTTACGTGAATCTGCATTTCTACTCAACAACCTTAAAATCACGATCACTGATCTTAGAAATAATGAGGAACGTCAGGAAGTGTTCTATTACGAGGATGGATTAAAAGATTTTGTCAACTTTGTCAACGAAGGTAAAGAAACGTTACACGAAGTGGCGAAGTTTAGCGGTAAGTCACATGATATCGAAATTGAAGTCGCATTTCAGTTTAACGATCAGTACTCAGAGACCGTTCTTTCATTTGTTAATAATGTGAGAACGAAAGATGGTGGTACACATGAGGTTGGGATGAAGACTGCTATCACACGAGTATTCAATGAATATGCCAGAAAAATCGGAGAGTTGAAAGCTAAGGATAAGAATCTCGATGGTAATGATATTCGTGAAGGGATGACTGCAATCATTTCGGTTAAGATTCCCGAGAATCTACTGCAGTTTGAAGGACAGACGAAGTCGAAGCTTGGAACGAGTGAAGCGCGTAGTGCAGTGGATAGTGTATTAAGTGAACAACTTCCGTTCTATTTTGAGGAAAACGGAGTATTAAGTCAGAAATTAGTGAAGAAAGCGGTAAAAGCAGCTCAGGCAAGAGATGCTGCACGTAAAGCACGTGAAGAAGCGCGAAATGGTAAGAAGAATAAACGTAAAGAAACATTATTGTCAGGTAAACTCACACCTGCACAAAGTAAGGATACGAGCCGTAACGAACTTTACCTGGTCGAAGGAGATTCAGCAGGTGGTTCTGCTAAACTTGGGCGGGATCGTAAGTTTCAGGCGATTCTTCCGTTACGTGGTAAAGTTATCAATACAGAAAAAGCAAAGCTCGAAGATATTCTAAAAAACGAAGAAATCAGCACCATTATTCATACGATTGGTGCAGGTGTCGGAAATGATTTTGAAATTAAAGATGCAAACTATGACAAAGTCATTATAATGACAGATGCGGACACAGATGGTGCACATATTCAAGTGCTGCTTCTGACATTCTTCTTTAAATATATGAAACCTTTGATTGATGCCGGCAAAGTCTATATTGCGTTACCACCGTTATATAAAGTTTCTAAAGGTAAAGGGAAGAACGAAGTCATTGAATATGCCTGGACAGATGATGAACTTAAAGGGGTTCAAAAGAAGGTAGGTAAGGGCTTTATTCTACAGCGATATAAAGGGCTTGGAGAAATGAATGCAGATCAACTATGGGATACGACGATGAATCCTGAGACGAGAACTTTAATTCGTGTTGAAATCGATGATGAACTTAGAAGTGCTAAACGTGTCTCAACATTAATGGGAGACAAGGTTGAACCACGACGTGACTGGATTGAACGCCATGTTGAGTTCGGTATGCAGGAAGATGTAAGCATTCTGGAAAACGATGAAGTCGAACGCTTAACAGAAGTAGAGGATATCGAAACAATTCAGGATGATGAAAAGGGTGAGGATAATGAATGAGAATATACAAAGTCTTCCGCTTGAAGATGTAATCGGTGACCGTTTTGGTCGCTATAGTAAATATATTATACAGGATCGAGCGATTCCGGATGTACGTGACGGGCTTAAGCCCGTTCAACGCCGTATTTTATTTGCGATGTACGCAGAAGGAAATACATACGACAAGAACTACAGAAAAAGCGCAAAAACGGTTGGTAACGTCATCGGAAACTATCATCCGCACGGGGATTCATCCGTGTATGATGCAATGGTCCGTATGAGTCAGGACTGGAAACTGAGACATGTCCTTGTTGAGATGCATGGTAATAACGGAAGTATCGATAACGATCCGCCTGCAGCAATGCGTTATACTGAAGCTAAGTTATCTAAGCTTGCTAACATCTTGCTTGAAGATATTAATAAAGAGACCGTTGATTTTGTACAGAACTTTGATGATACTACGATGGAGCCGATGGTATTACCGGCGAACTACCCGAATCTACTCGTTAATGGGTCGACTGGAATTTCAGCTGGATATGCTACGGATATACCCCCGCACAATCTGAATGAAGTGATTAATGCGACGTTAAAAGTCATAGATAAACCGAATATATCTACTGATGAAATAATGCAGGTACTACCAGGACCCGATTTCCCGACAGGTGGCATAATAATGGGTAAATCAGGTATCAAACAGGCATACGAGACAGGAAAAGGTAAGATACAGGTTCGCGGAAAAGTAGATATTGAAAAACTACGTGGTGGGAGAGAAGAGATTATTATCTCAGAAATTCCATTTGAAGTGAATAAGAGTAATCTTGTTAAGCGTATTGATGAACTCCGTGCAGATAAGAAGGTCGACGGAATTATCGAGGTGCGTGATGAAACGGATCGAAACGGATTAAGGATTGCTATCGAGTTGAAGAAAGATGCAAATAGTGAAGGCATTCTTAATTTCCTTTATAAAAATACAGACCTACAGGTTGCATATAACTTTAATATGGTAGCAATTAGCGATCGTCGCCCGAAACTGCTAGGGGTTCGTGATATGCTTAACAGTTTTATCAGCCATCAAAAAGAAGTTGTTACAAGACGCAGTCAATATGACTATGATCACGCAGAGAAGCGTATGCATATTGTTGAAGGATTGATCAAAGCACTTTCTATATTAGATCAGGTAATTGAAGTCATCCGTAATTCGTCAAATAAATCTGATGCAAAACACAACCTGGTACATAAGTTTGATTTTACTGAAGCACAGGCTGAAGCAATCGTTATGCTTCAACTCTATCGATTAACCAATACAGATATTGTGGCATTAGAAGCAGAGCATGAAGCATTAAAAGATAGACTCAAGCAGTTATCACTTATATTGAATGATGAGACGCATCTGAAAAAAGTGATCAAAAAAGAATTAAAAGCAATCCAAAAGGAATTTAAAGAAGTGCGCCTGAGCAATATTGAAGAAAAAATTGCAGAAATTAAGATTTCTAAGGAAATCCTTGTTCCCAATGAAGAAACAGTGATCAGTATTACAAGGGAAGGTTACATAAAACGCACATCTCCACGTAGTTTTAGTGCTAGTGGTGTAACCGAGCTTGGTATGAAAGAAGACGATCAATTACTGGCTTATCGTGAAAGCAATCTTCAGCATATAACGTTAGTATTTACAGATAAAGGACGATATATGTATATTCCAAATCATCAGTTGCCTGAAATAAGATGGAAAGATCTTGGAACGCATATTTCTCAAATTGTACCAATAGATGGCGATGAGCGCGTGATTCATATGATTACGGTCACGGACTTCAATTCAGACGCGAAAATTTTAGCCGCTACAAGAAATGGTATGATAAAATTATCTTCGTTGAAGGACTTTGAAGTTACAAGATATTCTAGACCGCTCATTAATATGAAGCTAAAAGATAATGATGTTGTGAATACTATTCATGTAGTAACGGGCAGTGAACATATTCTTGTCGTTACGAAGCAAGGCATGAGTCTGCATTATTCATTAACTGAACTTAATGATACAGGACTTAAAGCTGCAGGTGTTAAATCAATCAATCTTAAAGATAATGATGTTGTCATAACAACGGAAATCATCTATCCAGAAAGTTCATTGCTGATCGCAACACAACGTGGTGCAATGAAAAAAATGGATATTCAATTATTTGAAGAAGGAAAACGTGCCCAACGCGGTCTGATGATACTAAAAGAATTAAAAAATAATCCTCACCAGATTATCGGTGCATACATCATCACTGAAGATATGGCATATACACTCGTATCGGAACACCATGAAAAACATGGAATAACAAAAGCAATCAGAAAAACAGATCGTTATACTAATGGCAGCTTTATCATCGATGAGAAAGCTTTTGGTGAAGTTGTTAAACTTTATATAAATTCTGTGGATTTATAAAGTTTGTGTAGACCCTTACACTATCTATGGTAAAATAGTTTTAGTCTTATTTTACTTTGAATAGTGGAGGGTTTTTATTTTGGATATATCAAAAGTAAATTTTGATGCGTGGATTCCGGAATGGTTTAAGATGATAGTATCTACCGGAAATGATATGATTTGGTCGCAATTTTTAATTGGATTATTATTGCTTGCCGGATTTTTCTTTAGTTTCAGTTCTAGATTCATACAGCTTCGCTGGTTACCAGAGATGTTTAGAGTCATCGGTGAGAAACCAGAGACATTGGATGATGGACAAAAAGGCATATCTTCCTTCCAGGCGTTTGCTATTAGTGCAGCGAGTCGTGTAGGTACCGGAAATATTGCAGGTGTTGCCACTGCTATTGTTCTTGGCGGACCTGGTGCAGTATTCTGGATGTGGATTATTGCTTTTTTTGGTGCAGCAAGTGCATTCTTTGAGGCGACGTTAGCGCAAGTTTATAAGGTTAAAGATGAAAAGGGTGGCTTTCGTGGAGGTCCGGCATATTATATGGAACACGGGCTTGGACAGAAGTGGTTAGGAACAACTTTTGCGCTTTTAATAACTGTTACGTTTGCATTTGTCTTTAATACTGTGCAATCAAATACGATTGCCGAAAGTTTAAATACACAATATAATACACCTGCATGGATTACAGGAGTAGTTCTAGCAATCATTACAGCGATTGTAATTTTCGGTGGTGTACGATGGATTGCAAATGTAACTTCTGCTGTCGTACCTGTTATGGCAATTTTTTATATTCTGCTTGTGCTCTTTATTTTAATTATGCATATTGGTGATGTAATTCCGATGATAATCAGTATTATAAAAGGTGCATTCGGTATGGAACAGGCATTTGGCGGTGCATTAGGTTTTACTATTATGCAGGGGATTAAGCGTGGATTATTCTCAAATGAAGCTGGTATGGGATCAGCACCTAATGCTGCTGCAACAGCTGCTGTTAGCCATCCGGTAAAGCAAGGTTTAATTCAGTCATTAGGTGTATTCTTTGATACGATGATTGTATGTACTGCAACTGCAATTATGATCTTATTATACTCAGGATTAGAGTTTGGAGAGAAAGTACCACAAGGTGTAGCAGTTACACAAGCTGCGCTAAATAACCATGTCGGTAGTTTCGGTGGTTTCTTCCTGACAGTAGCGGTATTCTTATTTGGGTATTCTTCAGTGATTGGTAACTATTATTATGGGCAATCAAATATTGAATACTTAACGACCAACAAAATAGTCATGTTTATCTTCAGATTTATTGTCGTACTCATGGTATTTTTCGGTGCAGTAGTTAAAGTAGAGACGGTCTGGGCGACTGCAGATTTATTTATGGGGCTTATGGCGATCTTGAATATTACTGCGCTTATCGGATTAGCACATGTCGTATTTGAAGTTGCTAAAGATTACGGAGAACAGCGTAAGAAAGGGCTTAATCCTGTATTTAGAACAGAGAATGTTAAAGCGGATTTATCAGACGTTGAGACTTGGGGAGATAACCCGTATCACTTTAGAGATAAAGAAATAAATCATAAATAAAAATACTAAGCTGCAGCTGCAGCTTAGTATTTTTATTTGAAAAGACTCGCTACCCAGTCGATTATAGACTGGATGAAGTTCATAATCTTGTCCCAGAAGCCTTCATCTTTCAGTGTGTCACTAATATTATTACCAAGTTCCTTTGCTTTATCTGTAGCTTTTTTAAAGCCTTCAGAATTTTTGATATCATCTACATAGTTTTTTGTGCCTTCAATAAATTTATCTTTATTTTCACCACTGAAAACGCCGTTATTTTGTGCATTTTCTATAAAGTTAACGATAATATTAATCTGATTGTCATTAATGATATTTGTCAGACCATTATTCTCAATCTTCTGAATAACAATGTTTTTGATTTCTGTCGTATTTAGATTGGCACCTTGCTTTGCAATCTCTGCTTTCGCTTCAGCGATCGCTTTATTGAGCTGTTCTTGAGAGTAACCATTGACATCTGTATTTTGTTCGTTAATGTTAGAGATAGAATTAAGTTCATCCTGAGCAGCTTGTGTCTTCGACTGATCGATTGGCTCACCTTGTGTTTCGAATGCTTTATAGACACCAGCGAGTGCACTTTCACCGGTAACATCTTCAGCGGCTGCAATAGTAACATCAGCATCAGTTACACCTGCTGTAAGTAAAGCATTCTTATAAGTATCCTCAGTGATTTTAGTGATTTTACCGGCAGATTGGTTTATATTTAAAGTGAGACCACTACCAGCAGATAGCTTTTTGATACGAATACTAGACTTTAATACATCGTTACTTGATTGCAGATTTAAGTACTTTCCTAAGTCTTCAGCATAGACATACGTCGTTTTATCCTGGGCATCCGTTTGAAGCAGGTCACTCGTCTTATCTTTAAGGACGTTATTCTGTTCTAATGCTGCACCATACACTGTCACTGCTTCAGACCATGCTTCTTGCGTTACCGCATGGGCACGCTGAGGGATCATGAGCATTAACGAAAGAAATACTGTTAATATTAAAATAATAAGTTTTTTCATATATAATCCTCCTGATAATTTATATATTTTTAGTATATACCTTTATATTATCATGAGCATGTTTATTGTGATATAGGTCTTTGGAATGAGGTGTTATTTTTGAAATATCATGTGATTAAAGTATTGAATAATAATGTTGTTATAACTCAAGGACATGAAGGAGAAACTATCCTGATAGGCAAAGGTATAGGCTTTGGTAAGAAAAGTGGGGCAGTTTTAAAGGATAGTGAACTTGAACGTATAGAGAAGATATTTGAACTTAAGTCATCTTCTGAGCAAGAAAGATATAAGTCATTATTAACTCTAACAAATGATGAAGTAATCCAGACAGTCATAGAAGTGATCGAATTTATCGATCATAAAACGAATGGAGAGATGAATGATAATATTCTTTTATCTCTTACGGATCATATCATTTTTGCATTAAAACGTTATCAGGAAGGCATCATTGTGGCCAATCCTTTCCTGAAAGAAACTGAAAGTCTCTACAGACAGGAGTTTCTGATTGCTGAACAGGTCGTAGCGATGCTGAATGACAGACTGCAGGTACAATTCCCGAAGACAGAAGTAGGTTTTATTGCACTGCATATCCATTCGTCGGTGAACAATCACTCGTTAAGAGATATGCGTCTGATGACTGAAGTTGTTCAAAATGCAATAACGATTATTGAGCAGGATCTAAAGGTTACTGTTGATAGAGATTCTATTACATATTCAAGATTTTTAAGACATATTACATTTACTGTGCAACGTGTGATGTCTGATGAGAGGATGCCGGAACAAAAAATATTAGAAAGCCTATTGAAACAGCAGTATCCTCTGTGTTACAATACATCTGTAAAGATTGTGAAGATGATGCAGACTTATTTAAATAAGCCTGTCTATGACTCGGAATTGGTATATCTTACGATGCATATTCAAGCATTTAATACTGAAGTTGATAACGTGTAACTGATAATGCAGGCATGAGTTATCACTGGTACATGGGACCAGTGTGTACTCATGCCTTTTTATATGGGACACTGCATCACTTTACATCAAAAAACTATTTAGGAGGAATACAGTATGTGGAAAACGTTTTTCGGTCAATTACAACGTATCGGTAAAGCATTGATGCTTCCGGTGGCAATACTTCCAGCTGCAGGGTTACTGCTAGGAATTGGAGCAGCATTACAAACAGAATCATTAGTAGATTTTTTCCCGTTTTTAGCGAATGACATTGTCGTAAAAATTGCTTCAATGTTACAAGCTGCAGGTGGAGTTATCTTTGATAACTTACCATTACTATTTGCTTTAGGAGTGGCCGTAGGACTTGCAGGTGGCGATGGGGTTGCAGCGATAGCAGCCTTTGTAGGATATCTAGTTTTAAATGTAACTATGGGTCAGATTGGTGGTATCACTGCTGAGAATGTTACAAAAAGTCCAGGATACGCTACAATTTTAGGAATTCCAACGTTGCAGACGGGTGTTTTTGGTGGAATAATTATAGGTATTTTAGCAGCATGGGCTTATAATAAGTTCTATAATATTAATTTACCGCCATTTTTAGGTTTCTTTGCTGGTAAAAGATTCGTACCTATTGTAACGGCATTTAGTTCGTTTATATTAGGGATAATAATGTTCTTTATCTGGCCAGTAATTCAAAGTGGTATGAATGGTTTATCATTGTTCTTGATGGAAGAAAACAAGGCATTAGCCGTATTCTTCTTTGGAATGATTAAACGATTATTAATTCCATTTGGTTTGCATCATATCTTCCATGCACCTTTCTGGTTTGAATTTGGTACATATACGAATGCAGCCGGAAAAGTTGTACATGGTGATTTAAATATCTTTATGGCTCAAATACAAGATAAAGTACCTTTAACAGCTGGAGCATTTATGCAAGGTGAATTCCCTGTTATGATGTTTGGTTTGCCAGCGGCGGCGTTAGCCATCTATCATACAGCAAAACCTGAAAAGAAAAAATTTGTAGGAGGATTAATGGCATCAGCTGCATTAACTTCATTCTTAACAGGTATAACTGAACCTTTAGAATTTTCTTTCTTATTTGCAGCACCAATTCTATTCTTTGTTCATGCAGTGTTAGATGGATTATCATTCTTAATACTATATTTAATGGATTTACACCTCGGTTATACATTTTCAGGAGGATTTATTGATTTCTTCACTTTTGGAATGTTACAAGGCAGAACTCCATGGTGGTTAGTAATCCCTGTTGGATTAGTCTATGCATTGATTTACTACACAGTATTTAGATTCTGTATTACTAAATTTAACTTAAAAACACCTGGTCGTGAAGATGAAGAAGTTACAGTTAAAGAAACGTCTACTAATGAACTCCCATTCCACGTGCTTGATGCAATGGGTGGTAAAGAGAACATCAAACATCTAGATGCTTGTATTACAAGACTTAGAGTTGAAGTTAACGATAAGTCCAAAGTAGATGTCGGCGAGTTAAAAGCATTAGGTGCAGCTGGCGTGTTAGAGGTAGGAAACAATATGCAGGCAATCTTTGGGCCTAAGTCAGATCAGATTAAACATGATATGGCTCGAATCATTTCAGGAGACATAACGCGTCCAGAACAAACGACTGTCACTGAAGAGATGAATCCGGTTAAAGCTGAAGAACAAATCGAAGCTGTACCAGCAATAGAGGAACATATTGTATATGCTCCGATTACTGGTGAGGTAGTAGATTTATCTCAAGTACCAGATCAAGTATTCAGCCAGAAGCTAATGGGAGATGGGGTTGCAATCATACCTTCTGTCGGTGAAGTAGTAGCACCATTCGATGGAGTCTTGAAGATGGATTTCCCGACGAAACATGCGATTGGACTTGAAGATGAGAACGGTCTTGAAGTTTTAATCCACTTCGGATTAGAAACCGTTGGATTAAAAGGTAACGGATTTGAAATGCTCGTAGCGCCTGGTGATAAAATCACTAAAGGTCAGTCGTTGTTAAAAGTAGATCTGGATTATATCAGAGCAAATGCGGATAGTGATATTACACCAATTATCTTCACTAATTTGAATAATCAAATGATTCATGATGTCAACTATGGAAAAATTCAATCTGGAGAACATCTGCTTTCAGTTAAATAAATAAAATCAAGGAACATCAAGGGACATCTGTAACGATGTCCCTTGATTTTTTTTGTTATATGTGGTTAAATTTCTTTATATTGTATAAAGAAATATTATAAATATATTATGTAAACTATAAGTATATAAATGAAATAATATATTACATAAGGAAGGGTGCGTATGTCAGATCGTAATTTTTTTCAGTTTTTTGGGGGCAGAAAGTTATTGTTCACATTAACTGTATTAATATTAACTGGAATATTAGTATTGATAGTTAATCAAATTTCTTTTATCTTTAAACCATTTATCGTTATCTTCAATACAGTAATAGGTCCTGTCATCTTGGCTTTCATTTTATATTATCTTTTGAATCCGCTTGTCAATTTGATGGAACGTTATCGTATTAATAGGTTATGGGGTATCATTATATTGATTGGTACCATTATCAGTCTTTTTGCTTTACTCATCACCTGGCTAATTCCTGTTATAGAAGTTCAGATCACTGGGTTGGTTCAGAATGCTCCAGATTATTTAAATCATCTATTAAAAGATTTTAATAGATTATCGAACAATTCCAAGTTTGCTCCATTCCTGCAGAACATTCAGGAATGGGTAAATACAAATCTTAGTGATCTTCCTAAGAAGGTAGGAGAATACCTTGGTGATTTTTCAACGCGTCTGCGATCGGTTGTCGATACAGTTGCAAGCGTAGCTATTGTCATCATGACTTTCCCATTTGTACTCTTCTTTTTGCTTAAAGATGGCGAACAGTTCAAAAATTATGTATTAAAATTAACACCACCAAAATTTAGAAAAGACCTTCATGATATTTTAGATAAGATGAATGTTCAGGTCGGTTCGTATATACAGGGCCAGATGTTTGTTGCTTTCTGTATCGGGGTGCTATTGTTCATTGGTTATATGATTATCGGGCTTGAATATGCTTTAATTCTTGCTTGTATCGCTGCAGTAACAAGTGTAGTTCCATATTTAGGACCAATGATTGCTATCAGTCCTGCTATTGTTATTGCACTAGTTGATTCACCTTTTATGTTGCTGAAACTTGCGATTGTATGGATGGCCGTACAGTTTTTAGAAGGTCACTTTATATCGCCTAACATTATGGGGAAGACAATGCAGATTCATCCTTTAACAATTATTTTTGTTCTGCTTTGTGCAGGGAATCTACTGGGTTTAATCGGCGTTATACTTGGTATTCCTTTATATGCTATATTAAAGGTTTTGACTCAGTATATATTCGATAAATTTAAGAAACGTTATAATACGTATTTATCAGAAGATGGGGAAGTATATTGATTTTGAGATAAGTCATCATTCGTATAGAATGATGACTTATCTTTCATTTATTTCCAATAATATTTGGTTTTTTTCTTTTTTTTCTGTAGAATATGTATGAATTTAAATTAATTATTGTGAGTAGGGGTTTTATGAAAATATTATTTAATAATTATCGGAATGTAATTAAGTTTTTATTTATGGCATTACTATTTATTTTTGTGATATATCGTCTAAAGGGTGAGTTATCGACGATTGACTTCAAATCGACGATGACGGCATTTAAACATTTAGACTCTATACAGCTGGCGCTCCTTATTTTTTCTGGTCTTATTTCAGTCAGTATTTTATCTTTATATGATTTTGTATTAGCCAAGAGGATGCATCTGGAAATCAAGCATATGAAACTCTTTAATGTTAGTTTTATTGCAAATGCATTAAATGCGGTTATTGGATTTGGAGGAATGATAGGGGCAGGGCTCCGCTTACTTATTTATAGGAATTATACTGAGGATGATAAAACGCTTATCAAGGTCATTTCAATGATGTTGTTATCGATGATTTCAGGGATGAGTATTCTGAGTTTAGGTATCGTTTTTAATATATTTCCGAATACCCATGCTTTTGATCAGTACACTTGGTATAAAATTGGTATTTTTATCATTGCGCTCTATTTGCCGGTATTTCTTCTGTACACACTTATTAAGCCTGTTAACAATGATAAATTTCTGGGAATAATATTTACGCTTGTGTCAAGTGTTGAATGGCTGGCAGCGAGCGGTGTATTCTATCTGATATTTAAGTTTATACATATCGATGTCCAGTATTCGTTAATTATAGGTATCTTTGTTATCGCTGCTTTAGCTGGATTACTCTCCATGGTTCCAGGTGGTTTTGGTGCTTTTGATCTGATGATCCTTATTGGATTTAAAAGTATTGGCATCACCGAAGAAAATGTATTGCTTGCACTCGTCATATATCGCGTTGTCTATTATTTCGTTCCTTTCCTTGTCGCAATGGTTTTATCCACCTTTGAGTTTAAGGGATTTGCAAAGAAACAATTTGAAGAACGCTTTGAAGATAATAAGTATTTTGCACCTGCGATTGAAACAAGTTCATTATTTTTAAATCTGTTAAAAGATGTGTTAATACATCTACCAGCTATAGCCCTTGGTATCCTTTCTTTTATTACTGGGTTTGTATTTCTGATGACAAACAGTATATTGATAAACGATGCTATCTTTGATGTCCAGCACAATACATACACCTTCTTATCTTCTTTCTTCACGCTTGCTTGCTTACTGCTGATGATAAATGCGAAGGGTGTGATGCATGACACGAGACGTGCACATATCATCAGTATTGTTGCTGCTGCTGTAATATTAATCATTCTTTTCTTAACATTTGGAAATTGGCTTGTATACATTTGGATTGCAGCACTTATTTTACTTCTATTTATTGGGAATATGAACATTAAGATGATTAAACGTCCAATCACACTGTTTAGAGCAGGCTTAACGATACTGTTTTCTGTCATTATCCTTTCGCTCAATAGCTGGCTTATCAGAATACAGCTAAGTGAACTATTGGCACAGGATAGTATCGATTTTGACGGCAATTTAATGAGAAATTATTTTCTATTCTTTATTATTGCAACAATATTACTAATCAGTTTAACTTCGTATTTCTTCAATAAGAAATATATTGCTAATATCGCAATGGATGTTTCTGAAGAACAGCGTGCACAAATTATTGATATGTATGGAGGTAACTTTGTCAGTCACCTTCATTATTCTACCGATAAATCGTATTTCATTAATCAAGCTGAAGATGCTTTTATCATGTTTCAGACACATTATGATACAATTTTCGTGCTTGGAGATCCTATAGGAAATAAGCAATCATTCAGAGATTTATTATACGATTTCTACAACCAAGCTAACTATTACGGATATGAAATCATCTTTTATCAGGTGAAACCTGATTATCTTCCTTTATATCATGATTTCGGAAATATCTTCTTCAAGTTAGGTGAAGAAGCAGTGATACCTCTTAACGATTTTACTATCAGTGGTAAGAAGAAACGTGCATTTCGTGCAACGGTGAATAAGTTTGAATCACAAGGCTATTTTTATGAGGTTGTGCATCCACCATTCAGTTCAGATTTTATAAACCAGTTACAAACTGTATCTGATGAATGGTTAAATGGAAGATCAGAAATGAACTTTTCAGTTGGAAGCTTTAATGCGTATTATCTCAATAAGGCACCTGTTGGCGTCATAAGAAATGATGAAGAAATCATAGGATTTGTATCATTTATGCCGACAAATTATAATCACTCTATTTCAGTTGATATGATTCGCTGGAAAGAGAATGAGTTTCAGATGATGGACGGTCTATATTTAAATACGATGTTATACGTCAAAGAACATTACGATTACTTTAATATGGGAATGGCACCACTATCGAACGTTGGCAGCCATAGATATGCATTTTATAGAGAGCGCTTTGCAGGAAGGATATTTGAGACAATTTCTCATATCTATAGTTTTAAAGGCTTACGTAACTATAAAGAGAAATTTAATCCAAACTGGGAGCCACGCTATCTCGTCTACAAGAAGGGGAATAGTCTGATGACGTCTATGATAAGAGTGAGTTATCTCATTAATAAAAAGACAAGAAATTAATTTTTCTTGTCTTTTATTTTTTGTCTTGTTTCTTGTTCTCTTTTATAACGTTCAGGATCCTTCTTATAGAAGTCCTGATGATAGTCCTCTGCCTTATAGAATGTCTTTGCTTCTCTTATTTCTGTGACAATCTGTTTATCGAAATTAGGTTGAATGTTGCTAATATAGTTTTCAGTAATCTCTCTTTGGTTATTATCTGAGTAAAAGATTGCCGTGCGATACTGACTTCCTCTATCTTGATATTGCCCATCATTGTCAGTCGGATCAATAATCTTAAAGAATATTTCAAGTATTTGTAACGTCGTGAATACTTGATCATCATATTGTATTTCTACAACTTCAAGATGACCAGACGTACCGGTTTTTACTTGTTCATAGGTTGGATTTTCAATATGCCCCCCCATATAACCACTAGTGACTGATGATACGCCATCATATGTATCAAAAGGTTTAACCATGCACCAGAAACAACCACCTGCTAAGTATATTTTCTTTTTCATATATTTCTACCTCCTTTTTGTTATTTTACTTTATTATTTGGAAAAGAAACCGATATATGCTTGCAATAATGTAAATTCTTTTATAAGTTTATTATATTGTAATATAGAAAGCAGGGTATATATGAGCGAAGGGATAACGCCAAGAAGAAAAAGAAAGAAAATCAGATTAAAAAAACTACCATTTGTAATTTTGGGATTAGTTTTATTACTTATACTGGTAGTAGTTTTTATCAAATCAAGTTATAATAGTGGCCTAGATTTAGCAGCAAAACATGGACAAAAGCATGTCAACTATGACTTTAATGGAGTATCGAATAAAGACGGTAAATCAAATGTTTTAATTTTAGGTCAAGATCGCATGATTGATGGCTCAGCAAGAACGGACTCCATTATGATTGCACAGTATGACTTCCTTAATAAGAAGGTAAAAATCATTTCAGTCATGCGCGATATATATGCTGAAATCCCCGGATATAGAAACTATAAAATTAATACAGCCTACACGTTAGGTGGGCCGGATTTACTGCGTAAGACGATAGAGAAAAATTTAGGTATTCCAATAGAACATTATGCGATTATAGATTTCAAAGGGTTCGAAGCCATGGTAGATGAAATCTCACCGTCTGGAGTACCGGTAAATGTGGAAAAGGATATGTCTGAGAATATCGATGTATCTTTAAAGAAAGGTCAGCATAATCTAAATGGTAAAGAATTACTAGGTTATGCTCGTTTTAGACATGATGAAGAAGGGGACTTTGGACGCGTAAGACGTCAGCAGCAAGTGATTTCTGCTTTAAAACAAGAGATGGTCAGTCTTCCTGTACTCTTTAAAACACCGAAATTGGCGGGTATTGCAAGAGGTTATGTCAATACAGACCTTAAAGATGGCGAGATATTTCGAATGGGTACAAGCTTTGTTATTCGTAGTGATAAGAAGCAGAGTACTTTGACTGTACCGGTAAAAGGGAGCTTTCAGCAGGCAAGCTACCCTGAAGCAGGTTCTGTGCTTGAAATAGATAAAGAAATGAATAAAAAGGCGATACAGAAGTTCTTAAATGAGTAAAAACAGGAGAAGCGATTGCTTCTCCTGTTTTTATTGTTGATCTGATAATAGTTGACCCGCTACTGCATAACGCTCTTTTTTAAGTTCTTCAATAAATACATGAACTTTCTCTTTCGGTGCTCCAGAGTTACGACTTACAACTTCCGTTACTTCTTCAACGATTTTCTTTAACTGTTCTTCAGAACGACCTTCAACTAATTCTACTGTTACGAATGGCATAAACATTCTCCTTTACATCTTAAATTTATTGTTCAAAGTTATAATATACTATTCATAGATATTACGGTTAACAGAGGATCCATTACCACTTACCCAGTCGTCCATGCCGTCGTCTTCCATAATCTCGACGTTAACATCTGTAACATGAGGCTGTTTTAATAATGCGCTCGCTACCGATTTTTTGATTTCTGTTAATTCTCTTAAATTAAATTCATGGTTTGAAACTTCGATCAATGCTTCAACGTGCTTATCTTCGCCTTCTTTCATTACAACAAGACGTTTGATATCTGAAACATCAGGATGTTCTAATATCACTTTAGAAGCATTAACTTCCATCTCTTCATCTGCACGCCCGATTGCACCAGCTGCATTTTCCATGAAGACTTTAAACACAACATAGAACATTGCTAAACCGATGATGACAGAAACGATACCTTCAACCTGACTCCATCCTGTAAGGCGAGCAATGATTATCGCGATTAATGCAATGAATCCACCACCAGTTGCCACTGTATCTTCCATGAATACCAGTTTCGTTGCAGGTTTGGCACTTCCGATATTAGCAAAACTAGTAGTTAGAGGATGAAGTCCGTTTGTAGGCTTGTTAACTTCCTCAAGTACTTCTTGTCCTGCTTTATATAATACTGATCCTTCTAATACAACACCAATTAATAATACACCAATAGCAATTAAAAATTGATTTAACGATTGCTCTTGATGCGTTGGATTCATAATATGATGTATCCCTTCTAACACTGTTTCATAAGCTAAAATTGCAACGATGATCACGGCGAATAAACAAACGATGTTAACCAGGCGGCCATATCCAAATGGAAACCTTTCATTCGGTGCTTTCTTAGAAACAGCTGAGCCGACCCAGACAAAAAGTTGGTTTGCAGCATCACCATAAGAGTGCATCATTTCTGCGAACATTGCAACGTTACCAGTAAATATATAGGCAACTAGCTTTAAAGTACCTAAAAAAAAGTTGACGATTGCTGCAATTAAAGAAGATTTACTCCCTTTTTTGAGTAATGTAAATAATCCTGTCATAAAATTCTCCTAACATATTTAATTTTCTATTTACTTTACCTATTATAAGTGAAAATAAACATAATAAAAAGGATACTCGATTGATTTAATGCTATTACTTTATTTTAAATTTTCAATTAACTATGCGACAATAGAAGTAACTTATTTCAGGAGGGTTATTATGTTTAAAGAATTATTAACATCTATCGGTATTGGAGATTCTAAAATCAATACAAAGCTGGAGAAGATATCATTCAGGTTAGACGAAGATATTAACGGGGTAGTGGATGTACACGAATTAGATGGGCTGGAGATCGATCACATAGAACTATCATTAATTGAACGTAAGAAAAATAAGGATGAAATGAGCCAATTTGAATACTTAGATGAGAAATTAGCATCATTTACCATCGAAAACAGAGGATCAGAAACAATTCCATTCACATTTCCGGCAATTCATAACGTAGAAGATGTAAATCATACGTTCGTGATCATTACACATGTATTTGTCAGTAGCTCAGTTGATTATTATGATGAAGATGAAATTTACTTTGAAAGTGTCCGTTAAATTTAGCAAATAAAAATTGATTCACATTATATCAAAAATATAAAACTTCGGTTCATTAACCGAAGTTTTATTTTATATAATTTCTTAAATTTTCAATATTTCTTAATAGAAAACCGTCAAAAGGGAACACGTTATTACGATATAAAGATTCTAGTTTTTCTTTTAGGTGATTTACCTCTGTTATTAAGCTTGCCGGATATTGATATTTTATTATGTTAATTTCAAATTCGTCTTCATCGTGTATGATGAATAAGCTTTCTGAGTGGCAGAGACTTAAGAAGAATGTATGATTCATTCTCCTCTATAAGTTCTGATTTCCATGAATAGTGAATAGAATGGTCGTATTTATATGTATTACCATTGTATTCTTTCATTTAAACCTCCGTTGTAAATTTATTGATTTAATTATATGATATATTAATCAGAAAATTCTTTAAATAAAATTATATTATTAGAGGAGTAATTTATGGACATTACATTTACAAAAGATAATATGCGTTTCAAATATAGAGCTTCAGCGCTAATTATAGAAAATAATCATATTTTATTACAAAAATTCAATGATTACTGGACACCACCTGGCGGCAAAGTTCAAATGCTAGAAGATTCTAAAATAGCCTTGAAAAGAGAGATATTAGAAGAACTATCAACTGACATAGAGATTGAACAAAGTGCTATTTTCATTGAACAAACATATCATTCACAAGAAAAGTCATTCCATGAGCTCGGCGTTTATTATTTTTGTCATTCCAAATCATTATGGGATAGAGGAATATCTATAATCGGAAATGAAAATGGAGAAGATATGGAGTATCGATGGTTCCCGGTAAATGAAATCGATAAGATCAATATTCAACCAGTAATATTAAAGGAAAAGCTGTTAAGCGAGAATAAGGATTTTGAACATATTATTAATCATGAAAAGGACTAAGGAGGAATTTAGATATATTTATTTGGACAATTCTATCTCTAATGTTATAATGTACACGATATTGTACGTTACGGGAGGGTCATTTATGAATACTTATACACCTACTAGTGCTAGAAAAGATTTTTTCAACATTATAAAATCTGTTAATGAAGATAGTAAGGAAATTTACATTGCACCAACTAAAATTGGAGAGAAAGGTGCTGTTTTAGTCGGTGAAGATGATTGGAATGCCATTCAGGAGACGTTATTCTTATTAGAAAAAGGTATTGCTTATCAAATCGAGCGACGTAAAGATGAAGAAGAAATTGATTTTGACAGTACATGGGATAATATTTAATGTACAAAGTGGTTATGAAATCTAGTGTCAAGAAAGATCTGAAAAAGATAAAAAACACACACTTAGAAACGAACTTTCTAAAAATCATTAAACAGCTTAAAGAAAATCCATATAATAATAACCATTCTTTCGAAAAACTAATTCCCCCAATAAAGGGGTTTTATTCGAGAAGGTTAAATGTACAACATCGTATTGTTTATACAGTAAATGACGAAGATAAAATTGTAACAATCTATTCAGCATATGGGCGTTATGAGTGATCATTCTACAACTTTACTGAGCATTATCTTATCCATCGCCCTAATACCATTTTCCATAAAGACTTCTTTATATTCATTGATAAAGAAGTCTTTTTCTATTTCTTGAATTCTAAATCCACACTTTTGATATAACGCGAGTTGATTCAGACTTGAGTTTGCTGTGGCGATGATTAACTTATCGTATCCTGAATGCTTCGCTATTTTCTCCGCTTCTTCTAACATCACCTTACCATAACCTTTCCCATGATAAGCTTCACTTACTGCAATGTTCATTATTTTAATGGTTGATTCACTAACTTCTTTTAATACGACAACACCAATAGGTTTACTTTGTTCTAATATATACATTGAACTTTCACTAATATATCGATTAATCATTTCAATCGAAGGGTCAGCTAATAGCAATAACTCTAAAATTTCATCGTTGATTTCATAAACTTGTTTTAACATCGAATCACCTTTTTGTAAGAATTTTCTGTATAATATCATTATATATTTTTTTCTTATGATAAACACAGAAAGGTGCATATTAATGAAACCAATCTATACTTTTGAACAAGCAGCTGATTTAAATAAGTATCATGCTGATATAACATATTTCCATACACAAATTAATGATTTCCAAAAATACCTTATAGATAATTTTCAGTTAAAGGATATACCACATGGTGTATTCTGGACATCACGTTTTGTGATGGAGGAGGTACTCGAAAAGCCAGTACCTGCTTTTACGAGAGATGAAGCGATTTATATGTGTGCTGATCGTGATTATTGGGAACAATATTTAACAGCGTTGCTTCCAGAAGTTTTAAAAGATAAATACACGTCATATTATACCGAACACACTAAAGATGAGATGCTAGCAATATTAGGACATGAACTCGCACATCATATTAATCTATTTCTTGCTGAATTTGATGAAGAGAAACCAACGTGTGAAGATATGTGGTTTGAAGAAGGAATGGCGACTTATCTTCCTAGAAAGTTCTTTTTTGATGAAAGATTATTCTGTGACGTATATCATCTAGAAAAGACGCTCTATGAATATTATTTAAATGAATTTGGTGACCTACCTTTAGAACACTTTACATATGATATTTACTCGCACCCAAAGGAATATATTATGTTCCATTACTGGATGAGTTTTGTTAAAGTCACTCAGTTTGTAAGTCTTGTAGATGGAGATGTATCACGTTTATTTAAACTTTATCATGATTGGGATAAAGAAGGGAGAAAGGTATCTTTAGCGCATTATTTTAAAACACATATTTAGGAGGGTGCCATGCATATTGATGATTTAAATGATCACTTGCCAGGCTTTCATTTTTTGAAGTTAGAAAGCTTTAACAAGGGTTGGTCGGATGATCAAAAATATATTGTTACAACTCGAGATGATAAGTATCTATTACGTCTTTCTTCTATTGATAGAATAGAGGATATTCAATTGCAAATTAATTTAGTTGAACAGTGTATGAACCTTGGACTTCCAGTGCAACAATTAGTATCACACGGCGACTATCATAATCATTATTGTTTACTATACCAATGGATTGAAGGTCATGAAGCTAAAGAAATATTACCGACATTAACTTTAGAAGAACAATATGAGCTTGGTCTTGAAGCCGGGAGAATATTGAAAGCCATTCATGCTATACCTGGAGCAAATCAGTTTGGATGGCGTGACTTTTTCCTAAAGAAAATCGAACGTAAGAAATCGATGTATCTAAACTGTGAATATAAATATGATAATGATCAGTGTTTATTTAATGTAATAGAAAAGTATGAAAATCGTATCATCTTATAATGAAAACGACATTGTAAAATACAAATTGAATCATCTTCTATCTTATATACGAGCCTATGTTCATGAGTTATCCTTCTGCTATAGCAACCTGTATAGTTTACTAATAATTTTTCTGGCTTACCAATACCTTCATTTGGGCCATCAATCATAATACTCTTTATTAGTTTATTTATTTTCTTTAATACAATTTTATCGTTAGTTTGCCAGTACGTATAATCTTCAAAACCACTTGAATAAAATAGTATCTTTTTCTTAGGCATCTAAATCAATCTCAACTTGATGTAAGTTATTTTTATCAATTGATTCATCAATCGCTTTTTGTAATCTTTCGGCATTCGCTGGTGTACTCTGTAAATAAAGTGTTTCAATCATACTATTATAATCTTGTTCAGATAATATCACGGCATTATGAGTGTTTGTTGTTATTGTGTAAGGTTCACAGTCTTCATTAACAATATCTATTATTTTTCTAAAGTTTGATCTTGCATTAGAATATGTTGTTACTTTCATTTTATCCCCTCCTTGTACAATTATATTGTCCGCTTTTGTTTTATTATGTATATTTTGATTACTTTTTACTATTTGGTTTTATGTATGATATGATAGTTGCTATTTTGTTAATGTTCTACTATTTTAATTTTCAGAAAATTGTTTATAATAAACATATGATACGTAAATGGAGGTTGGATACTTTGACATTAGGCGTTTATAGAGGGCAGGTAGTTTTGAGTGATTATCAAGATGCTTGGGTAAATGATTTTGAGCAAGTAAAACAAGACATTATTAAAGCTACTGACATAGAATCGAACGATATTCAGCACATTGGGAGTACATCAATACCTGGATTAGCAGCTAAGCCAATTATTGATATATTGATTGGAGTTGAAGATTACAAAAGTATGCCGAAATCATTTTATGATGCATTAATAACGATAGGGATTTTCCGTTTACGAGTTGAGAGAGCAGATGAGATTGTGTTAGCAAAATTCGAAGGTGACTCATTCCAAAAACATACTTGCTTTATTCATCTTGTATCGAAAGAACAACAAAAATGGACAGATTTATTAAAATTTCGTGATTATTTACGATCTAATCCTGATGCTAGATATGAGTATCAACATTTAAAGGAATATCTGTCAATACAATATCCAGACAACAGAGCTAAATATACACAGGAAAAAGAGGCATTTGTCAATTCTATTTTAAATAAGTAGAATAAGTGCATTATTTTACCAATTTATTCGAATGGATAAAGAATTATAATATATTTATTTTGAGGTGATATTTTGGAAGCTTTATTAGTTATTGATTTTCATACACACTTTTTAGAAAAGGGTGATTTTTCAGTAGTTAAGAAGAATGCTATTCATCTAGTAGAAGTATTTAAAGAAAACAAATTACCTGTCATTGCAGTGGAACATATTAATCACGAAACAAATAAGGCATTTCCTTTAGAGCCAGTTATTCATAAAAATGCCGATAAGATTTATTCTAAAAATAAACCCAGTGCTTTTAAAGATACGGATTTGCAACAATATTTAATTTCACTTGGTGTTACTGAACTGATCATTATCGGTTTTAATATGGAATATTGTATTTTATTTAATGCGATTATTGCTAATGAACTTGACTTTAAAGTTATAGTAATCGAAGATGCTTGTGCTACAGTTAATAATTCAGAAACATATGAAATGCCTGGGTTAGATATTAATGACTTTGTATCTACAGTTTTGCATTGGTCTGATGAAGTAGAAGTTCTGATGATAGACGAGTATGTGTGATTTGGGTTATTTATTTTTTTAAGTTGAGGTCATTTTTAGCTGAGGATAAATTTTAGGTTTGATGTTTCTAATTTTCATATTAAATGAGTAATATTTCAATCGATTCATGATACTATATTAGTGAACTACACTCTTAATAGGATGTGATTATTTCATGGATATTAATAATCTAAAGCTTACTCAACTCTATTTGAATCAACGTAAAGTGGATGAGGTAAGTGAATGGCTGGATGATGTTTCTGTCAAAAATACAATAATCTCAGTAATTCAGTACGACAATCAATTTTATATCGTTGATGGTCATACACGTTGCTTCGTTGCTTTTCAAAAAGGGGTTACTGATATCCCGGGTGAAATTTATGATGTTGATAATACATCAGTAGAGATGCAATTATATCTTGATTGTATAAAGTGGTGTGAACAAGAAAATATTTATCATATTAATGATTTATCCCATCGCATTCTAGTAGAAGCAGAGTTTGAAAAACTATGGATTGAGAGATGTCAAAGTCATATGGAAGATATTCAGGATGCTCGTGATGCTAATATTGCTTATCGTGAGCATTTGAACTACAAAGTAACCTATACTCACGAAGAAGTCATGAAATATTTCACTCTGTAATCTTATCGTGTGTATGTTTAATGATTTATTCTTTGTTATGATTGTATTTACTCCGTCTAATATGGAATTGTATCCCATAATAGACGGACTTTTTATTTGATCGAAAACAGAACGTATGTTCTATTTTTATTGAAAACGAACATACGTTCTGTTATGATTAAATTAACATAAAGATTATAAAGAGGGTGCTTAATATGTATGATTACAGTTTATGCGAGAGAAGAGATGTACTCTGTATTGACCAGAAGAGTTTCTTTGCCAGTGTTTCCTGCATCATGAAAGGGCTTGATCCCATGACGACAAAGCTTGCTGTTGTAGCAGATACAAAACGCCAGGGTTCTGTCGTTCTTGCTGCTACATCGCCACTTAAAGCTATTGGTATTAGAACAGGATCACGTCTATTCGAAATCCCACATCATCCGGATATTTATATTATCAATCCCTCAATGAAGGAATATCTAAAGGTCGCAAGTCAAATTTCAGAAATTGCCCTGAAATATGTCGCACCAGAAGATTATCATCAATATAGTATTGATGAATTTTTTATGGATGTGACAAACAGCTACCAACTGTTTGCAGATTCGAGTTATGATTTGGCATTAAAGATAAAGGATGAAATCTATGAGAAAACTCAAATTCTCTGTGCTGTAGGTATAGGTCCAAATGTGTTGCTAAGTAAGATTGCGCTAGACATGGAAGCTAAGAAAGCAGATCATGGTGTTGTACAGTGGCGTTATGAAGATGTACCTGAGAAGATGTGGTCGATAGAACCATTAAGTACTTTCTGGGGGATTAATCGACGTACAGAGAAGAAGCTGAATCAGAAGGGCATATTCACCATTGGACAACTTGCAAATTATCCTCTTCACTATTTAAAGCGTGATTTCGGTATGATTGGTGTTGATCTTCATCTGCATGCAAATGGTATTGATTCCAGCATTATAAGAGAGAAACACCAGATCTACAAACCTTCTGTGAATAAGAGTCAGATTCTAATGCGTGATTATCATTTTCACGAGCTCCGTGCAGTCGTGATTGAACATATCGAAGAGGTTACATTTCGATTACGTGCGGATAATCGTATCGCCAGAACAATCAGCTTTACAATCGGTTATAGTGATGAAGGAAGCGTCAGTAAGAGCTATACGTTATCAGAAGGTACAAATCTTACTTCAGATGTATTTAGAATCGTATGGGGGTTTATGCAGCAGATGTGTGATTCGAATAGAAAGTATCGCACTGTAAATATCGCTCTGACAAACTTGATGAAGGAAGAAGATAGGCAGCTTTCACTATTTGTAGATGAGTTTGAACGTGCGAAAGAAGAACGTCTAGAAAGAACAATTGATGAACTGCGTACCCGCTTCGGGAAGAATAGCGTACTTCGTGCAATCTCCTACACTGAACAAGGCACCGCGCGTAAGCGTAATGGATTGATCGCTGGTCATAAGGCGTAGTCAGATATCATAGATTTAAACAAGCACTCTATTATGGTAGCGAAGCATATATGCGTGATATAGATTTATCAAATGAATCTGAATAAGAAGATATCACAATAATGAAACCCCATCGAGCGTAAATATGCTTGATGGGGTTTCGTGGGTTATTAAGTATATCAACGATTAAGAAAAATGATATTTAATCACCAATGTAATCTCTGCCGGCTTTTCTGATGTATTCCGATATGTATGATCTAAGCCTCCTGAAAAACGGATTGAATCATCTTTTTCAAGTGAATATGAAGCCCCATCCACGATTATCGTAAATAGCCCTTCATTAACGATGATATATTCTTCAGAATGCGCAGCCTGATCACTTGAAATAATTTCAGAATGCGGCTGTAATGTCATCTTCAATATTTCAATCTGTTCTTCACTATCATAATACGGTGTTATCTGAATAAGACCGTCTTCAGAATAGATTGTTTGAATATCATTCTTTTTGATCACATGCACCGTATTTTCAGATTCATGTAAAAGTTTAGATAATGGGACTTTTAAGCCGTTGGATATTTTCCAGAGGGTAGAAATTGTCGGATTCGATTGTCCTTTTTCTATTTGATTAAGCATCGCACGACTTACACCAGAAATTGAAGCAAGCTTTTCGAGACTTAATTGCTGTTCTTTTCTTATATGCATCAGGTTTTGTGACACGACTAAATTAATTTTTTCCATATTAAACCTCTTTCTTGACTATATTAGACGAAAAGTATAATATAACAGATGTTGTTTTTATAGCAGATATTTTGTTCATTATAACAGATTAATAGAAAGAGGGATTGTTTTGTACACAAAAAGGTTTAGAGGGTTGAAGCTTTTATTACTGGTTGCTGTGTTATTGTTATCAGCAAACTTACGCGCACCGCTCACATCAGTTGGCGTATTATTACCTGCAATCAATGATGACTTACAGCTGTCAGCATTTGCTACAAGTATTATCGCGATACTGCCATTGCTGGCATTCTCATTTGCTTCATTATTTGCTGCACCTGTTAGTACCAAGATAGGATTAAATCGAACGATCGTCTATGCTTTGATTGTCATTACAGTTGGTATTATACTCCGATCATTAGGCAGTAGCACGTTATTATTTACAGGAATCCTGTTAATCGGTATAGGGATTGCATTCGGTAATGTACTAGCTCCAGTATTTATAAAAGCATCATTCCCTTTACAGGTTGGTTTAGTGACAGCGTTATATACAGTTAGTATGAATATATTTGGTGCATTATCATCAGCAGTATCCGCACCAATTGCAAAGGCTACAAACTATAATATTTCATTAGCAATGATTGGTATTGTTACAATCATCACACTAATCTTCTGGATAATCGTATTACAGAAAGATAAAGAAGTAGAAGCACCACAGCCTGTAGCCGTGACATCGAGTATTTGGCGATCACCACTGGCATGGCAGATAACACTATTCATGGGTGGACAGTCGGTCATTTTCTATAGCTTGATCAATTTTCTTCCGATAATACTAAAGGAACAACATATACCCGTAGAAGTAACAGGAGGTTATTTAACAGTATTACAAATAGCAATTATTATCTTTACATTTATTATTCCGATGATTGCAGCTAACATGGCACACCAGGTTTATTTAGGGTGTATAAATGGGCTGTTATTTATTGCGGGAATAGCTGGGATGATTTATGGCGATGTTAAATATATGCTTGTTTATATCCTCTTCATAGGCGTAGCACTTGGAATATCATTTGGGCTTGTAAATTTATTCTTCTCTATGAAAACAGAATATACACATACAGCGAAACAGTTATCAGGAATGGCACAGGCAATCGGCTATTTATTTGCAGCACTTAGCGTACTTATCTTCGGCGTAATTCATGATTATACACATGACTGGAGTCATTCATTATATTTCCTATTGGCAGATGCTTTATTGATGCTCATAGTTGGAATGCTTGCAGGACGTAAACATACGATAGAAGGAAATACAATTAAATAGAAAACCTTAAAAAGTAATCACCATTCATAAAACAAAAAACTTTCAGGTCTCCTGAAAGTTTTTTTATCGTTTAATCACAAGCTCTGAAAAGTTATAAAATCCAGCAGTAGTCACTTTGGCGTTATGAATGCTGATTGGTACTTTAACATCTTGAGTAATGTTGAAGATAGGGTAGAGGGTATGTGATTCAAATAACGACTGATTAATCGCATGATTCAGTACGTGCCACTCGCGGGCATCTGTTGTGATATATCTATTATAATAATCCCTTAAAAGAGGATATTGTTGTGATAAATGGTGATGCATCGTTTTATTTTGATAGAGCATCGTAAAGTATTCAAAGGATTCCGCTTCACTAAAGAACATACCGTGGATATAGATATCCCCCTCAATTGTTATTTCACTTTTAAAGGAAGTCATAATATCGATAGGTTTTAATACCGTTTCTATATTGTATTGCTTTAAATACCTTTTATACTGGAGCATCTTTTTTTCGATATAGCTCGGATAGACCATTGTTATAGAGAAATGATCTTCTAATTTATTTAGTGATTTAAGCGAAAGTGGCTGATCTTTCAGAATATAAGGGGTTCCTTTACTTGTGTGTATATCTGTAACTTGATGAACGGACTGCTGAAATAAGTAATGCACAGTTGCTTTCTGTATATCTGATAGCTTATTTTGTGCGAGTGACAGGACATAATAAAAACCATCCGTTACTTCGATATGCTGGAACGTATCACTATCACTTAACGTAAAGTTACTTTCTTTAAGCTTCGGTATATATATTAATTCCACTTCATCAATATATGATTGATAGCCATAATACTGATCAAATGATTTTAAAGTCGTTTGAAATTCATTATTCATTGCGATATAAAATGGTCCAGTACCGATAATTTGCTGCTTATCCTGCTTATAGATTGCAAGATTTAACTTACATAATACGTCTTTGAAATATGGAAAATCGTGATAATATACTTTAACTGTAAGTTTATTAATCACTTCAATTGACACAATTGGATTTAATAGCACTTTCGTCTCCTGATACGCTATCGCATGACTCAGACATCGTTTAATATCTTCAGCAGTTACTTGAGTACCATCATGAAAGTAAACATTCTTCCGTAAATATATCACTGCATAATCATCATAGAAATCGATATGCTGTGCTATCTTATAATGATATTGATTCGAATGTCTATCATATGCGATTAACGTGTCATAAATATTACTTAATATATTTGAGCTATTGATATCAACCACTTCTAAAGGATGAGAATAGAGTGGGGCGTAGCGCTTCTTAACGACTAATTTATCTGCATCAGCTGTAGATACCCCAAGTAATTGATTCGCTTTCGTAATCAGCATCTGTTTATGATGAATAGACCAGTCCCACGTTAAATATTGAATAGCATCTGACAATTGATGTCGCGTTAGCATTGCATTCACCTTATTGAAATATAATGTATCGATATCCACGAACCATTGAACCGTTGATTTATTCCCGCGACCACGTGCACTCTTAAAAGTTAGATAACCACTATCCTGCCATCTTTTTAAACTTCTGGATAAATGCTTCTGACTCACCTTTAACTGTTCACTGACAGACGATTGATGAAATGCTGTAATCTTTAAATTATAGAATGACAGTAATAATCGCTCCATAGCTCCTCCTAAAAGTGGACTAAAATAAAATATTGTCCATTTTTTAATCATTAAGTCTACTTTATCATATGTAGAAAGTTAGGGGGAATGAAAATGAAAGTTCGTGATTTACCGATTAATATCCAACTCAGATTGTGGGGTTCATTTGTCAATCGCTGTACTTATAGTGCGACACTACCATTTATTGCACTTTATTTAACTGATCAGCTGAATGCAAGAATCGCTGGATTGTTTTTAGCATCAATCGTCTTTGTCCAGTTTATCAGTAATATTTGGGGAGGTTACTTAGTCGACCAATTTCCGAGAAAGAAGATACTGATATTTGGTTCATTCACAGAAGCATTATCGCTAATATTTATGTGGCTAACCGTTGTCAACTCATGGATTTATCTATTTATGACGACATTTATACTCTTTACCATATTTAGTGCATTTCGCAGACCTTCTATGAGTGCACTTGTACAGGATTCAGCAACAGATGAAAATAAGAAATTATTATATCGTATGGATTACTGGCTAATAAATTTATCACTGGCAATCGGAGCACTCCTGGGTGGGCTATTCTATAGCGAACATAAAAGCTGGCTATTCTTTGCTTCAGCGATGGTGGCACTTATATTAAGTTTCTTATATATGAAATATATTGAAGAAACAAACAGCTTTATCCGTAAAAAAGAACATAATAATGTCTTTGTAGACCTGTTCATTGCCTATCAGACTGTCGTTAAAGATAAACGATTCGTATTGATGGTAATCGGTACGATGTTCATTGCAACTGTGGAGCTCATGACAAGTACTTACGTTGCTGTAAGGCTTCATAAGAACTTTGAAACGATTTACTTATTCAACTTTGAAATTACCGGTATTCGAATGTTTACAATCATTAACCTCGTTAATACAATTACCGTTGTTTCATTCTCTTTACTAATTGGTAAATGGTTAGATAAATTTAAAGTAAGTAGAATCCTAGGATTTGGGCTATTGATGTACGCAATAGGATATGCTGTGCTCACTTCAGCAAATATGTGGTGGCTGATTATCATAGCCATACTTATTGCTACATTTGGTGAAATGATTTTTGCGCCGATTAAAAGTGCTGAAATGCTGACACTAATACCAAAAGAAAAACGAGGTACCTATAATACATTCAGTTCATTCACGTTTAGTGGCGCACAGCTATTATCTAATGGGTCTTTAATCCTCGGAACATATTTAAATCCATATGCGATGAGTGTAGTTGTGTTTGTGATTGTTACAATAGGGGCAATGCTCATGATGAATAGCTTGTTTAAAATGAAAAAGAATTAATATTACATAGATATAAAAACTTTCAGTAGACTGATAATTCCTTAGAAAATTTAATAAACTTTCAGTTAACTGAAAGTTTTTGTATTTTTCTTATCAACCATTGTACTCCCTCTCATTATCAGATAAGATTAAATTATCAGTAAATTTGAAAAGGAGAATGAAAATGTATCCAGATGTTAATAGCACGATGCAAGAGATTGAGCGTTTAGTAAATATTCCAGGTCCGTCAGGTTTTGCGTTTAAAGCAATTGCCTATGTGACTGAAACGTTAGAAGCGGTTGGTTACAATGTACAGCAGACTAATAAAGGTGGGGTATTAGTTACTGTACCTGGAAAAGATGATACACGTCATAAATATTTAACAGCGCATGTTGATACGTTAGGTGCGATGGTTAAAGAGATTCTACCGAGCGGCCGCTTACGTTTATCAATGGTGGGTGGTTTCAGGTGGAATGCTGTTGAAGGGGAGTACTGTGAAATCCATGCGAATGATAAAGTGTATACAGGAACGATCTGTCTCCATGAGACAAGTGTCCATGTTTATCGTAACGCAGGTGATATCAAACGTGATGAGGATCATATGGAAGTGCGTATTGATGAAATCGTGAAGTCTCAGGAAGATACTGAACAGTTAGGTATCAGTGTCGGAGATTTTATTACGTTTAATCCAAGATGCGAGATTACTGAATCCGGATTTATAAAATCGCGTCATCTAGACGATAAGGCAAGCGCTGCGATGCTGATTCAGTTGTTACGTCATTTAAAAGCTGAAAATATTGAACTGCCGCATACGACACATTTCTATTTCTCGAATAATGAAGAGATCGGTTATGGTGGTAACTCTAATGTTCCGGAACAAGTTGTAGAATATATCGCTGTTGATATGGGGGCGTTAGGTGATGGGCAGGCATCTGATGAATATACGGTATCCATCTGTGCAAAAGATAGCTCAGGCCCATATCACTATCAATTGAAACAACATTTAGTAAATCTTTGCAAAGACAATAATATTGATTACAAAGTAGATATTTATCCATATTACGGTAGTGATGCAAGTGCTGCAATGAGTGCTGGTCACGATGTTAAACATGGTCTATTTGGAGCGGGTATTGAATCTAGCCATGCGATGGAACGTACACATAAAGATTCGCTACTGAACACAGAAAAACTTATCTATCATTATGTTATGAGTCCTGTACTTTAAGTTAAATGTTTTTATTCACTCCCTTTCTTCGTTATAATGTATTTATAACAAAGAAAGGGAGTGTTTATTATGGCGAAGAAAGTTCTAATGGTTTTAACGAATCACGACACTTTGAACGATGGCACACCAACAGGTCTTTGGCTCGGTGAGGCTGCAGAGCCTTACAAAGTATTCCAACGCAATAATATTGAAGTAGATTTCGCTTCGATTCAAGGTGGTGCTGTACCACTTGATCCCAATTCCACTCAGAACGACGAAACGAAGAAATTCCAGGATGTCGTACAAAAACTAGGGAAAACATTGAAATTAAGAGATATCGTATTTGAAAACTATGACGGCATATTCATACCAGGAGGCCATGGTACAATGTACGATCTACCAGGAGATCCTGATTTACAGAATATATTGGCGTTCTATAAAGATGATAATCGCGTTATCGGTTCAGTTTGTCATGGTCCAAGCGCATTTATAGGGGCTAAACTAAAAGATGGCAGTTCATTGATCGATGGCGTCAAACTAACTGGATTCACAAACGAAGAGGAACAACAGATGAACTTGGACAACAACGTTCCGTTCGCTTTACAAACTGAACTCGAAACAAACGGTGCAAGATTTGTGAAAGGTAAGGCATTTGAATCAAATGTCGTAACGGATGGTAAGTTTGTAACTGGACAGAACCCTCAGTCCAGTACAGATGTTGCAGAAGCATTTGTAAAAGTACTATAATAAAAACCGCACTCTTGTGCGGTTTTTATTATATAAAGACAAGCTTGAAAATGATACCGTTAATGATGCCTATAAGGAGACTTAGCATCGTCCCAAGTAAAATATATTCACTTTTTTTATCGATTTTATCAGGATTATGATGCGTACCATCATCTTTAAGATCATTAAACCGTAATATTGATTTGCTTGCTATTACAAGCCCGATTGCTGTATATTCGCCGAGTATAAAAAATAAAATAACCAGCATTCTTTCTATATAGCCTATAAGTAATCCGATGTTATCGGATGTCTTCATTTCACTCGCGCTCATAAAAGTTAAAATACGTTTAACGACTGGGCCTGATAGCAGGTAGAAGAGTGTACCTATCAGCATGATGATTATTTTTAGAGCCATGTTAAACCTCCTTGTAACGACTGGATGATTGAAGGTTCAATAGTGCATTGTGCATCAGAAAATGTTAAATGTTTCTTGATTAGTCCGAGCTGCTTGTAATGCGCTTTATTCAGATGTTCTGAAATAGTGGAAACGCTCTTGTTGTTCAGCTGAGCAATTTCTTTTTGTGTATCGATATAGAGCGACTGCTGGAAGATCGCTTGCTGTAACAGAGAATGATTTTGGACAATTTCAGTAAGATAAGGGAATAAGACATCATTATAAAGCGACATATCTGCCGCTTCAATCGTAACATAAAAATCACTGATATCTGATTTCTTAATGCGATCTAGATTATTACGTGCTGCTTTTGTCAGCTTACTGTTCCAGTGTTCAATATGCCGTTTAGGAACCTCCTCATTGCCTGCTGCAATACCAAATTTTACTGGCTGAGATTTATAGGGCCATAACAGTTTAATATAGTACGATATCAATAGTGTCGCATGTGTACAATCACTAACAAAAAAAAGTTCATCGCCCATTCTGTAATTAATATAGCTGAAGTTAAGGGATTGCGTCCATTGTTCGATACTTTCTGTCATCCCTTCGAGAGCTTTACTGATGTCATCTGTATTATTCAGCTGTGTACTATTTGAAACGTCCATAATAAATATAGAAAGCATAATATCCCTCCAAAATTCGGTTATATAACCGAATTTTTAAAATTCCGGCTATATAACCGAATTTTATCATGAGCAACGTAAAATCACAAAGATAGTGCATTAAAGATTGAAGTAATAGCCTTATAAGGAGCCGAACTATAATTATAAATGATTTTTACGGTATGAATATGTTAATATGATGCTTGAGATGATAAAAGAAGGAGAAAACAAATGAAATTTACAACACTTACACGTGAAGCATTCAGTGCTTTCACAGACCAGCATCCAAGTCATTTTACACAGATGGCTGTAAACTATGATCTGAAGATCTCAGAAGGTATAGAGACACATCTGCTCGGTGTGAAAGATGAGAATAATGAAATCATAGCAGCAGGTCTATTTACATCAGTTCCTATAATGAAAATCTTCAAATATTTCTATTCAAACCGTGGTCCTGTCATGGATTATCACAATAGGGAACTCGTAACGTTCTTCTTTAATGAACTTAAGAAGTATATGAAACAGCATAAAGCGTTAAATTTAAGAATAGACCCTTACGTACCATACCAGTTACGTAATCACGATGGGGACATCATCGAAACATATAAGACAGATGATATTTTTGAAACATTGAAATCCCTTGGTTTCAAGCATGATGGGTTTACAACTGGATTTCACCCGATACACCAAATCAGATGGCATTCAGTCCTGGACCTAAAAGATAAAACGAAGGAACAGCTCATAAAGGATATGGATAGTCTTAGGAAGCGTAATACTAAGAAGGTCATTAAAAATGGTATTAAAGTAAGATATCTGGAAAAAGACGAGCTCCATATTTTCCGTTCATTTATGCAGGATACAAGTGACAAGAAGGATTTCGAAGATCGTGGAGATGAATATTATATCTCAAGATTAGAAAAATTTGGAGATCGTGTGAAGATGCCGCTTGCCTATATTGACTTTAATACTTATATTCCCGAGCTAGAAGCAGAGCTTACAGAAATAGAACGTGCAATAGACAAAGCCAAAGCTGATATCGAGAGTAAACCAGAAAATAAAAAGGCACAAAATAAGTTAGCGGATAACGAAAGACAAAAACAAGCACTTTTAGAGAAACTGAAAGAAGCACAGCAACTGAAAGAAAATCATGGTGACACATTACCGATTGCTGCTGCGTTTTACTTTATAAATCCACATGAAGTAGTTTATTATGCCGGAGGGTCTTCGAATGAATTCAGACATTTCTCTGGAAGTTATGCAATTCAGTGGCACATGATCAACTATGCTATAGATCATGGCATCGACAAATATAATTTCTATGGCATTAGCGGTATCTTCAATGAGGATGCACCTGACGCGGGTGTTATTAAATTTAAAAAAGGTTATAATGCCGATGTCGTTGAGTATATCGGTGATTTTGAACTCCCTGTCAATAAAGGTGTCTATAATATATACAAACGAATCAAGAAATAAGTATTACTGGAGGCAGTATCTATGAAGTTTACAGAATTAACCGTTGAGGAATATGACCAATATATGTGGAAAACTGAGGCGATGAGTCATTATTTTCAAATGAAGGAGAATATAGAAAATCGTGAACAAAAAGGTTATCCCGTTGTATTGCTTGGTGTAAAAGAAGGAGAACGCGTCATCGCTGCAAGTCTCTTCTCGAAGATTCCGATGCTTGGAGGTTATCAGTACTATTCTAATAGGGGACCTGTGATGGACTTCCATGATTCGAAACTGGTTGACTTCTTCTTCAGAGGTCTTGACCATTACTTGAGACGTCATCAGGCAGTATTCGTAAAGATTGATCCTTATTGGATATACAAACGTTATGACAAGGATGTCAATGAAAAGGATGATGCTGCGAACGATGAGATTATTCATCAGCTCAAACAGCTTGGCTATCAGCATAAAGGATTCAAAAGAGGATACTCACCAGATGAACAAGTACGCTGGATGAGCGTCATGTATTTGCATGGAGAGACCCCGCAATCTCTGATGAAACAATTTGATTCCCAAAGAAAGCGCAATATCAAGAAAGCACAAAAATATGGTGTAAAAGTACGAATGCTGCATAAGGATGAACTGAATCTATTTCTTGATCTCTATCGAGAAACTGAAGAGAGAACCGGATTTATATCAAGACCGGATGACTATATGCAAGGATTCAATGATACATATGGAGAAAATATACTACTACCATTAGCGTATATAGACTTAGATGAATATATGCAGCAACTTTCCGAAGAACTTACACAAGCAGAAACTTCACGAGATCAGATGATGGCAAATGAAAATAAGAGCGAAAAGCAACTGACGAAAATTGCGCAGAAAGATCGTGATATCGATCACATAAAACAAGAGCTGCTTGAAATAAGCGAATTGCGAAAAACAGATGGGCAAATACTAAATCTGGCAGCGGGCATGTTCTTCCAGAATCATTATGAAGTGAATTATTACTCAGGGGGTTCAAGCACAAAATATAACAAGTTCATGGGTCCATATGCAATGCATTGGTATATGATCAATTATTGTCTGGACCATGGCTATGACCGTTATAATTTTTATGGTGTGTCCGGAGATTTCACTGAAGACAGCGAAGATTATGGTGTATATCGTTTTAAACGTGGGTTTAACGCACAGATTGAGGAGCTCGTCGGTGACTTTATAAAACCAATCAATAAAACTAGATACAATGCATATCAGCTATTAACAAATGCGCGTACTAAAGCTGCACAAATAAAACAACGTATAAAAAAGTAATCACTTTAAGTGATTACTTTTTTATATATTTTAGTTTACATAATATATATTATCAGAAGTTATAGATTAGAAACAAACCAGAACCTACTCGTTCTGGTTTAATGCTCTTTTTCATGACGTTTTATAGATTCCATCTCTGATCGATTCTGTATATCATCATAACGTTTCTGTTCATCTAATGCTTGTTGTTTCATGCGTTTTGCTTTTCTATGATCGCGTGTCACATACCAGAAAATGATGCTTAAAATTAATGCAATCACAGACAGAAATACAGCATATCCTAACAAGGGCTGATATTTGATGGCATAAAAATTAGGTAAAATAAACGCAGCAATCGCTAAAGCTAAAAACGTTAGAACCGGTGCGAAAATAAATCTTCCCATCAACAATCCAAATAGTATTGAAATAACAACCATTCCTACAATTGAAATCAATAAAAAGTTTGGGATTTCATAAAAACTAATATCTCCTACTATAAACATCCAGTCACTCCTTTATCATTTATTTAATACTTTTAGTATTATATCCAATTTGTCGCTAAATATAACATAAAATCATAAATAAACGAACTTTCTAAATTATTAGAATAGTAGTACAATGAGAGTGTTAATTTAAAAATGAAAGGAAGATGATTTATGGGATTACCATCAAGAAGTGAAGTTAATGTATCAGAAACATGGGATTTATCTCCCCTATTTAAAGATGATGCTTCGTTTTATCAAGCGTTAGAACAAGCAGTAGAAAATGCACGTGAATTCAACAAGAAATATAAAGGTAATTTAAACAACGCAGACATAATCCATGAAGCGTTAGATACATATGCAGAGCTTAATATCGCATTAGATACTTTAGGAAATTATGCAAACTTGCAGTTCAGTACAGATCAGACAAATCCTGATGCCGGAAAACTATATAGCAAATTTTCTTCAAGTTACGGTAAGATTGCAAGCGAGCTTACATTTTTAAATTCGGAACTTATAGCAAAAGAAGAATCAGCGCTTATAACTTTGAAAGATACCCTGCCATATAGTCGTTTCTTTGAAAAATTAATTAAAGCGAAACCATATGAATTACATCCAGAGGTTGAAAAGGCTTTAGCATCGTTCTCTCCAGTGTTTAATGCTCCTTATAATTTATATGATACGACTAAAATGCAGGATATCGATTTCGGTACATTTGAAGCACACGGTAAGACGATACCGATGAGTTATGTTTCGTTCGAAGGTGAACTAGAAGTTGATAATGATACAGAAGTTAGACGCAACGCCTTTAAAGCTTTCTCTGATACTTTGAGAAGGTACGAACACACTACAGCAAAGACTTATGATACACAAGTGCAGCAGGAAAAGATTGAATCTGAATTAAGAGGATATGATTCAGTCATTGACTTCCTGTTACATGATCAGGAAGTGTCACGTGATCTATACAATCGCCAAATTGATTTAATAACGAAAGAACTTGCTCCACATATGCGTCGTTATGCAAAACTGATACAAAAAGCAAATAAACTTGAAACAATGAAATTTGAAGACTTAAAAATTTCATTGGATGAGTCATCTGAACCAGATATTACAGTAGAAGAATCACGTGATTACATTAAGAAAGCACTTTCTGTAATGGGTGAAGAATATATGCAGCTCGTGAACGATTCTTATGACAAACGCTATATTGATTTTGTACAGAATAAAGGGAAATCTACTGGCGCTTTTTGTGCAAGTCCATATGCTACGAATCCGTTTATCTTAATTTCATGGACGTCTAAAATGACTGAAGTATTTGTGTTAGCACATGAATTAGGACATGCTGGTCATTTTAACTATGCGAATAATAATCAGAATATATTTGATGCTAACTGCTCGCTGTATTTTGTAGAAGCACCAAGTACGATGAATGAAATGCTTATGGCAAATTACTTATTAAAAGAATCGGATGATCCTAAGTTTAAACGCTGGGTGATTGCATCGATTATCTCTAGAACGTACTATCACAATTTTGTGACACACTTGTTAGAAGCGGCATATCAACGTGAAGTCTATAATCGCGTAGATGCAGGTGAATCGCTTACTGCCCCACTTCTTAATGAAATAAAGCGTAACGTCATTTCAGATTTCTGGGGAGATGCTGTGGAAATTACTGAAGGTGCGGAACTGACATGGATGCGTCAACCTCACTATTATATGGGGTTATATCCGTATACGTATTCTGCAGGTCTAACGATTGCGACACTTATGTCTAAACGAATATTAGAAGAAGGACAACCTGCTGTAGAAGCTTGGACTGAAGTATTAAAGGCTGGTGGCTCTAAAGCTCCTGTAGAACTTGCCAAAATGGTCAATATTGATTTAACTACGGATGCCCCACTTAAAGAAACGATTGCTTATATCGGAAGTCTCGTTGATGAACTTGAAAAGCTAACAGAAGAAATTGAGAATTAATAAAGGACTGATGTGTAATGTCTAAACAAAAAGTAGTTGTCATTACTGGTGATCAGAGTGGTATCGGTAAATGTATTAAAGAAAGTTTTGAAAAAATTGGCGCAATTGTATGTGGTATCGATATACAGGAAGGCAGTTTTTATCACGGTGATATCGCTGATGAGAAGGTACTGGAAGCATTTGTGTCGAAAGTAATAACACACTACCAAAAAGTAGATATTATTATTAATAACGCATTACCAGCTATGAAAGGTATTGATGATTGTACATATGAAGAATTTCAACATGCGCTTTCAGTCGGTGTAACTGCCCCATTCTATCTTGTGAAGTTATTGAAACCTCATCTAAGTGAAGGTGCGTCAATTGTAAATATCAGCTCTACTCGTGCAGCGATGAGTCAAGCTCAGACTGAAAGTTACAGCGCAGCAAAAGGCGGTATTCATGCGCTTACCCATGCACTGGCAGTGAGTTTAAGCGGCATTGCGCGTGTAAATGCTGTCAGTCCGGGGTGGATTGACACTACAAATACAATCTATAAAGGTGCAAATGCGTACCAGCACCCTGCAGGTCGTGTTGGTAAACCTGAAGATATTGCGGAAATGGCCAAATTTCTATGTTCAGAAGAAGCAGCATTTATAACAGGCGAAAACATTACGATTGACGGTGGTATGAGTAAATTAATGATTTATCACAATGACCAGGGATGGTCATTACAATAAAAATAAAAAAACGGCTGAATCAGCCGTTTTTTTATTGATTTAATTTAATTTTATCGGGTTCAATAGTAATGCGCTTATTCTTGTATAATCTGCCGATTGCGCGTTTAAAGCTACCTTTGCTCATATTAAATACTTCTTTAATCGCTTCAGGATCTGATTTGTCAGAAAACGGAAGCTCCCCGCCATACTCATTCAGCATCGTTAAGATCATTTCAGAATCATCATCCATACGTTCATGCGCAAGTGGTAAAAATGAGCCGTTTAATATCCCATCTTCTTTATGACCAATGATACGTACTTCTACAGCTTCACCAAGACGTGGTTCGCTACGTCGTTCTGATTCATGTACGAAGATTTTATACCCTTCTTTTGATAGTAAAAATGTGCCGACACGTAAGAGTCGATAAGGATGTGCTGTAATCGTTGTATGAAGTAATGTTTCAGGCGCCGCTGTATACATCGTATCTACAATCGTTTCACTTGCAAGACGACCATATAACTGATCATTTCGGTCAACGCGTAAACATGCAAATACTTCATCTCCTGCCTCAGGCCACACTTCTTTTAATTTGGGAAGATCTTCCCAAGGGATGATGATCTCACGCGGTATACCGATATCTACGGTTACACCATCGCGGTCTTTTTTGATAACCTTCACCCAATCATAACGATCTGTTGAGATATCAGGTATATTTTGTGTTGCAAATAGATCACCAGTACGACCTGGGTAAACGAAAAATGAATAATCTTCGCCGATTTCTAGCTCATCACCCTCTAATACTTCAGATGCATTGAGCTTTACTTCTTCGCTGTTTGGTCCTAATAAATAATAAGTAGATCCTTCTAAACGGTCTACACGAAGGAAGTCGATACTTCCTGATAATTGTTTTTGTTCCATATGTCTCTCCTTTAAGGCTCTGCCTTTATCAATTACTTATTATAACACATAATTAAAATATAGTCTGTTAATGTATAAATGTACCGGAAAGCATGCTATTATTGAATATGGAATGCAAATTTGTTATCCAAATATGGTATAATTTACGCGAAATAATTATAAAGGAGATCATACATGTTACAAGTATCTAATGTAAGTTTACGTTTCGGCGATAGAAAGTTATTCGAGGATGTAAACATTAAATTTACTCCAGGCAACTGTTATGGATTAATCGGTGCAAATGGTGCCGGAAAATCAACTTTTTTAAAAATCCTATCTGGTGAAATTGATTCACAGACAGGCCACGTTTCATTAGGAAAAGATGAGCGTTTATCTGTTTTAAAACAGGATCACTTTGCTTATGAAGAGGAACGCGTATTAGACGTCGTACTTCGTGGGAACGAAAGATTATGGACTGTAATGAAGGAAAAAGATGAAATCTACATGAAACCTGACTTTTCGGATGAAGATGGTATGCGCGCAGCTGAACTTGAAGGCGAATTTGGTGAAATGGGAGGCTGGACTGCAGAAAGTGATGCACAAGTATTACTCTCTGGACTCGGTATTAAAGACGATCTGCACGAAAAGAAAATGTCAGAGCTTGAAAACAATCAGAAGATCAAAGTGCTCTTAGCACAGGCACTATTTGGTGAACCTGATGTATTATTACTGGATGAGCCGACGAACGGGCTTGATATCCCTGCCATCAGCTGGTTAGAAGAATTTTTAATCAACTTTGAGAACACTGTGATCGTAGTATCCCATGACCGTCACTTCTTGAACAACGTATGTACGCATATTGCTGATCTTGACTACGGTAAGATTAAGATCTATGTTGGTAACTATGACTTCTGGTATCAGTCGAGTGAACTTGCACAGCAAATGTTACAGGATTCAAACAAGAAGAAAGAAGAAAAAATTAAAGAACTTCAAGATTTCGTTGCACGTTTCTCAGCAAACGCATCAAAATCTAAGCAAGCAACGAGCCGTAAGAAGATGCTTGAAAAAATTGAACTTGACGACATCCAGCCATCAAGTCGTAAGTACCCATTCGTTAACTTTAAACCTGAACGCGAAATCGGTAATGAGCTGCTTCAAGTGCAAGGATTATCAAAATCAATTGATGGCGTTAAGGTCTTAGATAACATTTCATTCACAATGAATCCAAATGATAAAGCTGTGCTTGTCGGTGATTCAGAGATTGCTAAGACAACATTACTAAAAATCTTGGCCGGAGAAATGGAGCCTGATGAAGGTACTTATAAATGGGGTGTCACTACAAGTCAGACGTATTTACCAAAAGATAACTCTGAATACTTTGATGGCAAAAACATTGACCTTGTAGAATGGTTACGTCAGTATGCTCCACCAGAAGAACAAACTGAAACATTCTTACGTGGTTTCCTAGGACGTATGCTTTTCTCAGGTGAAGAAGTTCGCAAGAAAGCAACCGTATTATCAGGTGGAGAGAAAGTACGTTGTATGTTAAGTAAGATGATGTTGTCTAGTGCAAACGTATTATTATTAGATGAACCAACAAACCACCTCGACTTAGAAAGTATCACTGCAGTAAATGATGGCCTTAAAGCATTTAAAGGCTCAATCATCTTTACTTCACATGACTTTGAATTCATCAATACTATCGCTAACCGTGTCATCGACTTAAATGTAACTGGTGGTCTATCAAAAGAGATCACTTATGAAGAATACTTAAAGGAACAAGGCGTATTAAAATAATTTTCTAAAAATACTTTACAATTCAGAATACTTTTTGTATGATTATATTCATAACTTAATAAAGAAACAGATGAGGCGCATCAATCATGAGTACATAACTACCCTACTGCAATAAGTTATGGAAAGGGTGCGATGCCGAAACGCTATATTATGTTGCAGCATACATAGTGTTGGATTCACAGGTTAAGAGCTAGGAATCTGTCATTATATTACTATAATGGAGTGCATCGCTTGTATATAAACGTTAACAAGCCCGGAGCATATCCGGGCTTGTTTTTTTGTTGCAGATGCCATAGGGGGATTTTAATTGCATAATCAAATAACTCAATCAAACATTCGTATATTAAAGTTTGGAGGTACATCAGTTAGTGATTTCGATAAGATTAGCACAGTCGCTAATTACTTAAAGGAACGCACAGAAAATAATGAAAAACTAGTTGTCGTCGTTTCTGCAATGGGAAAAACTACAGATGACCTTGTGAGAAATGTCAGTTCAATCTCTAGTACACCGAAAGAAAGTGCATTAGCGATGCTGCTTACTACTGGAGAACAGCAGACCATCTCTTACTTATCGATTATATTGCATGATCTACACGTTGCATCTATTGCGATGACCGGTAGTCAGGCGGGCATTCGCACGAAAGGACATTATCTTAAAAGTAAGATTACTGAAATTAATGATCAGAAGCTCATTGAAAATTTCAAATCACATGATGTTATCATTATCGCAGGGTTTCAAGGTATAAATGAACAGGATGAAATTACTACGCTCGGCCGTGGTGGTAGTGATACTACGGCGGTAGCACTAGCAGCAGCGTTAAGTGCTCCTTGTGAAATTTATACAGACGTTACAGGTGTCTTTGGAACAGACCCACGTATCTATCCTGAGACAAGACATATAGATGAATTAAGCTTTGAAGAGATGATGGAACTCTCCTCTCTCGGATCTGGAGTACTTGAGACAAGAAGTGTTGAAATTGCTAGAAACTATAATATTCCGATTTATCTCGGAAAAACTTTATCGAATGAGAGAGGAACCTGGATTATGCCAAAAGACCAAATACTCGAGAAAAAAGCAGTGACTGGTGTCGCCTTAGATAACGATATGGAGTATGTGACACTAAGCTACCCGATGAATGATACGAAATTATTAAATCAATTATTTGATGAATTAGAACAAGAAGAAGTCAATATCGATATGATATCTCAAATCGTAAACTTAGATGGCCTTCAAATTTCATTCACAATGAAAGACACAGATAAGTTACAGATTGAACGTATTTTTAATAGATTAAGTACAAACTACCCGGCTATCAGCCATCAGTCGCGTTCAACGTATGCAAAGCTTTCTGTTATCGGTTCAGGTATGAGAGATATGAGCGGCGTTGCATCAAAGGTATTTAAATCATTGATTCATAATGAAATCCCCTTCTATCAGGTAACAACAAGTGAAATATCAATTTCATATGTTATAGATAAAGAAAACGGTGAACATGCAGTACAGTCATTATGTAAAGTATTTAATATATAAAATTAAGGAGAGTCAATTATGTATAAAATTGCAGTTGTAGGTGCTACAGGTTTAGTCGGACAAAAAATGCTTGAAGTTTTAGAAAGAAAGCAGATTCCATTTAATGAACTCGTATTATATTCCTCACCGCGTTCAGCCGGTAAATCTATGGAATATCAAGGCAAGACTTATACAGTAAGAGCTTTGACTGAAGAAGAAGCAGACCAGAAATTTGATTTTGTGCTTATGAGTGCAGGCGGTGCTACAAGTGAACGTTTTTCACCTATCTTTGAATCAGCAGGGAGCATCGTAATAGATAATTCAAGTGCTTTTAGAATGCATGAGGATATCGACCTCATTGTTCCTGAAGTCAATTCACCTAAACTTAAACGTAAAATTATCGCTAATCCGAACTGTTCTACGATTCAGTCTGTCGTACCTCTTAAACCACTGCAAGATAAATATGGTATTAGACGCGTCGCCTACACAACTTATCAAGCAGTGTCAGGAAGCGGTGTCGCAGGCATCAATGATCTTAAAAATGGCGCACAAGGGATTGCACCGACAAACTATCCCCACCCTATCTATAACAATGCTTTACCTCATATCGATGTATTCTTAGACAGTGGATACACAAAAGAAGAACAGAAGATGATTGATGAGACGAAGAAGATTCTTGGATTACAAGATGTAAAGGTGACAGCAACTTGTGTCAGAATCCCAGTTCAGGATAGCCATTCAGTTGCAATCAATGTCACACTTGATAAAGAAGCTACAGTTGAAGAGATAAAACAGCTCTTCGAAAATGACGATTCAGTCGTGCTTATAGATAATCCACAGGACAATGAATACCCGATGGCGATTACAGCGACAGGAACTGATCATGTTTATGTAGGACGAATCAGAAGAGATGACTCATTAGAGAATTCCTTCCATATCTGGTGTACTGCCGATAACCTTCTAAAAGGCGCAGCACTGAATGCGGTTCAAATTCTAGGACAGATTCATACGCATCAATTAAATCGATAAGGAGTGAAATTATGAACGTACACTTTAAAGGAACAGGTGTTGCAGTAACTACTCCATTTAATGGACAAACGATAGATTACAGATTATTCGAAGAACATTTAAATTTTCTTATCAATAATAATGTTGAAGCATTAATAATTAATGGGACAACGGGTGAAGGTTCTACATTAACAGAAGATGAAAAACTTAAAACTATTGAAATAGCAGTACGCGTTGCACATGGCAGAGTTCCTGTAATTGCTGGTACCGGAACAAATAATACGCAGGCATCAATAGATCATTCATTAAAGGTCAAAACTTTAGGAGTTGATGGTATCATGCTGATTACGCCTTACTATAATAAAACAAGTCAGCGTGGCCTCATTGCCCATTTCACCGCAATTGCAGATGCTGTAGAATTGCCAGTATTACTCTATAATGTACCCTCCAGAACCAATATGACGATAGAAACAGAAACTGTCGCAACCTTAGCGGCACACCCTTATATATACGGTATAAAAGACGCAACAGGTGATATGAACTATATGAAAGCATTAAAATCTGCGGTCTCTGATGACTTCGCATTGTATAGTGGTAATGATGATAGTGTCCTGCCATTTTATGAAGCGGGTGGCGACGGCGTAATTTCAGTTATTGCAAATGTGATACCAGCAGAGTTCGGTGATGTTTACCGAATATATCAGGTTGATCGCAATCAAGCTGAGCATCAGTTCAATAATGTGCTGCCCCTCATAGATGCATTATCTGTAGACGTCAATCCTATACCGATCAAAGCACTGGTCACTTATATCGGTTATGCGAATGGTGAATTACGATTGCCTTTAGTTCCGATGTTAGAACAAGATACAAAACAGCTGATTGAAGTATATAATCGTATTGCTAAAGGAAGTGATCTTTCATGAAGATTATTTTAAATGGTTACGGAGCTATGAATCAACGTGTGGCACATCTAGCTGAGAATAGAGGACATGAAATAGCAGGTATAATATTAAGCAAAAAAAGGTCAGCACCCTACCCTGTCTATACATCAGACAAATTAGAAACACTTCCAGAAGCTGATGTTATCATAGACTTTTCTAATCCAGCCTTATCTATTCCATTATTAAAAAGTGATGTCGATACCCCTATCGTTATGGCTACAACAGGAGAGAAAGAATTGATTATCGAGCTGCTAAAATTAAAAAGTGCGCACTCTCCTGTATTTTTCAGTGCGAATATGAGTTACGGTGTCCATGTACTTACTGAACTTGTTAAATATGCAGTACCGTTGTTAACGAATATGGATATCGAACTGATTGAACGTCATCATAATAAAAAGGTTGATGCGCCAAGCGGGACACTCGTTAAACTTTTAGATGCAATTACTTCAGAACGTTCATTAAACCCCGTTTATGATCGCACAGACGTTCATACCCCACGTAATAAGGATGATATTGGTATCAGTGTTGTACGTGGGGGTACGATTGTCGGCGAACACGAAATATTATTTGCAGGACATGACGAAACAATTCAGATTACCCATCAGGCATTAAGCAAAGATATATTTGCCAATGGAAGTATCGATGTTGCAGAGAAATTAATTCAGAAAGAAAAAGGCTATTACACATTTGAAAATTTATAATAAAGGAGCATAACAATGCAGGAATTTACAGCACAGGAAATCATACAATACATTAGTGAGTCAGAAAAAAAGACACCAGTTAAAGTTTATTTAAATGGAAACTTTTCAGATGTAACTTTTCCGGAGACTATGAAAGTATTTGGATGCGAGACATCAAAAACAATTTTCACTGAACTGTCAGAGTGGGAAAATTTCTACGAAAATAATAAAACACTTGTGACTGATGTTGAAATTGAATATGACAGAAGAAACTCAGCAATTCCATTGATTGATCAGACAAAAGTTAACGCTAGAATTGAACCAGGAGCTTTCATTCGTGAACATGCAGTCATTCATGATAATGCAGTTATTATGATGGGTGCAACGATTAATATCGGTGCTGTCGTGGGAGAAGGAACAATGATTGATATGAATGCCACGCTTGGTGGTCGTGCAACAACTGGTAAGAATGTTCATGTTGGTGCAGGTGCAGTACTTGCTGGCGTAATTGAACCTCCAAGTGCACAACCAGTGATCATAGAAGACGATGTACTTATCGGAGCAAATGCCGTTGTACTAGAAGGTGTACGTATCGGCAAAGGTGCAGTTGTAGCAGCTGGAGCGATTGTTACTGAAGATGTCCCTGTTGGTAGTGTAGTAGCTGGGACACCTGCTAGAGTAATTAAGCAAGCTCATGAAGTAGAAGGCAGTAAGATTGAGATTGTACAGGCATTAAGACAGTTAAAGAAATAGCAGGAAGCTAATTGTGCTTGTCACAATTAGCTTTAAATTTTATGAGGTGAAACAATGGAATTAGATTATATTACACATATTAGACGCACATTGCATATGTATCCAGAATTAGGATTTGAAGAATACAAAACAACAGAATTAATCAAATCAGAACTTGATAAAATGGGAATCGCTTATGATTCTCCCCTAGGTACTGGTTGTGTTGCTTATATTAAGGGTACAGGAACATCTTCAATTGCTTTTAGAGCAGATATCGATGCCCTGCCGATTCATGAAGAAAATGATGTGCCCTACCGTTCTCTACGTGATGGAGTGATGCATGCTTGTGGACACGATGGTCATACGACAATGCTACTCGCATTAATACGACGCATTAAACAAAGCCATGATATTACACCGTTAAATTCAACTGTTTACTTTATATTTCAGCCATCTGAAGAGTCAGGTGCTGGCGCTCATCATCTACTGAATGCATATCAATTTGAAATTCAGCCTTCATATATATTCGGATTACATATGCAGCCCGATAACGATGAAGGTACATTATTAAGCAGACCTGGTGCATTAACTGCCAGCGCAACTGAATATCGTTTCTTTATTAATGGCACATCGAGTCATGTTGCCAACAAAGAACAAGGACATTCAACTGCTGAAGCCTTGACGATGATACTCAATCAACTCTCTCAAATCCAGCATTATCATCTTCCAGGCTTAAAGTCGAATATCATCCATATCGGTAAATTACATGCAGGTGAAGCAATCAATACAGTGCCTAGCAATGGTTACTTAGAAGGTACAATCAGAACATACGATATGGACAATCTAGCAGTTATTAAACAACAGATGGATCATATTGCAACCTCTGCTCAGTTAATTACCGGTTGTACAATAGAAGTTAAATTTGCGGAAGGGTATCCTCCAACGATAAATAACGAGTCAGCATATGCATTCATGAGCGAAGCTTTGATTGATAGTAAAATCAATAGAATAGAAAAAGAAGAACCTTATTTATTTGGAGAGGATTTCTCTTTCTACGGAAAAGTCATACCCAGCACCTTCGCATTTTTAGGGTGCAGAAATGAAGATAAACAGTTTGTTACAGGGCTTCATACGTCGACGTTCAACTTTGATGAATCAGCACTGATATATGGGATTGACGTTCTGGAAGCAATTTTTAACAGATTTGAGGAATCAAAATGACTGCGCGATGGACTGTAGATCGTACTAAGTTTGTGGAAAATGTGAAATCCGTGAAGAGCAATACTCCTGTAATGGCCGTCGTAAAGAACAATGCCTATCATTATGGACTGGAATTTGCAATAGATGCATTTCTACAAGCTGGTATTACAACTTTTAGTACAACGAATTTAAATGAAGCAATTCTCATAAGAAAAATAGCACCCGAAGCTACTATATTTTTGATGAATCCTGTTACTCAATTCAACGACTTAAGACAATATAATATTCAAATGACGTTACCTTCTCTAGCATTCTATCATAAGTATCAGACTGAATTAGGTGGGATATCAGTACATCTCGAATATGAAAATCTTCTCCATCGCTCTGGATTTAAAACATTTGAAGAAATGAAAGCTGTAATTGATGACAATAATCAGTTACCTGTTCACTTACAGATGAATATTAACGGGATATGGACACATTTCGGTTATGCTGATGAATTTGATGTTACGGAATACGAAAATGAAAAAGAAGCCTGGTTAAAAGGACTGAAATGGATTTCTGAGTATCATGCTTTTGAAATGATCCATAGTCAAAATAGCGCTAGCTTTATGAGAGATAGCCTATTTGATGATCATACACATGTCAGAATTGGCATTATTCTTTATGGAAGCAGACCCTATGCATCATTAGATGAATCTGTTACCCACCAATCATTGACTGTTAGTGCAAATGTAATTCAAGTAAGAAATATATCAAAGGGAGAATCTGCAGGATACAGCTCCGCCTTTACAGCAGAGAAAGAAACGAAGCTTGCTGTAGTAGATATCGGTTATGGTGATGGCATATTGAGGACGAGAAGTAAGCATGACTGCATCATCAAGGGTAAACGTCATCCTATCCGCGCTTTGATGATGAGTCATATGTTTGTAGAAGTAGATGATACAGTGCAAGCTGGAGATGAAGTAATATTATATAGTAACGAGATTAGAATCGATGCGTTCACTTTTAAAGGTGTCGGAGCAAATTCTGAACAGCTCAGTGCACTGAACCATCATTCATTAAAAAAGGAGTATATCAATGACATTAACGTATATCAATAATCAACTTACAATCAACGGACATAATATTCGACAAATTACTGAAGAATATGGTACCCCACTATTTATCTACGATGAGGATGAAATACGTAATCAATGCAGAAGATTTCATAGTGCATTAAAAGCATCTGGATTAAACTACACAATCTCTTATGCTTCTAAGGCATTTACATCTGTTCAGTTATTTAATTTAATGAATGAAGAGCATATGGGACTTGATGTCGTTAGTGAAGGAGAACTATTTACAGCACTACATTCTAAAATTTCACCTTCACAGATCCATTTTCATGGAAACAATAAAACAGATCGAGAAATTAAATACGCGATTGAGTCAGGGGTTGAATATTTTGTTATCGATAGCCTTGATGAAATCGAACGCATCAATGATATTGCGCGTTCATTAGAACAAACTGTAAAAGCAGTACTACGCATTAATCCTGGCGTTGAAGCTCATACGCATGAATTTATTCAGACTGGCCAGGAAGATAGTAAATTTGGTTTAAGTATCAGACATGGACTAGCAATAAAAGGCGTAAGACAAATTGAAGCCGCACCTCATATCGAATTCAAAGGCGTTCATTTCCACATTGGATCACAAATATTTGAGTCTACGGGCACAATCAAGACGATTGAACTTGTCATAAACTGGCTGACACAACATAAAATTGAAATTGATATATTAAATATTGGTGGTGGTTTCAGCATCAAATATACTTCAGAAGATATCAGCTACCCTATCGAAGAAGGTATTAAGAGGATAACTGAAACACTAATAAATGAATGTAAGAAACATTCCTATCCTGTACCAGAAATATCATTAGAACCGGGGCGCTCAATCGTTGGTGAAGCTGGTATTACAGTCTATGAGGTTGGTACTGTCAAAGATATTCCTGATACAAACTGTTATGTATCAATAGATGGTGGGATGAGCGATCACATACGGACAGCATTATATAATGCGAAATACGAACTACTACTTGTAGATCGTAATGAAATACACGATAAAGAAGTAACCGTCGCTGGTAAATTATGCGAATCTGGCGACATTATTATGCGCAATATAATGCTCCCCTCATCAATTAAACGTGGTGATTTGCTAGTGGTTAAAGCGACAGGTGCATATCATTATAGTATGAGTTCTAATTATAACCAGATGTTAAAGCCAGCAGTAATATTTGTCACGAAAGATAACGTACGACAAGTAATAAAAAGACAATCTTTAGAACATCTGACTGCAAACGAAGTTCTTTAATCCCCTATTTATTTTTGGGGATTTTTAAATATAAATAAAAGTTTACATAACATTATTATAATATTTTATAGTTAAAAAATATTAACCCCCAACTAATGTTGGGGGTTAATATTAACGTTCATATATAATTTATTGCATTAAAATTATAATTTGACAACGTTAGCAGCTTGTGGTCCACGGTCGCCTTCAACAACTTCGAATTCCACTGCTTGTCCTTCTTCTAATGATTTGTACCCTTCTTGATTGATCGCTGAGAAATGTACGAATACATCATTTTCTCCTTCGATCTCGATGAATCCAAATCCTTTTTCTGCGTTAAACCATTTTACTGTACCTTGTTTCATAATAAGAAACCTCCACACTATATAATTCAATATGTGATTATTCACATATTACAAAATAAACATGTGCAGTGTATTTCTTATACATCTTCTTACATTTACTTTGTAATATGGAATAATCCTATTGGTTATATAATATTATAAGATACACAACTTAGATATGCAATACAATAAACTGTATATTTTAACTTTTTACAATCTTTAATCTATTGTAACATTAAAGCTTCATCGTGACGACCTGCTTATCTTTAAAGACGATCAGACTATGAAAGATTTGAATATCATCATCACAGTCTTCACAGTAAATCAGTTCACAGTTATTATAGAATGCATGAATATTATGCTTTCCGATAAGCTCGTTTTTAAATTTTTTTCTTAGCTTATTGAGTTGCTCACTATAATATATCTCTGTGTCTTTTAACGTACTAAATCTATTAAGTTCTGTCACACAATCCCATAAATCTTCAAAAAGCCACCATCCTTCATATTCTGCTCGAATAGTAACGACTTCATACATGGCATTCACCTCTCCATCACATTATGAATGTCATCATAAAAAAGTTCAAGTAAATGCTATTACCAATGCGATTTATTAGGAGTTTTTTGCATTCTTACTTATAATAATAAATAAGAGGTGACATTAATGAAAACATTGCATATTAAAGTTTTCGGTAAAGTCCAGGGCGTTGGATTTCGATATTTTACCGAAAGACTAGCGCTACAATATCACATTACCGGCACTGTTCAAAATGTAGATGAGCATGTAGAAATCTATGCGACTGGCGATGAAAATTTGTCACAATTTGAACAGGCTGTAATACGCGGTGCATCTCCTATGTCTAAGGTGGAGTCATATACATCAGAAGAAATATCGCCTCAGCAATTCAATAGATTTACAACGCTTAAATAAATGACAAGGATTGATTATATGAAATATAATACCTCCTATATATTAGGTGCAATTTTAGCTATACCCGTTGCGATTATAACTGGTATAATCTCCATGAACATATTTCAATTTGAAATGTGGCTTGATACTTTAATAATGTTTGGATCTTATATCATGACGTTTTTACCTGTACAGCAAAAAGCAGCACATACTTATCTTAAAGAAATTGGCCTATCAAAAAATGATTATAAATACGTTAGGAAACAGTTAAAAATTGCAGAACCAAAAATCAAACACCTATTAGTTCAATACAAGAAAGTCCGCTCATTAAGTGAACTTAAAAATGTTAATGAGATAAATAAACTGGCACGCGTGATTTTTAAGAATGTTCAGAAGTCTCCATCAAAGTTTTTTAATGTGGATAGCTTTTTCTTCTCACATCTCGACAATACGGTCAATTTATTAAATGAATATCTTTATTTGTCAAGAATGCCTCATAAAACAAAAGAGGATCAGCAACTGTTAAATCATGCAAGACTGACGTTAGATGAACTAAAGCGTACATTACAAGCCGATTTACGTGCACTCAACAAAGAGAGTTATGAAACAATGAGAGTTGAAATTAATCTGGCAGATAACTATACAACTAAACAATTATTTGATGACAAACAATCACAGATTGAGCATAAAGAGAAAGCCCCACTTCAATTTAAAAATGCAGTTCACTATGAAGAAGAGAGGAAATAACCATGAGCAATAAAAATTTAACAGACGAACTCGTAAGCAACCCTTTCGAAATTCAGAAAGAAATAATTCCTGAACAACAAAATAATATTACAACGACTTTTGATAACAGTGAGATGTCTATTGAAAAACGTGAACAAATCAATCAGATAAAAAATCAGATTGTACCATTAGATAATGAAAAGCTCTTACTTTATGGCGCAGGTGCACAGCAAAAATTATCTCAGTTCTCACACCAAATATTAGATGAGGTTCAAGGAAAAGATATTGGTTCTATCGGCAATAATCTAGATCAGCTTATGAAGAAGCTTAAAGAAGTTGATCCAGATGAAATACAGAATATCGATAAGAGTAAGGTGAAACGATTATTTAAACGTGTATCAAAATCTGTAAATGAACTTATTTCAAGATATCAATCTGTCGCAAGTCAGATTGATAGAATTTCAGTGGAACTTGATAATTCAAAGAATGTATTAATGCGTGATATCAATATGCTAGATCAGCTATACGATCAGAATAAGGAATATTTTGAAGCGATTGACATGTTCATTATCGCAGCAGAAGAAAAGAGAGATGAAATTAATAATCAACTTCTACCTGAACTTGAGCAAAAAGCGCTGCACACAAATGATCAGATGATTGTTCAGGAAGTTAATGATATGCGACATTATGTCAACAGACTCGATAAAAGAATCTATGACCTTAAACTATCCAGACAAATTACACTGCAGTCTGCGCCTCAAATTCGTATGATACAAGATGTTAACCAAACTTTAGCCGAAAAGATTCAAAGTTCAATTCTCACAAGTATTCCGTTATGGAAGAATCAGATGGCTATTGCAATGAGTCTGCTTCATCAGCAAAAGGCTTCTAAAGCGCAGCAGCAAGTTACAAATACAACGAATGAACTCCTACTCAAAAATTCAGAGATGTTAAAGATGAATACAATTCGTACTGCTGAAGAAAACGAGCGTGGCATCGTTGAATTAGAAACTTTAAAGATAACACAGCAAAATATAGTAGATACTATACGTGAAACGATGCATATACAGGCGGAAGGAAAGGAAAAACGACGCAATGCAGAAATAGAGCTCAGCAAGATGGAACAGGATTTAAAAACACAGCTTCTACAACTTCAACAAGAACAAAACCAGAGATATTAATCTCTGGTTTTGTTATGAATATACAATTTTTTCTTTATCCTTACCAATTAAAAGACCAATCACATAACCTACAATTGCAAATAATAACCATTCCATCGATTCCCCTTTAAGCGGTAAGTGATCCATAAATGGTGCAATCTGAAACTGGCTTTGTAGTACGGATAAGATTGCAATAATTGTCACGATAAAGATTGGAATCTGCATTGCAAGCTGCGGTGTCGGAATAAACTTAGCTAAGAGCATTGTTAGTAAAAGTGTCATCGCAATTGGATATAGTACCAATAAGACAGGAACACTCATCGCGATTACTGAACTCAAACCTTGATTTGCTAAAACTAAGCTAAACAAGGTAAACACAACTGCATACATTTTATAAGATATTTTTGGAAATATTTCATGAAAATATTCTGATACAGCTACAACTAAACCAGTAGCTGTCGTTAAACATGCAAGTGAAACGATAGCACCAATCAATAGTTTCCCGAAAGTGCCATATGTTGCGTTAGCTACATGTGTTAATAAATAAGTTCCTAAATCTAGCTCGTTATTCGAAATATTTGATAGTTCATCTTGTGTTAAATGATAACGACTGCCTATCCAGCCCAATGAAACATAGATAAATCCTAATGCAATCGCAGCTATAATTCCTGAAAAAGCAGTCTGTTTAAATAAACCTGTCTCCTTCGTGATACCTTTCCCTTTAATCGCAGAAATAACGATTACACTGAACGCAATTGCAGCGATAGCATCCATGGTATTATACCCATTTGTAAATCCAGTGAAGAAACTACGCGTATTACCAGTATAGATATTACTATCAGCTGTTACTGGAGATTCATCAGATAATAGCATAAACCCTTTAATAACTAATGCAATAATTGAAACGAGCAGTAATGGTGTTAATATGGAGCCAATTCTATCCACCATCTTGGACGGATTGATTGATAACCATAAAGTAATTCCAAAGAAAATTAAAGTGAAAATAAATAAAGACATTGCGGATGGTTTATCTAAGAATGGCACAACTGCCATCTCGTAAGAAGTAGCACCTGTACGAGGAATCGCAAAAAGCGGTCCAATCGTCAAGTAAATTGCAACTAAAAAGATGACACCGAACGTAGGATTAATCTTCTTTAATGCACCTTTATACCCATCCTCATCTAATGACCCTACAATGATGCCTAATAAAGGTAATCCCACGCCAGTTATCACAAAACCAAAGATTGCTGGCCAGAAGAACTGTCCGCTAGAAAAACCTAAATTCGGAGGGAAAATTAAGTTTCCTGCACCAAAAAATATTGCAAATAGCATAAAACCCACGATCCAAGTGTTCTTATTCATATAAAACCTCCTATTGATTAATAAAAATTATAATAACACTTTAAACCGTTGAAAACAAGCAAGTTTTTATATTTTCTGAATATTTTAAAATTGTTTCATGCTTTGCAGCAATAACGTTTTTAGTAAAGGCTGAATAATGCTTGGTAGCTTTTCCACTCCTTCCACAAAAATACAGTAGTCATTATAGATATTACGCACAGTTGCACGTGTATTATCATCTATAACTGACTGACTCAAAAAGATATTGATGACGTATACATTTTCTTTTCTGAGAGCAACGACGGCATCATGTGTATCAATAATTCCATTCGATTCATAATCAAATGCAGATGGCTCACCATCTGAAAATACAATTAAAAACTTCTGTTTTTCATTTCTTTGCTTCAGCATTTGTCCAGCAACTCTAATTGCAAGCCCATCACGATTATCTTCTCCATTTTGAAAACTCACAATATTTGCTGAGTAATTATCATTTAATGCATGTTCATAAGGAATAATATGTTCAAAATAATTTGGTTGATTATATTGATCCGCTTCAAATCCATCTTCATTGAACGCGATAATTTCATGATTTATCATAAGCTGCATGAGTGTCTCATGAAATAACACAATCCCTTTCATCGTTTCTATCATTTTATCTTCCATACTGTAAGAGGCATCAACAAGCAGCATAAATGTAGCATCAAGTTTGTAAGACGCCTGATCCTCTTTATAGAATACACGTTTTTTATCATCCAGGAACCAGGTAGTGAGTTTGCGACTTAGCTTCCCTTTGCTTAAATTCATACGGGCAGATGTCTGTTCGTGTTCAATACTTTTATTAATCACATTTACTAAAGATTTTATTTCTTTATTCACTTCATCTTTGTACAAATTGTATGTTGCTCTGCTGGACTCATTCTGTTCACTGTTTTTCCATATAATTTCAGTGTATTTATTCTCTTCTCCGACAAATTCACTGATATCATTACCGTGAGCATCTACTTGAGGAGGCGATGCTTTCCCTTTAGCCATCAACATCTCTGTGATGTCATCACCTGCATCCCCTTGCCTGTCATTCTCTTTAATATTGTTACTATTTGATCCTTCTGTTACTTCTGTTTCCAGATAAGCACCGTTCTCTGTCTTTATATCTTTTTGTTTCGTCTGAACATGCTCTGATGCTTCCATATCATCAACATCCTGGTGCGCTTTATCCATATTGGCCTTCTTATAGGCATGTGCATTCATAAAGGCATTTTTAGGGATATGATAATATTCATTGAGCATATCCTGATGGATGACTTGCTCTAGTATATAATAAACTCTATTTGCAAGATTCATACTGTCATATGTATTATTCAATGTAAATGCATCCTGCAATGCGAGTTGCATAGCAAGTTCAGTTTCCGGCTTATAGTATGACGTAAATGACAATGCATTTTCCATAAGTAATGCATGCTCAACTTGTAGAAATAATTCATCCGTAGGCATGGCCTTTGTTCTATAAAAATCAATCTGACCTTCATTGTCTTTTATTTTTTCTTTTACACGTACAGTAAAGAATTTATTTGTAAATGGACGGCTTTTTCTGATAAGGTGCATCAATCGGTATTCTTCAATCATCATAAATAACTGCTGAAATAATGATGGGTATCTTACATCTTCTTCTATAATCTCTTTTACAGCATCAAGTGCTATATATTGAAATCCATAGGCATATAATATACAGTCACTCTTTAATAATTTTATAACTTCCTCTTCTTTGCGATGTTTCCACTTAAATGATACGTTAATCGTATTTTCAACCAGATCATAATAGGCAAATTTCTGAAAATCAACTTTCACTTCATTATCTTCGAGCAACAATTGTGCAAGGTCTGTTAATGTCATAATTAATGAAGGATCAACAACTTCATCATTAAAAAGTATAAACTTTTCACTCATTAGAAATTCAGTTCCAGTGCATTTTGAATCGCATTCTGTTCACGCTCATCATCTAATTTGTCAATGATAGCTCGTTTTGCTGCACGCCCGACTGGCATCACTGTCGTTAGATCACAAAAATCTAGTAACGCACGTATTGAGCTCGCTTCTTCACTAATTTGACCTTGACTCGCCATTGTAATTAAATCATGGTTAAACTTTATGATCTGATCGATTAACTGCTCATCTTCAAGTAATGTCTGTTCTTTAATTACAGCTTTTAATATGTCACCAGAAATATAATCCATATCTATCACAACAAATCGGTTTTTCAATGCTTCGTTCATCGGTAATGTCCCTACATATCCGACATTAATCGCAGCGATCACCTTAAAGTTTTCATGGGCTGTAATTACTTCTCCTGTAAAAGGATTTGTAATCGTCTTACGATAATCAAGAACACCATTTAAAATTGGTAGAGTTTCAGGTTTTGCCATATTAATTTCGTCGATATAAAGAATATTACCTTCTCGCATCGCTTCAAGTACAGGCCCGTCAACAAAGACAATTTGACTTTCTCCGTCTATATTTTCAATAGTCTTATATCCTAATAAGCTTTCTGCATCCAGATCGACAGAACAGTTGATGCTATTCATCTTTAACTTTAATTCATCCTTTAAAGTTTCAGCTAATTTTGTTTTACCTGATCCTGTCGGCCCTTTTAGCAGTACATTTTTCTTCAGCTTCAACATGATCAATGCATCTTCTTTTATACTCGCATCACTATTTTGGTATTTAATCATTATATTCATCCTTTCAAATTATCCCATAAAAAATAGAGGATTTGCATCCTCTATTATACTATATTGTATCCTTTTATTAAACGGGTCTGTACTATACCTCAATATTGAAGAACAAATAAATTAATCAGCTGTATCATCTCTGTTATCAATCTGTACTACTGTACTTCTTTAAAGTAATCTTTATAGTAGCCGCCTACTTTACCACTATTATCTCTGATATGATAATACTCTTCCGTTTCATTGACAACATCATAAACTTTTCCGACAGTCAGCATATCACTTACTTTATATTTTTTTGCATCTACATTAATAACTTCAACGTGCTTAATCGCTTCTTTGTTTTGCCATTCTTCATGTAACATAATCATTCTCCTTTTATAATAATTTCTTGATATTTACTGCTTACAAATTAAAATCGGGTTTTGTACTTAATTCGAATACAATTCCACATGGATCCTTAAAGAAGATTGTCTTATAAAATTTGCGATCACTAATCTCTGAATGCGGAATATTAACAGATTCTAATCGTTTCTTATAATCAAATAATACTTCTTCAGTTACTGATACTCCCACCTGCTCAATATTCGCTGCGCGTTTCTTTTCTGATGCAGCACCTTGGACGACATGGATTTCTCCACCACTACCTCCATCGCCTGAAGTAAACACCTGAACATCATTATCAAATGCTGCTAGCTGATAACTAGATGTGTGCTTTAAGTCTAATACTTGTGTCAGTATACTGGATGTTAATAACCGATTTGAAGCATTAATCAGAACTGGCCCTAAACCGAGAATTTGATGAATCGCATCTACATTACTGTCATCATCAGGCTCCCCTAAAGGAATCCCTTTATTATGTTCATCAGAAATAAGATATACGCATCTTCCGTCACAGTCGTAAAATGGTAATGCATGCTTGCCATTTAATTTAATGACGGTATCATATTTGATATTCATTTCATCAAAACGGAGTTTAAATACATAGAGGCTATAGTCCGTTGGTACTCTGAGTGAATAGGCATAAATTTCATCCGTTGTATATTTAACAAATAGAGGATTCGCAACTTCTATTACAGACAGTAATGTTCCTGCATTGCCCTTATTGTCACCGAAATACAAGTTTTTCATCGCCGTATTTTCTATATTCTCAGTTTCCTTGAGTAGTTTAAGTCCAAGTACCTTATTGTAGAAATTATAAAATCGCTGTATATCATGTGTAACAACCGTAACATGATGTAATCCATTCGTCTGCATATAAACCTCCAAAAAATAAGTCCACTATACATATTATACAATGTATAGTGGACGAACGTAAATCAATATTAGCTTTCAAGCAATAAATCTTCAGGGCTTTCGATCAGCTCTTTTATTGTCTTTAAGAATCCGACAGCTTCTTTACCGTCGATGATTCTATGATCATAGCTTAATGCGATATACATCATCGGACGATTTTCCATACGTTCTTTATCAATTGCAACAGGACGAGTAACAATTGAATGCATACCTAAAATAGCTGCTTGTGTTCCGTTAATGATTGGCGTTGACATCAATGAACCGAATACACCACCATTTGTGATTGTAAATGATCCGCCCATCATATCATCTAAGGATAGTTTCTTATCTCTCGCTTTGACGGCAAGGTCATAGATACTCCCTTCTATTTCAGCGAAGTTCTTCTTATCACAATCACGAACGACTGGTACTACTAATCCTTCTTCAGTAGAAACAGCGACACCAATATCATAGAATTGCTTTAAGATTAAGTCATCTCCATCAATCTCAGCATTTACAGCAGGATATTTCTTGAGTGCTGCTACAACCGCTTTCGTAAAGAATGACATAAATCCTAGACGCGTTCCATCATGATCTTCCTGGAACTTATCTTTTTTACGCTTACGAAGTTCCATAACATTCGTCATATCTACCTCGTTGAATGTTGTTAACATCGCAGTATTGTTAGATACTTCCAGTAATTTCTTTGCGATAGTCTGACGACGACGAGACATCTTTTCTCTTATTATGGGTTTCTCCGGGTTAGATGCCGTTTGTTTTGGTGCTTCTGATTTTTGTGCAGGCGCTGATTGTGTATTTTTAACATCATGCGAACGAATAAGTCCTCGTGGATCTTTACTATTTACATCACTTAAATCAATACCATTTTCACGTGCATAGCGTCGTGCAGATGGTGTAGCTACGATACGTTCTGATGATTTATCAGCAGCTTCCGTTTTCTCCTCAGATTTTACCTCTTCTTTAGATTCTGACTGCTCTTCAGGTGCTGATGTTTCTTGTTGAGATGCATCATTGGTAGCTTTTTGTGTTCCCCCAGCTTCAACAATTGCAATGACTGAACCTACTTCAACTGTATCACCTTCAGCAGCTTTAAGCTCTGTAACAACCCCCGCTTCTTCTGAGATAACTTCAACATTCACTTTATCTGTTTCAAGTTCTACGATATTTTCGCCTTTTTCAACACTGTCTCCAACTTGTTTGAACCAAGTCGATATTGTACCTTCTGTAATTGATTCTGCTAATTCTGGAACTCTGATTTCAGCCAATTTAATTTCCCCCTTAAATGTTTAACGCTTCACTAATAAGTTTTGATTGTACGATTTTATGAATTTCATTATCACCTTCAGCTGGTGCTGCACGATGTGGTCGCCCATAATACGATAATTTTACCTTAGCAGGCTTAATGTTATTTAATAATGGATAAATATAATGCCAAGAACCTTGATTCTTCGGTTCTTCCTGTACGAAACCAATTTCTGTTAATCCTTTTAGATCATCTATAATCGCTTTAATATCTTGTTCTGGGAACGGATAAATCTGCTCAAGGCGAATGACATGAACTTCGTCATTTGGATTTTTAGTAAGCTCTGTCATAAGGTCCACAGCAACCTTACCACTTGCAATTAAGAGTTTCTTAACTTTTGTTTTCTTGTATTCACTAGAAATAATCGCTTTAAAGCCGCCTTCAGTGAATTTCTCAATCGTATCAGAAACAAAGTTATTACGTAATAAGCTTTTTGGGCTCATTATTACAAGAGGACGCATTCTGTCTGTTCCTAAATATTGAGCTTGACGTCTTAATAAATGGAAATAGTTTGCCGTACTCGATAGATTCGCAACTGTCCAGTTGTGTTCAGCTGCTAGTTGTAAGAATCGCTCCAATCTAGCAGAAGAGTGCTCTGGACCTTGTCCTTCATATGCATGCGGGAGCAATAATGTAAGACCACTTTTTTCTCCCCATTTTGCTTCAGCACTACTAATGAAATTATCAAAGATCATTTGCGCCATATTAGCAAAGTCACCATACTGCGCTTCCCAAACCGCTAAAGCTTTATTGTTTTGCAGGTTATATCCATATTCAAATCCAACAACAGCCGCTTCTGATAACGGTGAATTGTGAATATCGAATGAACTTTGGGCACCTTCAATGTGTTGTAAAGGGATATACTTATCACCATTCTTAACATCATGGAGTACTGCGTGACGGTGTGCAAATGTTCCACGTTCAGCATCCTGCCCAGTATGTCGTACTGGATTACCATCTTGAATAATTGTTCCATAAGCTAAAAGTTCTGCATGACCCCAGTCAACAAGTCCATCCTTCATAAATGGATCATTACGTCTCTCTAAAATCTTCTGCAGCTTATTGAACACTGTGAATTCTTCTGGCGTTGATAACATATCCTCATTTAACTGTTTCAACTGTTCTAATGCTACACCTGTATCTAATTTTTCATATCCAGCTTCAACAGCTTCCGGCATTTGCATCTCACTGTCATTATTGACTGAAGATTTATCAATTGCATCATGAGCTGAACGAAGTCTGGAAGCTACATCTTCAAAGATTTCATTCATTTCATCCTCAGTAATTACGGAAGCTTCAACTAGTGACTTACCATATAGAATTTCTATACTTGGATGACCTTTAACCTCTTTATACAGCATTGGATTCGTCACTGTAGGTTCATCCATTTCATTATGTCCGTAACGTCGGTAACCTACAAGATCAATAACGAAATCTTTATTGAATTTCTGTCGATAAGCCATCGCAAGTTCAATTGCTTTGATACATGCTTCCAGATCATCAGCATTAACATGGATGATTGGTAAATCATAGCCCTTAGCAACATCTGTAGCATATGTAGTTGAACGTGAATCATAAGATTCTGTTGTAAAACCTACACGGTTATTTGTAATGATGTGCAGTGATCCTCCAACTGAATACCCCTTAAGATTACTTAAGTTCATACTTTCGAAGTTGATACCTTGACCCGGAAATGCTGCATCACCATGTATTAACACAGCAAGTGCTTTATTAAAGTCCTGTTCTGGTTTATTGACACCCTCTGTAACTTCCTGTACCGCTCTTGTCTTTCCTAGTACAACGGGCGCAACTATTTCAAGATGAGATGGGTTGTTTGCTAAAGAAATGGTCTGCGTTTTACCAAAGCGTGTCGTTGTTTTTGTACCACCTAGATGATATTTAACATCCCCAGTCCATCCTTTTGTGACAACTAGCGAACCATCTTCAGGAAGGAACTTCATTGGATCAGTATGCATAAATTCTGAAAGCATCATTTCGTATGGTTTTTCAAGGATATGTGTCAGAACGTTTAGTCGCCCACGATGTGCCATTCCAATTTCAATGTCCTGAATGTTATTTTCACTGGCAAACTTTATAACATTCTCAAGCATTGGTACAAGCGCATCTACCCCTTCAATAGAGAAACGTTTTGCACCGACGAAATTCTTATGGATATACTTTTCAAAGCCTTCTACACGTGCGACGCTTTTAAGCAATTCAACTTTCTCTTCTTTACTGAAATCTCTTTTTACCTTACTTTCAATTGTAGTTTTCAGCCACTCGCGTTCCTCACTATTGTTGATATGAGAAACTTCATAAGCAATCGGACCTTGATAAGTCTGCTGCATTTCAGTAACTGCTTCAAGAGCATTGTTTAATCTTTCTCCATAATGCTCAGAAACAAGAGAAGCAGGTAACTGCTTTAATACTTCTTCAGAAAGTCCGAAATCTTCTACAGAAAGCTTGAGATGCTGATCACGCTTCGGTTTATATAAGGGATAAATATCAGCTTTTAGATGCCCGTACTGTCTGATATTATCTACAAGGCGCATCAATCTCTTGATGATATCTGCGTCTGTATTACCTATTCTAGAATTCCCCTTACTCCCCTGAATATTAGAAAACAGTTCCTGTAGTTCATCAGAGACTGATGAAGGATCATTTTGATATTGATCGAACATTTCAAGAAGTATTCCTAAATTTGTACCAAATCTAGGAGGTGCTTCTTCTAGGTTCTTACCTTTTGTCATGGTTCCACCCTCCATTTTTATAAAACGTTTACATTTTTATTTTAACAAAGCAAAGCATGAAATTAAAGAGGTAAAACATAACTTTGTGAAATATTATGAGCGAATTGGTAGCTGTATCTTAACTTTTGTATAGACATGTAATTCACTTTCAATAGAAACAGTGCCTGAATACGTCTCAATCAATTTCTTCGCAATCGACAGACCAAGTCCATTTCCACCTTTAGAGCGTGCACGTGATTTATCTACACGATAGAACCTGTCAAAAATATTCAGCAGATCTTCTTCAGGAATACCGATACCATAATCTATGATTTCGATTTGTGCGAATTTATTTTTTTTTGTTGTCCTAACAATAATGTGTTTATTTTTCTCATCATATTTAATCGCATTATCTAAAAATATCGTTAATATCTGTTCAAAATGAAATCGATTAATCGTCAGTCTGATCATTTTTTCCGAACTATGGAAATCAAAAGTGTATTCAGATTTTAATTGCGAGAAGGCATTAATTCTTGACTTTATTTCTTCATTAATATCAATTACTTCTTGCGGCGAAGACTCAACCAGCGACAAATCTTTCGATAAAATCAATAGTTCTTCAACGAGTTTATTGATTCTAGCCATTTCTTCAATAGATATCGATAAAGATTCTTCAAGAACTTCCGGTTTATTCTTGCCCCATCTCTTTATAAGATTAAGATGGCCATTGATAATCTGTAATGGTGTTCTAAGTTCATGTGATGCGTCTTCAACAAACTGTTTTTGTTGGTCAAATGACTGCTCAAGCTGTGTCATCATCTCATTGAAAGTTTCAATGAGATCATTTGTTTCATGATATTGAGTTGAAAAAGCGAGTTTATTTTGAAAGCCATCTCTTTTTATCCGTTTCATCTGTTCAGCAATCATACGAATAGGTTTCGTAATCTGGCCTGAGAACACATAGCTTAGCATGGCCGTCAAAAATAGTGCGGTTAAGCTGGAGAAGCTGCTGATAATGATTAAGAATTCGATGACATCGTCATGGTTTTTTAAAGAGTGCACTAATACAACATAGCCATGAAAGTTGGCATTATTAAGTGGTGAATACATAACGATATAATTTTTGCCTTGATGTACTTCGTCTTTAGATACTATCTTAGTTGTTGGATTGAATGCGATATCAACCTTCTCCGCAGATTGACCCGAAATACTGAAAAGCTGTTCTCCTTGCCTATTAAAATAAACAAACGTATCACTCGATGATAGAGATCTACTAAGATCATCAATCTTCAATTCCGCAATATTTTTAGTAGCCATAATCACTGATATATCAGACAAGCTTCTTTTTGCTATTTCAGCTTCCTGCTCCTTTTGATAAACACCGATCAGATAAATGATTAAGAAGCTAAAGAGCATGAAAACGATAAATGAAATTGTCGTTGTAAGCAGCATCCACTTAATTCTTAAAGACTGTGATGCCTTCATCGAATAACATACCCTACACCGCGAACAGTTTCTATCAGTTGATGCTGACCAAAAGGTTTCAGTTTGTTTCTTAAGTAACGGATGTAAACATCTACGACATTTGTTTCTACCTCATTGTCATAGCCCCAAATAGCTGTAAGCACTTTTTCTCTTGTCATAACATGTCTCTTATTCATCGCAAGTAATTTCAGCAGTTCAAATTCAGTTTTAGTCAGCTCGATAAGCTGATTATCACACGAGACAGTAAACGCCTCCTTATCAATCTGGAGGTTTCCTACAACAAGCAGATGTTCACCATCATCTTCATTCTTATTGCGACGGAGTAATGCTCTTAATCTCGCTAACAATTCTTCAATATCAAATGGTTTAACGATATAATCATCTGCACCGTAGTCAAGCCCTATTACTTTGTCATATGTCTCACCTTTTGCAGTAATCATGATTACAGGCGTGTCCTTTTCACTTCTAAGTTTTCTACAAACTTCAAGTCCATTGAGTTTAGGCAGCATTATATCGAGTAATATACAATCATATTCCGAGCTAAGTGCCTCTTGCAGACCATTTTCTCCATCATACATTACAGTTACATCGTAAGATTCATGTGTGAGCTCCAGCTCGATAAATCTCGCTAAGTTCGCTTCATCTTCAACTACTAGAATACGTTTCATCGGGACACTTCCTATGTTAAATATTTCTTTTGAATCTCTTGTATCTTCTTCTTTACATCAGGCCACTCATCATCAATGACAGAATAAATGATCAAATTTCTTCTAACACCATGTAAATTGCGCTCCTTACGTATCACACCTTCTTTTTGGAAACCAAGTCTTTCGATCGCTCTATTTGATCTCTCGTTACGTTCATCCGCTTTAATCTGTACACGTACCATATTAAGTGTCTCAAAACAGAATTCGAGCAATAAATATTTACTATCAGTATTTACAAAGGTTTTCTGAGCTTTTACACCAAACCAGGTCGTTCCGATTTCACAGGCATCATTCTCATAGTCAATATCCTTAATGCGTGTGGACCCCACTACTTCATTCGTTGCTTTCAGTACTACGATAAAAGGAATAGACTTCAACGTTTCTCTAAGATGGACTGCATCGATCACCCATTGCTCCATAAGATCCATATTGGTGGCCTGAAACAACATATAGCTCCAGATGGATTCGTGATTGATTTCATGAAGGTCTTTTGCATGCTCAATCTGCATCGGAATTAATTTTATTCTGTCATTTTCCAGTACAAGTGATTCAAATGTATGTATGCTCAATTCAATTACCTCATATCATTAATTTATAAAAAAATAATACCACAAAAAGTTTAAAATTAGCTATTGTTTAGAAAGGAACAATAAAAAGCACCTGACCGGGCAAGTCAGGTGCTTTTGGGCATAAAAGGGGGTGAAAATGCTCATCAGAGGGGGAACTCTATTTAAATGAGAATCATTTTCATTTATTATTATACCTTATTGAGAACGATTGTCAATTACTTTATCTAAAATTAATTGTGATAATAATATACAAACGACTCCTCCAATTATCCCAGCAATAATATCAGTCGGATAATGTACGCCAAGATAAACTCTACTACTTGAAATCATAAGGATAGCAAACACACACATACCGATTAAATAAGGCTTAAAGGGGCTGTCCGAATGGTTTTTGATCAAGATTGCCAGACTACCGAAAAACGCACAAGATCCCATAGCATGGCCACTTGGAAAACTAAATCCTGTAATATCTATAAGACGCAATAATGTCGGTCTCTCTCTATCAAAGATATTTTTCAGCAGAGGATTAAGCACGCCAGACAAGATCATAGATAATGCGAAGAATAGCGCATCTATTTTTAACCTTTTAAGCAGAAGATAACATACTATGAGTAAAGACAGCAGAATCATAGACCAGACCTCACCGATTTTTGTGAACCCGAGCATAATTGTAGTTGTAATGAAACTTTCTGAAGAATATATAAATTCATAGACTTCATTATCAATCCATTTTCCAATGCGTGATTCATGGAAAAATGCAATCAATCCAAAGATAAAACTGAATATTAATATCAACAAAATTCTTTTCGCCTGAGACATAATTCTACTCCTTAACTAGCATCGGCTATTATTTTCATCAATAGATCATTAGCTGTATATAATGATTTTTGCGAACTCATATTTTGCTGGATTTCGTGTTGATGTTCATTTAAATATTCCAGCTTATCCATTAAATTATTCAGCGTGAATTCTTCTTCCTGTATGACCATAGCATATCCCTGGCTCTCAAACTGAGCAGCATTTTCAATTTGATCTCCTCTACTTTGATCTTTACCGAGTGGCACTAAGATCATAGGCTTCTTTAATGCAAGAAATTCAAAGATAGCATTTGAACCCGCTCTTGAAATAACATAGTTTGTAATCTTGAACAGATGATTCAGTTCTTCACCTGCATATTCTATCTGATAATATCCTTGTCTTGAAATATCATTAGAATTCCCTTTACCTACTAGATGTATGAGCTGATAATTCTCAAGCAGCATATCTAGATTTTCAAATATCACATCGTTGATTTTCTTAGAACCTAATGAACCTCCCATTATCATTACAACAGGCTTATGTTCATTCAATTGCGTGATGGCATATCCTTCTTTAATATGCCCCTCAAAGAGATCCGTTCTGATGATACTACCGACATGATCTCCGCGTTCAGCAGGGATATAGTCCAGCGTCTTTTTAAATGTCGTGTACATTCTGTCAGCAAATTTGAGTGCAATCTTATTGGCAAGACCCGGTGTAACATCAGATTCATGGATTATCGTTCTTATATTCAAAATCTTTGCTGCAATTGTAACAGGGACAGCTACAAATCCACCTTTAGAAAAAATGATATCCGGTTTTTCCTTCTTAAGTATCCTTAAAGCATCTAATACACCTTTTTGAACTTTAAATATATCCTTGACATTTTCAACCGAAAAATATCTACGTAATTTTCCGCTCGAAATCGCATAATATTTAATTTGAGGAAACTGCTCCTTTATGACCTCTGCTTCTATTCCATTTTTTGATCCGATATAAAGACAGCTCACTCCTTCTTTTTCCGCTTCAGGAATGAGTGCCATATTAACGGCAACATGCCCAATCGTTCCTCCACCAGTAAATGCAATTTTCAATTAGACAACCTCCTATTTTTTCTTTGCTTCTTGTATCGCTCTTTTAAGCTGTACATCATCATTTTCAATCTTTTTTGCAAGCTGTGTCATAAATTTATCTGTAGTCTTACCTGTCATTATGCCATCTACGGTAAGATTATTTTCCATTTGAAAGTTCTGGACAGCATACAAAGTAGATTCATCAAATGTGTTATCAACTTTACCCGGATCAAAACCTAATGCTTTAAGGCCCATCTCCATGGATTTTACTTTTGTACTTTTTACATGCAGTGTGAGTACTTCATCCGCATCGAGCATCTGACCATGCACATAAGAAGGAAGATCGACCTTAATATCTGGGGTAATTCCTTTTTTATGGATCCATGTACTGTTTGGTGTCAACCACTTCTGTTCAGTATATTTAATCATTGATTTATCTTTAAACGTCGATGTTGTCTGTACGATTCCTTTTCCAAATGATTTATGACCAACAATCTTCGCCTTACCATTATCTTTCAATGCCGCTGCGAAGACTTCCGATGCACTCGCCGATCCTTCATTTAAGAGAATAACTGTTGGAAGATTCTTTGTAAGTGCGTCTTCATCTTTAGAAGCTTTCAATAATTCTTTATTACCCGATACATCTTCCATCTGAACAATAACCTTACCTTTTTCTAAGTAAGTTTCGGCCATCTTTGCTGCTTCATCTAAATAGCCCCCTGGATTATCTCTCAAATCAATTACAACTTGTTTCATCCCTTTATCACGTAGGGATTTAAGTGCATCGGTAAATTCATCAGCGGTACCTTCCTGGAATTTCATTACGGTAATAACCCCTGTACCATCCTTTTTGAAAGTATATTCAATACTGTTCATATGTATTTTATCACGCGTAATTTTAACATCGAAAGGTTCAGCATCTCCTCTTTTTAGCGTTAGTGTGACAACCGTCCCTTTCTTGCCTCTCACAAGTTTAACTACATCTTGCGTCGACTTTCCTTCGACAGATTTATCATCAACCGCCATGATAATATCACCAGATTTCACTCCAGCCTTCTGAGCCGGGGCACCCTTGATAGGACTGCTGATCATAATTTTGTTATCTTTCTCTTCAATCTCAGTTCCTATCCCCTGAAAATCTCCTTGCATTGATTCCGTAAAATCATTTTGTTCAGCACTCGTCATATATTCACTATATGGATCGTCAAGTCCACTGACCATTCCTTTGATTGCACCATCAATCAGTTTATCTTTTTCCACTTTCTTATAATACTTTTTATTTAACGTATCATATACGGCATATAACTTTACAAACTCCGATCTTTTTTGCGTATCGTCGCTTATAATCTTTTCGTTGCCACTGAGTATCGCAAATGCTGTTACAGCTGCTGTAATTATTATAGTTGATAAAAGCATCATGATAAATTTAAATGGAGATATCACATAGTTTCTCTCTACATTTTCGGTTGAAGATTTGTCATTCTTGTTATTGTCTTTCATATTTTCACATCCATATACTATTGATTATTATTTTAGTATATAAAAAATATATAAATAAAGCACGTATCATATAAGATACGTGCTAAAATTTTAACCATTCTAAATATTTCTCATATAAACGATCATATGTTGATAAAGACATGCTTGCTGTTCCATACTCTTCGATATAAGTTGATAGCTGATTATAATCGCTTTCATCTTTTGGAAACATTAAATCCAGGAACACCGCTTCAGCAAACTGACCAAACTCATTGCCCGCACCTCGCTCAGTTAAAACAAATTGATAAAATGAAGACCTTACCATTAATTTGTCTCAACAGACAGAACGACAGTTTCGCCTTGAATCAGCAATTCTGGTGCGTCTACAGTAATAGATTTCAGAGTATCTGAATTTGTGATAATTACTGGAGAGATAATAGATGACGCTTGTTCTTCAATTTTTTTGATATCAAATTCAAGCAGTGCATCACCTTTTGTCACTTGATCTCCTTGGGCAACTAATACATTAAAACCTTCACCCTTCATTGTAACAGTCTCAAGACCAACATGGATTAACAGTTCTACACCATTATTGGCCTTTATACCAATGGCATGTTTCGTTGGGAATACATTGATAATTTCACCATCGACAGGGGCAACGACCAGACCATTGGATGGTCTGATACCAAAACCTTCACCCATCATCTTCTGAGCAAAGACTGGATCTGGTATATCTTCGATTGCTATAAAACTCCCTGTAATAGGGGCGACGATCTCTATGTTCTTCTCAGGCTGACTCCCTTTACCAAACAATTTCTTAAACATTATACCACTCCTATTTATTTGTTATTGAACAAAGATAGATATTGTGTATATCCTAACGCTTCAAGTTTATCGTAAGGTATAAACTGGATGCTTGCAGAGTTGATACAGTATCTTAACCCACCTCTGTCAGCTGGACCATCATTGAAGACATGCCCAAGGTGGCTGTCACTTGCATCACTCCTTACTTCTGTACGTGTCATACCATGAGATTTATCAACGAGTTCAATGATTTCATCATCAGAAATTGCCTTAGAAAAACTCGGCCAGCCGCAAGATGAATCAAACTTGTCTTCAGAAGTAAAAAGCGGTTTACCACTCAGTTTATCGACATAGAGTCCTTTATCAAAATGGTTCCAGTATTCATTTTGAAATGGTGGCTCCGTACCGTTTTCTTTAGTCACATAATATTCCATCTCTGTAAGTTCATTTAAGTCTTTATCTTTCATCTTTATTCCCCCAATGCTTTTCAATAAATGCTTTTCTTCCAGAACCCACCTGATAACGTTCATAATGTTCCGGCGCCTTCTTATAGTAATCTTGATGCTCTTTTTCTGCAGCATAGAAATTCTTATAAGGTAATACCGGTGTTGTTATCTTTTGAGCGAATATGCCCGCATCATCGAGCTTTCTAATATACTCTAACGCTTCAATTTTTTGTTGATTGTTATGATAGAAGACTGCCGGCGTATAGCTTTCACCTCGATCATAAAACTGACCTTTATCATCTGTAGGATCAAAAGTCATAAAATAAACCTTTAATATATCTTCGTAAGAAATTCGGGATTCATCATAAGTGACTTGTACTGCCTCTCTATGACCGGTTGTATTAGTACATACTTCTTCGTAAGATGGATTATCAACATGTCCGCCACTGTATCCACTAACTACTGACTGAACACCAGGAAATGTATCAAAAGGTTTCACAAGACACCAGAAACATCCACCTGCAAAAGTTGCTTTTTGCATGAAATCACTCCTTTATTTTTATATCAAATACCCATTTCTTTGAGGGATTAATCTCCTTGAGCAATAAATTTGTTTTACCATATTCTATCACTCCTAAATCATAGTAAAAAGCAGCTTCCTTCTTATTTAAGCTTACACCATCGGGCAGATTACCAAATTCAGAAACGATAGCCAATAGTTTCTGTTTGCCAAAAGGCAGCTTTCCAATGATTACATCATCAATTTTAAGCTTTAAAATTCCGTCCATATACACTTCTGGTGTTGTGATAAAAGATACGTGGACATCTTGATTTAAAAATTTCGATTTGTTGTGGATTAAAATCTTGCTTGACTTAAAATAAATTTTATTATCTTTATCTTGAGGTAAATACTTTGCTACCGTAGATTCCGAAAGAATCAGTGTGTCATTACTCGATAAATGATTCGTCTTAAAATTCTGTTTTGATACCTCATCGGTCAGCCTAAGATTAAAGATAGTGAATCCAACAATGATAACAGTAACTAATAAGATTGAGAGTATAAACCAGATGGGTGATTTAATTATTCTAGTCATTGTAGCCAAATACCGATAATCCTATTGCACCTGGTCCGGTATGCGTTGACACAATCGGTGTCGTAGTATGAATCGATATATTTTCATCAGTAAAAGGTTCCACTGCAGATTTCACTTTCGTAAGTAAATCATTAGCCTGTGCTTCTGATATACCAATTCTCAAATATTTATATTGTTCGCTCATTTCTTTTACTTCTTTAGTCAGAAGCTTAACGACTGAATTGATTGTACGTACATTCTGAAGAACATGAATCTCGCCATCTACCACTTCTGCAACAGGCTTGAGATTCATCAGTCCACCAATAAAGCCTTTTCCTCGCGAAATTCTTCCGCCTTTTTTTAAATAATCAAGCTGAGAAATCACTAGAAAGAGCTTTGATTGAGTTTTCATATTTTCAATAGCCGCTACTATTTCATCTATCGATTTATGCTTGATGATTAATTCTGCTACATTTTGTATTATAAATCCGTATGATTGTGCGATAAATCCAGAATCGATAACTGTGACCTTTCCATCTACCATACCGGCGGCTGTCTGCGCACTGCCAATAGTCCCGCTCAGACGATGCGTCATATGCAGACTTAATATTTCGTAACCTTCCTCGATATATTTTTGGTATATTTCGACAAACTTACCTGTGGCCGGCTGACTCGTTTTAGGAATTTCCTTAAGTGCTATTAGTTTTTCTAAATATTCATCTGATGTGATTTCTTCCTGATCCAGATATGTTTTACCCTCCATTACAATATTTAATGGTACTTGTACGATACCATGATCTTTTAAATATTGCGCTGGCAAATCGTGTGTAGAATCTACGATTAATTTAATTTTACTCATGTCGTCATCCCTCTTTATTTATTTCTGTTGCAATTATATTCTTGATATAATCAGCTGCTTCCTGTAACGTCAGATCATTAAATATATCTGGCGAAATTTCGGGCAGAATAGTCACTTTCACAGTTCCCGGAACCATTTTCTTACTATCATGTTTTTCCATAATATTTGAAGTACCTTTTATAGCCACTGGTATAATCGGCACTTGTGCTGATTTTGCAAGCTTCAGTGACCCTGCTTTAAAATCTCCTATACCATGTCCTTTACTTCTCGTTCCTTCAGGAAATATAAGTACACTATGCCCTGCTTTTAATGATGCGATTCCATCTTTTATCATCTGTAATGAAGAACGGCGATTTGTTCTATCAAGGTATATACAGTTCATCATTGTCATCCACTTATCGAGAAACGGTATTTTCTTGACTTCGACTTTGGATACAAAGCCAAATGGTTTATCAATCGCGTGAATCAGTACAGGAATATCAAAATTACCTTCATGATTACTGACAAATAGGACACTATTTGTAGGAAGTGCATTTTCTTGCTTAACTTGAACTGTGACACCCGCAGTTTTCAGTACAGCATGTGCCCACTTCTTAGGTTCGATAAAAGCAAGCCTATCTCTTTTATACACATCATCCTGTTCAAGTATTTTTTTTTCAATTCGTTTAAATTGCGGTGTAATAAATGCAGCATAACCGATAATTACACTGACTGTCTTCATCATTCTAATCATTTGTATACCTCACAAGATGCATAAAGTGATGAGGTATCACATTCTTCTCATCAAGTACACCTTCTTCTATGGATTTAACTTTAAAATCTTTGAATGTATATTCAGGGAAAAATGCATCTCCAGGATATTTCTCTTCAATAACCGTGACATACATATCATCCACCTTATCAATCATCTGTTCGTATAAGTTTTGTCCACCGAATATAAATACATGACCTTCAAGCAGATCAATTTCCTCTAGACTATAAATCACATCTGCATCGTTCGGTTTAAAATCTTTATCTCGTGTGAGTACTACATTTCGGCGATTAGGTAATGCTTTACCTAATGATTCATATGTTCTGCGCCCCATTACTATCGTGTTATGCGTTGTTAATGTTTTCACTCGTCTGAGATCATTCGGAAGGTGCCATGGCATCTTATTCTCAAATCCAATTACTCTATTTCTATCATGACAAACAATTATAGATAACATATCTGCTCCTTAGACTGCAATCGGCGCTTTAATCGCCGGATGCGCTGTGTAATCGATTATTTCTAGATCTTCATACTCAATATTAAATATATCCTTATCGCTATTAATTTGAAGCTTAGGTGCTTCATAAGATGACCGCATCAACTGTGTTTCAACCGCTTCGATGTGATTCGAATAAATATGTGCATCTCCCATAGAATGGATAAATTCACCCACTTCTAGCCCACATTCTCTCGCAACTAAATGTGTTAGTAGGCTATAGCTTGCAATATTAAAAGGCACGCCAAGAAATACATCTGCACTGCGTTGATACAGCTGACATGAAAGCTTATTATTATTTACATAAAACTGAAACATTGTGTGACAAGGTGGCAGTGCCATCGAATCAATTTCTCCTGGATTCCAGGCTGATACAATATGACGTCTACTATGTGGATTCAACTTAATCTGTTCAATCACTTCCTTTAGCTGATCAGTCACACGATCCTTCGTTTCAAATTGACGCCATTGTTTACCATACACATTCCCTAGATCGCCATAGCGTTGCATAAAATCATCATCCGTCAGAATCTTTTCTTTAAAAATATTCAGCTGCTCTCGATACTGTTCATTAAATTCAGCGTCACGCAATGCACGATGACCAAAATCAGTCATATCCGGACCCATGTATTCATCACTTTCAATCCATTTTAAGAAAGCCCACTCATTCCATATATTGTTATTATATTCAAGCAAGTATCTGATATTCGTATCCCCACGGATAAACCAGATCAGTTCAGTTGCTACAAGTTTGAAAGATACTTTCTTTGTTGTCAGCAATGGAAATCCTTTAGAAAGATCGAATCGCATCTGATGTCCAAAAACTGACAATGTCCCAGTATTCGTTCTATCATCCTTATCCTTACCGGTCTCTAAAATAAGTTTTAATAAATTATGATATTCAAGGTCAAAAGAATTCATATCGCCACCTCTTTCTATTTTTACTTATATACATTATAATACAGATATATAGGCGACATTTAAAGAATTACATATTGTAATATTAAACGCGCATATTTGTATAACAGAGGAGTGAATTGCATGGATGCTTCAATCATGGTAGTTTCAGGATTATTTCTTTTATTATGCTATATGATCAGTATGTGTATTACTGAATAGTTATTATTCAGTGCATAAAAAATAAGGATCCAGGACAATTCCTGAATCCTTATTTTTTTAATATGCCATAATGTGTAATCGTATTTCTTCTGATATTCATTTCAAATGGGTACTGCGAAATTAATGGTGAATTATATTCTGCACGTAAGACTAATTTGGCGTCCCTTTGAACAACATTATCCAGTAACGATCTTGCATCCTGCTTATCCCCAGTCAAAAAATTGACTAACGCACTAATATTAGAAGTATCAACAGTATTCTGATAAAGACAGTCCACATATATCACATCAAATAGTGTATCATCCTGTTCAATGGAGCCAAAGACAAAATTAATCGAATTAAAAGCTTCTCTCAGTTCTGGGTTGATAACATTACAATAGTAATTCATGCTCCATTTTATCGCAAAATGTATATAAAAATTTTGTTCATAGGCATAAAAGTTTGCGCGCTGTAATGTTCTGGCCATCAGCATCAGGTCGTTACCTAACCCCATCGTACAGTCTGCGATAAGAAGAGGGGCATCAGCATTATCAGTAACCGCAGCAACAAGTGGTGGAAGTATGCCTGTTTTTACGTACTGTTTATATTTAATATTCATCGTACTTTCCTGGTAACTGATTTTGTTATCAATTTGAGTATAAAGATAGATACCGTTTTTCTGGATGATTAGAAGTGGTATATCACTTTCAATGAAGAAAGACTTTACTGTCTTTTTCCCTCTAATGATAACCTTCGTATCAGAATAATAATTTTCCAGATCCTTTACAATCATACTGACGTAATCAAGAACACATTCATCCGGATTAACACACGTTGTTATCCTCAGCTTATACGCAGTGTTCATCAAACTGCTCTTTAATATCCATACATAATTCTTCAACCGGTCGTCCTTCAATATGTTCTCTCGGTATAAAGCCTACGAGCGTACTTCCTTTGAATAATGCCATAGATGGACTTGAAGGCGCTTGCCCGATATAACCTCTCATTGTTTCAGTCGCCAATTTATCCTGTCCAGCAAAGACCGTAACAATATGGTCTGGTTTAACTGGATTTTGTGTCGCAACCGTAACAGCAGCAGGTCTTGCAAGGCCTGCTGCACAGCCACATACAGAATTAATGACAACAAACGTAGTAGCATCCCCTGCTTCACTAAAATGTTTATCGACCGCTTCACTACTTTCTAATGATTTAAAACCATTGTTTGTTAACTCACTTCTCATACCCTCTGATAATTGTTTCATATATTGTTCGTATGCATTCATAATGATTCTCCTTTATTTCTGTTAGCTATTTGTTTCCATACTGATCCGGCTGCGCTTTCACCATTCTTGATACGTTCGTAAGCCATCTGCACTTGTAACTTTACATCAAATGCTTCGTCTTCTAAATGAGCTTCTAAATATGGAAGACTAGTTTCGTCACCTTCATCATAGATAAACATAGCGGCACGCCATCTGACGATTGGTGCTTTATCATTTAATGCCTGGTGCATCGTATCAAGACTTGCTTTATATCCTAGATCACTAATTGTGTCTCCTGCAGTTCTTCGTACCGCAATATTTCTATCCTTCATTGCCTCATCCAGCAATGGAAGGACATCACGTGATTCTATCATGCCAAGGAACATTACAGCAAGTCTTCTTAGCTGAGGTTTATCATCACTTAATACCACTTTCAGGAACGGAATATCGCTGATATCAGGTGTCGGGTAATGATCCAGCATACGATAGCGTTCCTTCCAGTCATCTGTACTTAAATAAGTCTCTATTGAAACACGTTCCAGCTGTTTAGAATGATCTTCGTATCTATTTGCTTTACCCGCTTCAACAAGTTCCTGTAACCTTTCAGCAGGATATAGTGCATCAATCTCTTCTTTTACAGTATTAACAATCTCTTCATCTGTACCATACCTTATTCCATAATCGACCCAGCGTCTTAATAATATAACATTATCATCATCATTCTGACTGTCGAGCATTGCGTCAATAAAGCGTAAATCAAGTTGTTTACGTACTTCACTATCCAGATAAGTTATCTTAATCTGATATGGGATATTTTTGAATTCCAGTACTTCTACCTGCTTTTCACCCGAATCACTAACTGGCTGATGATTAACATCCGCTATCGATCCACTTGCAAATACCTGTTTTATTTCTGGTAGCAGTATATCCCAGTCGCTGCTCGGATTTTTATCCACTGAAATAAAATCTAATGCATGAAATACTGCTTTTACATTTTTAATATTCAGTAATTCATTGATAAATGCAGGATTAGATGCTTCAATACTTTGGTAAGTTGTACTCTTCATATCTTCTTTGTTAAAATCGAGCGTAATTTTTAATGTGTTTGGACTTGGTGTAGGTTCTATCTTTTTTATTTCCATTTTATCCTCCTATTGCAATACGTTTCCTAGTCTTTTGATTTCTATTCCAACCGTACATTTCTTTATACAGTAATTATGTGCGAACGTCTTATTATGTTCTTTACGATGATATTCTTTTAAGAGACAATGACTACAATAATGGTCATTGAGCTTATCAATAGTACGTAACGTAATTTGCTGATCACTATTCAATAAATCCACCTCATACGATATTATAACAAATTTATATATTTAAGCATGATGCTTTGCTTAACACATGTTGCATTAATACATTTATACCACTATAATACTTAAGTTAACTTTAAAAGGAGGTTTATTATGACAAATGAACTATGGGCTATCGCTGCATTTATCATGACATTTGTGATGCTCGTTATTATGTATAGGTTCTTTGGCAAAGAAGGACTTTTTGTATGGGTTGCAGTGGGCACAGTCATCGCAAATATTCAAGTCACTAAATCAGTAGAACTTTTCGGAATCACTGCAACGCTAGGAAATGTATTATTTGCATCAATTTACCTGGCAACAGACATTTTGAATGATCGTTACGGCAGACAAGTTGCTAAGAAAGCTGTATGGTTAGGTTTTTCATCCGCAATAATAATGACCGTTTTAATGACGATATCTTTACAATTCCATCCAGCTGCAAACGATATTGCACAGCAAAGTCTTAAGACATTATTCGGGGTTGTACCAAGAATCGTACTCGGTTCAATTGTTGCTTATATTATCGGGCAGTACGTGGATGTCTATCTTTTCAATTTGATTAAAAAACGTTTTTCTTCTGATCGTACATTCATTGTAAGAGCTTATGGCAGTACAGTATTCAGCTCAATTATCGACACCGCACTATTCACATTGATTGCCTTTACAGGCCTCATGCCAGGAAATGTTCTTTTTGAAATCTTTATGACCACATATCTATTTAAACTTTTGTCTACTATTTTCAATGTCCCGTTCGGATACTGGGCGAAATCGTTCCATAAAGAGGAAGCATGATGACCCAAGTTTATATAGACGCAGCAACGAGACAAGATCCTTTACAAAGTGCTTGTGGTATTATTTTCAGACATAATTCTGACATTGTAGAGTACGGTGAGTATCTAGGAGATATTGATAATCATCATGCGGAATGGCAGAGCCTGATTATCGCTCTCAAATTGAGTCTACAAAATAACTACACGTCATTACTTATAAAAACAGACTCCAAAATTGTCGCTGATTCTGTACAGAAAAAGTTTGTGAGAAAAGAAGCCTATAAAAATTATCTCAAGGAATATCTAGTGCTTGAATCTCAGTTTGAACTTATCATTTTAGACTGGATACCTAGAGCAGAGAATAAGCATGCAGATACACTCGCAAGAAGAACATTAAACAGATATAGCTGAGCTATATCTGTTTAATGTTCTGTTCTAATATATAAAGTACACCACTCTCATTATTAGAAGGCGCGATAGCACTCGCGTAAGATTTCACCTTATGAGGTGCATTTATCATTGCATAACTGTGACTTGACAGTTTGAACATTTCTATATCATTTTCTCCATCACCAAAGACAACAAGATCATCCTTACTTACACTTAATTGTTCCATCACTATTTTAAGCATATGCGCTTTATCTGCATAGGCTGTAATATCTATACAGTGCGCTCCGCTATAGACACAATCTAAACTTGCAGGAAGCAACTCAATTATATCTGAAAGTTCATCAGCGGCAGCCGTGACTGTAATTTTCAATACAGATTCATCAATATCATCACTAACAGTAAACACTTTGATATCTGGATAATAGGGCTGTATCATCATTCGGTAACTTTCTGAAGCTGTCTGGTGAATAAAGGCATTGTTTATCGTTGATACTACAAACTCATAATTTGTATCGATAAGACGTGTTATCGCTGTACAAACATCACGTTGCGCAATCAACTTATATCTCTTTATATCATCTAACTCAAGCGATGCGCCATTGGCACCAATATAAATAATGTCATTGTACTCAGCAAAAAAATATTTTAAATACGAAGAGTGATTACTGCTGGCTACAACGAAACGAATATTATTGTGCAGCATTTTATCATAAATATGTTTAAACCTTACCTCGTCATATTCATTATTATCATTTAAAAAAGTACCATCCATATCTACCGCAACTAACTTCATTTAGATTTTCCTTTCACGTGAAACATCGTATTCAAAGTATATTTTGTTGATTTTCCTATACCAACCTTCTTTATCTCATCATCTTTTTGAAGGCTCACTAAGGCGCGCTCTATTGTTTTTCTGCTGATATCAGCCAGCTTAAGTTCAATATCCGTTCTAGATAAAGGTGTAAATGACTGATTAATTACTTCCAGCACTCTATAATAAGGATCGTATTTGTTCATATTAATCAGTTCGAACTGATTAAAAAACTGCTCATAACATTGATGGATAATCTCGAGATAAAAACAGTAAAAGTCAACAAACGGACTATCTGGCTGCATCACTTCAAGATACTCATCTGCTCTTTCGGCTATGTATTGCTCTATATTATGGTACTTCACAACAATAAATCCGCTTTTAAGCAGCAGCAATGTTAAGAGTAGATGGGTTAATTTACGATTATCTTCCTCAAATATATGTTCTTTATTAAAAGAGTATATAAAGGTGAGAACTCGTTCAAGCGCATTATAATGATCACTTATCTGTTCATAATATGCTTGAGTTGAAGTGTGCAACATAGATGTATTTTGCTGTTTTATCTTTTCAATCATTGCATTATTACCCAATGACATTTCAAGATAAATACGTTCAATTTCTATAGGTAATAAATCAATAAACTCATAATCATTAAATATGTATACTAACGCATCTCGATAACCCATTAAAATCATATCATCATTATTTTTAATACTACTTTTATAGTCCACCATCTGAATCAGTTTGGTATTTGCAAAATAGAAGCTATCTAATTGCATTGTATATTTAAGAGCATTAATCATTGTAATTCTTTGTAATTTTTGCAAAGCAGTGTGATGTCTCTCGCCGATAAGACACTGCATGCCTTTATACTCATATATCTGTGTTGCAAGATCCAATATTTTCAGTTGTTTAGTATCGAATATATAACTCATAATCCCACCCTTTCCTCAGTCAATTAATTATAATTGACTGAGGAAATGATATCAATCTAAAAATTATTTTCCAATCAGAAATCTACTTACAGATTTTAACTCATGCTTATCACAGACACTTCTTATAAACTCATAATCAGAAGCATACGACATACGTTTTTTTATATCCTCAAGGTTGATAGGTACCTCTGTATGAATTTCAGCTAAACTTCTCGAAATTTTCAAAGCATCGATCGATGTCATGATTTTGTTTTGCTGTCCTTTTGGCAATTCTTCTAATGAAGCTAGAACGCCGCTCACATCTCGATAAGACTGGATCAATTTTACCGCCGTTTTTTCTCCTATACCTTTAACGCCGGGATAACCATCCGCTGTATCACCCATAAATGCTTTAACATCGATAAGTTGCTTTGGTTTAAGGTGATATTCTTCTTCAAATCGATTCAAATCGTACTTGCTATATATACTGAAACCTTTTTTTATAAGCCAAATTTCAATATTTTCATCTAATACCTGCAGTAGATCTCGGTCGCCGCTTATTACAGTGATATGGTATTCCTTATCAAGATATTTCGCTAACGTACCAATAACGTCGTCTGCTTCAAATTGATGAACCCCTATATTAACAAATCCTAGTTCTTCTGAAATGCGCTGCGCCATTTCAAACTGTGGAATCATCTCCTCTTGTGGTGCAGGACGATGCGCCTTGTAATTACTATCGATGTCATTTCTGAAAGTTTTGGCACCCATATCCCAGCATACAATGACGTGTGCTGCATGCGTGTCTTCGATCGCGCTAATTGCATGCTTTATAAACCCTTGCACACCATTCGTAGGTATACCCTCATGATTTCTCATATAGTTTCCATGAAGACTTGTTGCAAAGAAGTGTCGAAATAACAATGCCATCCCATCTATAATCAGTACATTTTTCATATTAATCTCCAGTCTCAATTTTATCAGGATAAAACGATATCCATTCAGAAAAGCTATCTGCATATAATACCACGTCTCTATCCACAGATCTTAATGCAGCACGGTCATTTATATATCCGCCTTCAAATCAATAATTATACGGAATATTGATTGCTTCAGGAATGTGACCACCAACCACATCGATTGGTTCAAGCAATCCTATAAACCTCTCCTAAGATCTCGCATCTACAAGTATACGTTCTTCATCATTTTTCAACAAGGGTTCTATATCTAAAAATATTGATTTGTTATAATTCAAATTTTTATCGTCAATATTAATTTTTCATCCGTCATATATCATCTATTGACGGATGAAAAATATTTTCTGATACAAAATATTGTGAAAAGCATCTAAATCTTCATAACTTCCATCAATAATATAGCAATCTCTTCCGACGAGATGACATAAATATAGGATAGGTAAAAATACTATTTTGTATGTGCTTCTGATTAAACTGTTCAAGCTTCTGTGTATCATTATCCATATTTTCATGAATTCATCTCTAATTGCTTTAATGCTGATTTAATTTCAGAAATGACACTATCATCAATTGAAGTAGCACGCTTTTCGATAATTTCTTCAGATATATTTTTATTCTTCTCATCAATATGTGTTTCTAATGCTCCGATACCATTTTCGATTTCAGTTATTATATAGCTTTCATATTTAAGGAGTACTTGATTGATTACCGTCATAGATTGCTCATGTATATTTTCAAATAGCTCATTTCTTGAATTCATATTCTTAAGCTGCTTTTCCTTTACTACTGGAAATACGAGTTGTTCTATTTCATTGACAATGGGATTCAGCTTCATTTGATTTAATTTCAAAATAAATGAGTCAAATACTATATCTTCTGCAATCTCATATTCTATAAGGGCTGCCTTCGTGAGAGAAGTTTCGTCTCTATAACTCTGGATCGCAGCTTTATTGATTCTCGGTACAATGAACTGAAATTCATTAAGTAGTTTACTTTCTACAGATGCTTTAAAACTTTTTTCGATCATATTCAATTTTTGAGAAGTATTTACTTCTGACTTGATAACATCATAAAGCTGGATCTTCATCTTATCACGTAAGTAACTTACCTGTTCATGCAGTAGTTGTTTTATATCACTTAATACTCTACTAACTATATTCCATTCTAATGGCGGCTCTTTCTGCCACACATCATACTGTAAATTTCTTCTATTTTGCTTTGCAATATACGCTTTATAATCATCTCTCATAAATTGCGCACTTCGAACGATACGCGATGCATTGCTATTAAACTGATGTATCTTTTGAATTTTACTCGTAGAATCTACGAAATGTTCAATTGCTTCAGCAAACACGTTAAAACGTTCATCATAACCACCTAATGCTTGTTTACTAGAAACTGAATAAATCCTATCTTCAATGTTCAGCTGGTCGAGTTCAGTTCTTAAATAATCCTCTACTGCAACTAGTTCTTCGTCATTTTTTCTTAAGTCCACTGCATTGATAACAAAGAAATTTTCACTCGCTTCATTCATTACTTCAATTTCATTTAAGTAAGATAGAAATGCTTTGTCCTTCTCTGTGAACACGTGATTATAATATGAAACATATATGAGTAAATCGCTATCCGCAATAATCTCTGTCGTTTCCATCGTATGTCTGCTATTCGTACTTCCTGTTCCAGGTGAATCTATAATAACCTTGTTTTTAAGGAAATCATTTTCTAGACCTATTTTTATACGATTGACGAACGCTGCGTGCTCATCTTGTGCCGTATATTTATCAATCTCATTTTTATCTATTTCAATCGTCTGTCCATTTGATAAGTATGCTTTATAGTGATGATATTGTTTGATCACACCAGATGCGAAGCTTTTATCTTCATCAGAAAAATCATTTATCTTGTTTTTATTTTTTTCTATCCATGACTCAATGGTATTCATATTTTCACTTACTGAACATGATATCCCATTAAGCTTGTTAAGCAGCATATCTTCTGTCTTAAATGTTACAAAATGCTGTTGACCATAATACAGTTCGGTAATACTTGCTGTTGTAGGATTCGGAGAAGAAATTAAGATTCTTTCCTGTAACAACGCATTGATGAGGGCACTTTTACCCGCACTAAATGCTCCGAATACAACTATTTTAGTTTCATCATTGTGAATTCTATCAAGCTGTGCTTCTAGCTTACGCATATCTGATTTAAAATAGTCAACCGTTTTAAAGGTTTCATAGACTTCAATATTCAGTGAATCTTGTCTACCTTTTCTATCATTAATAATGCTCTGCTTGTTCACCACTTCATCAGTTTCATTAATAGACAATGTTACATACCTTCTATCTATTAATTTATCGATAGATTCTTCCAGATGAATATAGTAATGCATATAATTTTTAGTAGTGACTGACTCCATTAACTTTTCATTATTTAGATAATCATCAAATAGGATGCTTTTATCTGAAGTATGATTTGTAGTATTTAATTTAGACATATTTATACTTTTTATGAACTTTTCAAGCCAGACTTTTTGTTGCTGCACAATCTTTTTCTCTATGAATGTCTTTAATTGTTCAGAATAGATTAGAATATATTCTTTTGTAACTTCCGGCTGTGGTTTGCTCAGCGCTTTAACATCCTCTTTTGTAATATGATAGTAAATATCATCAAGTAACGCTGGTTGTTCACTATATTTCATATACTGTTCATAATAATTTTTTAGTTGGAAATTAATCTGTTTATCCAGTAGATCATTAAGCATTTCGATGACACTATCTATTTTTTCGTTTTGAATACTCTCAAGCTTTGCCTGTTTATTGAAGAATCCACCTACTTTATAGTTTGTAGCAAAGGTCTCAAGCATCGCACCTATCTTTTCCCTCAGTTCAAAAGGGATTAAATAAGCATTCTTAACAATGTTCCGTACTTCTTTTAATAATTGTTCCGTACGATTATCCTGTATCAATAGTTGCTGCTCACTGTTCAGACTCTGCTGTATATGAAGCTCATCTAGGGCATGAGATATGTCTGCTTCATCTACCTCGAGCTGTTCTAATAGCCTATCTTTTCTTTGATTTAGATAGTTTATCTGTGCGCGTTCAATATAATCGATGATTCTATTGTAGAAATCTCTATCTGCAGTTAACTCATTTACTTGCTGATTGAGTTGTTCCTTTAATTGATCAAACTGATTATGTTCAGAAGCGTAGATTGAAGTATAATAAATAGCTTCAACGTTTAAGTTCCACATCTTAATATTTTGTTCTACTTTTTCTTTGAATGCCGTAAAGAGTATTTCATTTTCATCATGTTTATCAATCTGATTAATCAAGAGAACAACTGGAACTCCCAGTTCATTCATCATCTTAATCTGGCTGAAGTTCTTTTCTGCGTTCACATGATTATATTCCACCGTATAAAAAACGATGTCACTGATGAGTAGATATTTCATTGTGCTCTGCTCGTGATTTTTGAACGTTGCATCAATACCTGGTGTATCCTGAATTACTGTACCTTCTGGGAATGCAAGGTTTTGTTTATGAATCTCTACCGATTCTATATCTGTATTCAATGTATTCACCTTTTTAACAGTGGCATAGCTTTCGACGTCACTGTATGTCTGGTTGTCCATATTTATTCTTATTAGATCTATGTTATCTCTAATAATTTGAGCGGTATTACTCGTTGTCGGAATCGGAGAGCTAGGTAAAATATCCTCATCACATATCTTGTTAATCAAAGATGATTTCCCTGAAGAAAAATGACCTATAAAACTTAATACAATATAATCTGAATAAACTTTTTTTATCACTTCATTGATTTGATTCAATAATAAAGTGTTGTCTGACTTTTCCACTTCTTTTTTCAGTTGATATAATCGTTTGATCTGCTCTTTATTATCCATGTTCTACCTCATTACCTCTTTATTTGTGAAAAATATAACGAAATATCCAAAAGTGTGATATTTATCACATTAATAAACCAGTTACTCTATTATTATAAAGAAAGAAAAGCTATTAAGAAAGGATGTTCAATGTGAATGATGATAAAAATTTGAATCAAACTAAAGATCCAATTCAAGTCAATGAAGACGTTCATCATGATTTAGATTTGCGTGGAACAATGGCTGCTGTACTTGCTTTAGGAGCAATATTTGTTATCACTTGGTTTGCAATTTTTGTACTATTTATAGAACGAATTTAGGAGGGGAATACATTGCATAAGTTTGAAAAAATCTGGCTTGGTCTAGGTATGGGCTCATTAATTTTATTTTTAGGGATTATTTTTGTTTCTGCATTACATAATGGTCATGAGCCTATCGCAAGCGGCCGTGAATTTATTGCGCCGGAGCTTATTGATAAAGATGAAGTATTTAGTAACCCAGGATTACATAAAGTTGAAGGAAAAGACTGGGATTACGAACTTGTGTTTGTTGTTTCAGCATTTAACTACAACCCAGGTAAAGTTGAAATTCCAAAAGGATCAAAAGTAAAAATTATAGCAACAAGTAGAGATGTTGTACATGGCTTTGAAATTGCACAGACAAATGTCAATATGATGATTGAACCAGGTCACATTTCTAAATTTATAAAAACTTTTGATAAAAAAGGTGAATATCTGTTACTTTGTAATGAATACTGTGGCACAGGTCACGCAGATATGAAATCAAACATTAAGGTGGTTGATCAATAATGAGCGAATATAAATTGGATAGTGGGACTTTTGATGAACGTGCTTCGTTCAGAAATCATCATAGAGAAGAAATGGAAAATCGAGTTGAAATGTCCAAACCAGATGGTAAGTTGATTATGGCTCATATGTATGTTGCGATAGTTTGTTTAATCATCGGTGGATTGGCAGGATTAGTTCAGACTTTAGTCCGCTCTGGAACTTTAGAGTTACCCGCTGGTATTGGATATTATCAGATTCTTACGGTACATGGGATCATTCTCGCATTAGTTTTGACTACATTCTTTATCATGGGATTCCAGACTGCTGCAGTCATTCGTACTTGCGGAAAGCTTAGTCCATTACAACGTAAGCTTGTGTGGATCGGTTTTTGGGTAATGCTAATCGGTACTGCAATGGCAGCAACAATGGTTCTACTTAATAAAGCAACTGTGTTATATACTTTCTATGCTCCACTTAAAGCGCATGTTATCTTCTATGTAGGTATGGCATTAGTTATTGTTGGTTCATGGATTTCTGCAGCTGGACAAATTATGCGTTACGCACAATGGAAAAAAGAACATAAAGGCCAAAAATCACCTCTTTTATCTTACATGGTAGTAATTAACAATGTCATGTGGATTGTATGTTCAATAGGTGTTGCTTCTACAGTATTATTCCAGATGATTCCATGGTCTCTAGGATTAGTTGAGCGCATCGATGTTTCACTTAGTCGTACGTTATTCTGGTACTTCGGTCATGCATTAGTATATTTCTGGTTACTGCCAGCCTATATGTCATGGTATGCAGTAGTACCAAAGATTATAGGTGCTAAAGCATTCAGTGATAATCTTGCGCGTATGAGCTTTATGTTATTCTTGTTCTTCTCAATTCCTGTTGGTATTCACCACCAGTTAACTGAACCAGGAATTGACGTTACATGGAAATATGTACAGGTCGTATTAACATTTATGGTCGTTATTCCTTCTTTAATGACTGCATTCAGTCTCTTTGCTACATTTGAAGCATATGGACGAAATAAAGGTGCTAAAGGCTTATTTGGATGGATTAAAACATTACCATGGAACGATGCACGTTTCGTGTTGCCGTTTATCGGAATGGCCGCATTCATTCCTGGTGGTGCCGGTGGATTAGTTAATGCTTCTGCTCAAATGGACCAGGTAGTACATAATACAATCTGGATTACAGGTCACTTCCATTTAACAGTTGCAACAGCAGTCATTTTAACGTTCTTTGGAACAATGTACTGGTTAATACCACATGCTACTGGCCGTGTTATGACAAAAGCAATGAATAAACTCGCTATCGCACAAGGTGTGCTATGGGCAATCGGTATGTCAATTATGTCTGGTGCAATGCACTACATCGGATTATTCGGTGCACCACGTCGTTCAACATATTCTGAATATGGCGGCTCTAAAATAGCAGCAGAATGGATTCCATATCAAGTAATTCAGGCGATTGGTGGAACAATTCTTTTCGTATCCATTATCTTAGTTGTTATCGTATTTATACAGCTTGCATTCTTTGCACCAAAAGGATACGAAGCATTCCCTGTGTCAGAGGCAATGGATGAACATGCACCAGTTTATAAATTCGTTGAAAACTGGAAGTTCTTGCTTGTTGTAACGATTGCATTAATTTTAGTTGCTTACACAGTACCTATTGGTCAAATGTTTATGGATCCACCACCGGGTGCAGCTGGTATGGGTGAAGGCAAACTCTGGTAATAAAAACCATCAAGCATACGCTTGATGGTTTTTATTTTTAATTTAATTATTCTTCACTATTGATCTCATCTATAATTTCTTTAATAGATCTGAAACTCTCTATTTTTAATGCAAAGTCAAAAGTATTGTTAATTACCATCAATTCATCAAATTGATATGTTTGATACAATCTATTAATCTCATTCTTAACTTCATCTTTTCTACCGATATAATATCGTCCTCTGTTCTTGTCAATGATACGTTTGTCCTGATCACTATAGTGCATTTTATTAACCTGCTCAATAGAAGGAATGACTGTATCTCTTCCTTTAGAGACATTTAATAGCCAATGGTCCAAAATACGTCTTTGCATCTCTTTTTCTGCATCATCTTTCACAACGATGATAAAGGAACAAAATATTGTATAGGAGCGCTGCATAAATGCATTAGGAACAAATTCTCGCTGATAAATTTTAATTGCACTTTCTTGATATTTATCACTGATAAAATTCCCGAACACAAAACCAATACCTAATTTTGCTGCCCTTTTAGCACCATTATCAGTCAGCCCTAACGTAAATACCTCAGGATGTGTTTCTATTCTTGGTCCTGCTTTAACACTTCGATAATGGTGTTCTAAAGGCAAAGTGTTACGCAAAAAACCTAAAAATTCTTCTAGCATTCTATCATAATCTCTCACCTTACTTTGGGCACCATCTGTTAAAGCTTGTCTCGTGATTTCACTCCCGCCAGGAGAGTTCCCTAGGCCAATCGTCACTCGACCAGGAAACATTGCTTCTAATAAATTTGCATTTTCAGCTACCTTATAAGGACTATATTGTGGCAGAAGGATGCCTGCAGAACCTATATTAATTGAAGACGTTATCGATAATAATCTCGTCATAAGAATTTCTGGTGCATGACTGATTAAACCAGTCGTATTATGATGTTCAGCAACAAAATAGCGATCATATTTTATTTCTTCAGCAAATTGAACAAGTTCTATCGTTTGCATCAATGCATCCATCGGCGTTTCGCCTCGTGACATCGGTACTTGATCTAATATACTTAATTTCATATAATTTCACCTGCTATTCAATATATTTATCATAAATATAAACCCACACAAAACATAAATTTATACTTTGTATGGGTAACTTGAACATTTTTACGTATTGCTTTCAAATCCTTTTATCTCTCGCCCCAATATTGATAATAGGTACATTCAATATATCCATTGAACAGCTTGCGGCGTTTTGTCGCCTTCTTACCTACTAATACTTCAAATGTCTTCAAACTAGTTAATATATACAACGACCATTTAGGATTCTTTTCGATCAGTTCCCCTAGATAACTGTACATCGCTTCTACCTCTGCTCTTTCACCGATACGCTCTCCATAAGGTGGATTACCTACTATTGCACCTTTCTCACCATTTAGAGTAAGGTCATGGACATTCATCTGCTTGAATTCAATAATATCTCCAAACCCTACTTCAATCGCATTATTACGGGCAATTTCAACCATATTCGGATCTATATCACTTGCTGTAATCGATATTTCTTTATCATATTCAGCAACTTCTTCTGCTTTAACTCGCTCTTCGTCATACATACCTTCAGGAATGATATCCCAGTCCTCACTTACGAAGTCACGATTGAATCCAGGTGCGATATTTTGAGCGATCATTGCAGCTTCTATCGCAATGGTACCTGAACCACAGAATGGATCGATAAATGGTGTTTCCCCTTTCCAGTTAGATAATAATACAAGTGCGGCCGCCAAAGTTTCTTTCATCGGTGCTTCACCTTGAGCAAGACGATATCCGCGTTTATGCAGACCTGCTCCTGATGTATCGATTGTCAGCAATACTTCATCCTTTAAAATTGCGACCTCTACTTTGTATAAAGCACCACTTTCTGAAAGCCACCCTTGCTTGTTATGTGCTTTTTTCAAACGCTCGACAATCGCTTTTTTTACAATCGCCTGACAATCAGGCACGCTAAATAGCTTGGATTTAAGACTACGGCCCTGCACAGGAAACTGTCCATTTTCAGAAATGAAATTTTCCCACGGAATATCCTTCGTCTTATCGAAAAGCTGTTCAAATGTCGTGGCATAAAAACGTCCTACTACTAACTTCACTCTATCCGCACTTCTGAGCCAAAGGTTAGATTTTACAATTGCACGTGCATCACCTTGATATAGTACTCTACCATTTTCAGTCATTGTTTCATATCCTAATGCCTGAACCTCTTTCGCTGCGACAGCTTCCATTCCCATAGGGGTTGTTGCTAATAATTGATACATAATCTACTCCTTGTTTACATAATATTTTTATTGTGTTTTTATTGTAAATTTGATTCACTTCATTTTACCATTGATGTATTCAATAAAAAAAGCCCTCCATATTGGAGAGCTTAAACTAGAAAGATATCTCTATAAGCCATGTTCTGTCCCATAGTACTGCTAGCGAGCCTAGTTACTCTCGTACGCCGGTGATAATCATCTGTCTGTACTTTCATACCTCTTCTATACGTTCATTTCCGCTAGAAAAGTGCTCCTACCAAATTTGGATTGCTCACTCGAGGGGTTTACCGCGTTCCACCTTCTTTATTTCTAAAGAAGCTACGTCACTGTGGCACTTTCAAACTACTAAAACCATATCATAGACTTAGGTTCGTTCGTTGCCGTCAAATTAATGCCCTGGCTTATTGTTTCACCAGGCACGATCACTACAGCCATCTCAGGCATGTGTGAGCATGGACTTTCCTCTATAAATAAATATAGCGATTATCCGAGATATCTTTAATAATTCTATTTATTATAGCATGACTCTATTGATTTCACCATACTATTTACCAAAGACTGCTTTCTCTAGATTAGATATTCTCTTTAATAGATCAAAATTATTTGTAGTAGATACAGTGTTCTCGCTTCTACCAGTAGCAAGTCTCATTCTTAAGTCTTCAATTTCACGTTTTAATTTAACATTCTCATCATTTAATTTTAGAAGCTGCTGATTCATATCTGCCATCTTCTGATAATCTTCAATGACATCATCCAGAAAACTGTCCACGTCTTCTGGCTTAAATCCTCTGAACGCGGTACGTTCAAATTCTTTTTCGTATATATCCTTTGCTGATAATTTCAATGTAATATCCGCCATATGCTCACTCCTAATATTCTTTTGCTCTCATATATTCATTTACAAAATCTGATAAATCCTCCAACGTCACAACATCAATATTATATTGATTTTCTGCCGCAAAATCAATCAGTGTCTGCTTGAAAAATTTTGGGCTAGCCTCATGTTCATCATCATAGAAAAGAATTGTACCTTCAGTGTTATCAAGCACAAACTGATCTGTATTCCTAAATTGAAATCCACCTCTATAGACATCGTTGTGTGCAGAGGTTATAAAATCAGCACGCGCACAAATCTGATTGTAATAAAGCTGGTTCTCTTCATTCCATTTGCTATGATGCTCCAGAAACGGTGTGATGATACTCAATTTAACATCATACATTTTCTTTAGACGAATAACAACTTCAGCTGCCCACAGTTCAACACCGAGCTGACCTTCTATGATGACCCATTCCAATCCATCTTCGATATATTCTTTAAGTTTCTGCTGAAGAAATAATTTAATGTAACGCACTTCAGGCTGCTTGTTATTAAATATATTGAGTTCGTATGGTTTATAACCCGTTATATAGATAGATTTCATGTATTTATCATTCGATTCAAATAATGGAGTTCATGTTTTACAGCCTTAAACTGATCAATAAAAACTTTCTTACTCGTCTTACTAAAGAAACAACTTACAGATAATTCTTTAATATGGGCAACCATTAGCTGATATTTCTTTTCATTCATTAAAGGTAGACTGATGACTTGTACTTTATAATTTTCAAGCATAGAAAGATGCTTATCAACTTTTTCTGTAAAAGGTTGAACATCCATAACAAAATTAAATTGCTGCCCATCTTTAGAAGCTTTAAAATAATGCTCTATTCTAATGATATCATTCATTAAACTTTCAATACATTGTTGTAACATTTAATGGCTCCTCATCAGTTTTATGATACACTCATTGTATATTATATTTATTATCTTCACAAATAGGATGAATCTATATGGTCAATTACCCAAATGGCAAGCGAAATACGTCTAAAGCACTAGTTACAACAGCAAATAATCATAGTAAAATAGAATATGGAAAAAGAGGAATGCGTTTTGAAGAAGCAATCGACCATGCCAATCAATATTATTTGAAGCAGGATATCGCAGTTATCCATAAGAAACCAACGCCGATACAGATTGTTGATGTAGATTATCCAAAACGTTCTCGGGCCGTAATAAAAGAAGCATATTTCAGAAAAGCCTCTACAACTGATTACAATGGTATTTATAGAGGTAAATATATTGACTTTGAAGCAAAAGCAACGCAAAATAAAACTAGTTTTCCGTTAAATAATATACATGAACATCAAGTAGAGCATATGCAGCAGGTTTCAAAACATGGCGCTATATGTTTTATATTATTTTATTTTTCATTTCATGAAGAAGTTTTCTTACTTCCAATCGAACCATTTTTAAAGTATTGGGACCTGTATAAGAATGAGAAGAAGAAATCCATCCCTATGAATGACATAAAAAAATACGGTTATCATGTGGAAAAAAAATATCAGCCTAGAATCGACTATTTAAAAGTTATAGATCACATATATTTTAATGAATAAATCGAGAGTGAGGAAATTTTAATGGCTAGAAAGAAGAAACGTAATATAAAAAAGTTAATTCTACAAATTGCAGGCGGCATATTTCTTTTATTTGCTGCACTTTTTATTTGTGGGATGCTTCTTTTCCTATATTATGCATACAAAGCACCAAAGTTTAATGAAGCATCGCTTCGTGATCAGCTTCCTACAAAAATTTACGACAAGGATGATAACTTAGTCACCGTTCTACAAATGGGACAAAAACGAGAACAGGTCAAGTTTAAAGACATTCCTGACCAAGTAAAGAATGCTGTACTCGCAACTGAAGACAATCGTTTTTATGAGCATGGTGCTATCGATTTCAAAAGGTTATCTGGTGCAATATTTAAAAACGTCTCCGGAGGTTTCGGGTCACAGGGTGCGTCTACTTTAACACAGCAAGTTGTTAAACGATCCTTTCTGACAGACAAAAAATCTATCGAAAGAAAAGCTCAGGAAGCGTATCTTTCCTACAGATTAGAACAAGAATACAGTAAAGATGAAATATTTGAAATGTACCTTAATAAAATTTATTATTCTGATGGTATCTACGGCGTAAAAACAGCTGCAAAATATTATTTTAATAAAGATTTAAATCAGCTTTCACTCGCTGAATCAGCATATCTTGCCGGTCTGCCTCAGATTCCTAACACCTATAATATATATGATAATCCAGAGGCTGCTGAAAAGCGTAAGGATACTGTTCTATATTTGATGAACCGTCATGGAAGAATAACAAAGGCTGAAATGGAAGATGCACAAAATACAGACCTTTCGCAAACTTTAGTGCAGCGTACAGCCGCACAAAGACAGAACCTTGAAGAAAATGATCCGGATTATGCATCTTATATTAACGTGATAAAACAAGAAATTAAGAAGAATAAAGAATTTGAGAGTAAAGATTTACAAGATATATTAACAAGTGGTTTATCTATCTATACTACCATGGATAATAATGTGCAATTATCACTTCAGAATAACACTGATAACATGAACATCTACAAGAATAAATATCATCAGGCTGCTTCTTCTATCGTTGATACGAAAACAGGTGCCCTGATTGCAATTAGTGGCGGAAGAAACTATACAGATGTTGTCGATAGAAATTTAGCTACAGATGTACATCCAGTTGGTTCAACAATTAAACCGTTTTTAAGCTATGGACCTATAATCGAGAACGAACAATGGTCAACAGGACACAGAATTCAGGATGAAGCTGAATATGATATTCACGGCATTAAATTTAAGAACTATGACTCTCAGAATCATGGTAATGTTACAATGAGAGATGCAATAAGACGAAGTTTAAATATACCCGCATTAAAGATATTCCAGGCGGTACAGTCTGAGGCAGGAAATGACGCCTCTTATAAATTTGCAAAGAACTTAGGATTAAATTATCCATCTAACGATCTCGGTCCTTCAGAGGCACTAGGGGGATCATCTTCGGAGTTTACTCCTTTACAGATGGCCAGTGCATATGCTGCGTTCGGTAATGGCGGAACATATAATGAATCTCATGCGATTCGAAAGATTGAAACACAAGATAATGAAACTATAAAATTTGATTTTAATTCTAGAAAAGCAATGGAAGATTATACAGCATATATGATTACTGATATGTTAAAAGGGACATTTGAACCATATGGTACTGCTTACGGTAGTCAGATCCCTGGTTTAAATCTTGCTGCGAAGACAGGAACAGGAACTTATGGCGATGAAACTTACAAAAAATATAATTTACCTGATAGTGCAGCAAAAGATGTTTGGATTGTAGGGTATTCACCACAATATACGATGTCTGTGTGGATGGGCTTCACACAAATGGCACAATATGGTGAGAATTCTTTTGTAGGTCCTGAAGAACAATCGCTCCCAAAAGAACTTTTCAGACAAGTCATGAGTGAAATCAGTCCAATTGATGGTCAAGATTTTGAAATGCCTTCTTCTGTGGAGAAATATGGTGGCTTTCTACAGGTTAAAGGACAATCAGATAATGGATATACAAGTAATGTAAAACCAAATAATACAAATGATGCTGTTCGGGATAATTCTCGGGCAGCTTCTACAAATACTTATCAAAATGACACGAACTATAATACGACACGTGAACCCAACACAACTGAAGCTCGTACAGTAGAAAGTACGACGACTGAACGTCCGACGACTGAACGTGCTACGACTGAACGTGCTACGACTGAACGCCCGACAACTGAACGTCCGACTACACAAGAAGCAGCAACTGAACGTCCGACTACACAACCCGCTACGACTGAGCGAGCAACAACCGAACCGGCAACGCAACCGGCAACAACTGAACGTGCAACACAGCCTGCTACAAGTGAACCGTAATTAAAAACGAATATATTATACATTGAAGCCCTTATTTCATTTCAACGCTGTTAATTGAATGAAATAAGGGCTTCTTTTTATTTTTTCTTCTTCAAATCATGGACTGCCTTTAATTTTAAAACTTCTTTCATCATCGTTTTAATTTGTTCATATCCCATATACTGATATTTATGAGATTCAAAGTATTCAATTCGGTCATGGAAGTTTAAAGGTTTCTTGTTATAATCTAACTGTCTTTCTGTACTATCAATTTCATTTATTTCATTCAAAATGTTAATAAGCAATAGGTAATAGCGATCAATTTTTTGCTGATTTTCCTTCTGTTTCATTTTTCTGTTCTTAATTGCTTCGTCAATCGATGCTTCAAGTTCAATCAGTTCTTCTTTCATTGGACTATCACCTTATGTCTTTTACGGCCCTCTCTGCACATCTGTAATAATGGACATTCAAGGCACTTCGGATTACGTGCGGTACAATGATAACGCCCAAAGAAAATCAGCTGATGATGTGTCTTATTCCATCGCTCCATCGGAATGTGTTTCGTCAGTGTCGCTTCTACTTGTTTTACATTATCTTTCCATCTGCAAATGCCAAGTCTTTTTGAAACACGCTCTACATGTGTATCTACTGCAAGCGCGGGAATACCAAATGCAACAGAAACGACAACGTTTGCAGTTTTCTGCCCTACTCCTGGAAGTTCAACGAGCGCACTATGAGACTGTGGAACTTGACCCTCATATCGATCAATTAGAATCCGACATAATGCCTGAATATTTTTAGCCTTATTTTTATATAGTCCTATTGAGCGTATATCATCCATTAGTTCTTCAATTGAAACTGATAAATAATCTTCCGGAGTCTTATACTTCTGAAACAAAGATTTTGTCACTTTGTTCACTAATACGTCCGTACATTGAGCAGATAGCAGCACAGCAATCGTTAGTTCAAATGGATTGTCATGCACAAGTTCACATTCAGCATCCGGAAACATCTCATCTATAATATCTAACATTTCTAATGTCTTTTTCTTACTTATCATAAGGACTCTCCCCATTTACCCAGTCAAATACAGGAATATCTGGCACTTGCTTTACCAAATTTTTCTGCTTAAACTGTTTACTTACTTCTTTTGAATCCACGACACTTTTAACATTTTTCTTTTTCCAGTTTAACAGAATTCTATCGATATACTTTATACTTAGTTTATTATGCACAGATGCCTCATTTAATGCTTCATTGATTAGATCCAGATGATGGTTATCTTTATCTAGCCAATGATTGATCGTCTGAATTTCAAGTGGTGTCAACGGTCTACCAAATGTCGTTTCAAAACGTTCAAACACCTTCTCAAAATTCAATTGATTATTATGCTGATCTGCGACTCTAGCTTGTTTTTTTAGAAGTTGATCTAACTGTTCTTCTAGGGAAGAAAAATCAAAAATTTCATTAAACTGTGCGTGATTGTCTTTAACGACGGTTATCTTTAATAGATCTTTACTAATTAAATTCTGGATAATCAGCATGATTTCATTTTGATTGATACTCATCTGTTCTGCAAGCATTTCAAAAGAGGGAAGCTGTTGGTCATCTGATAATTCTATAATTTTCAATATTACCATCAACTCAGTTTCGCTAATGTTTAACAACGGATAATATTTAAATAGCTGATGTGGTATGATCACCGGTTTTTTAAACAGTTCCATAATGCATGCTCCTTTCAACTGTTTATATTAATAATTGCTAGCTGTACATTAAAATCCGAACAATCTAGAAAATATAAACATTTTCAAACATTGTTCGGATTCTCATTTAACTTAATGGATAGAAATAATTATGGGTAGAGACGGTTCAACAGACGAGGGAACGGACTTGTTTCTCTAACATGCTCTACTCCTGATAACCATGCAACTGTACGTTCAAGACCTAATCCGAAACCTGAATGCGGTACGCTACCATACTTTCTTAAATCTGTATAATAGCTATAGGCTTCTGGATCTAAACCATGTTCTTTAATACGTTGTTGTAATAGCTCAAGATCATCGATACGTTCCGAACCTCCGATGATTTCACCATAACCTTCAGGAGCAATCATATCTGCACATTTAACAGTACCCTCTTCTTCCGGGTTCGGCTGCATATAGAACGGCTTGATACTTGTTGGATAATTGATGATGAAGACTGGTTTATCATAATGATTGGCAATTGCAGTCTCATGAGGTGCACCGAAATCATCCCCCCATTCGATATCATCGAATCCTTGTTCTTTTAGGAATTTGATTGCGTCTGTGTATGTTATTCTTGGGAATGGTGTCGTAATTTGTTCTAATTTTGTTGTATCGCGTCCTAGAATCTTTAAATCCAACTGACAATTTTTAAGTACTGATTTTACAAGGTGTGTAACATATTGCTCTTGCACTTCCAGACTATCTTCATGTCTATAGAATGCCATCTCTGGCTCAATCATCCAGAATTCAATTAAGTGGCGACGCGTCTTAGATTTCTCAGCTCTGAATGTTGGTCCGAAAGAGAATACTTTTCCATGTGCCATCGCTGCTGCTTCCATATAAAGCTGGCCGCTTTGAGATAAGAATGCATCTTCATCAAAATATTTCGTATGGAAAAGTTCGCTCGTACCTTCTGGTGCTGAACCAGTTAGTATTGGCGGATCAATCTTTGTAAATCCTTGTTCATTAAAAAATTCATACGTCGCTCTGATAATTTCATTTCTAATTTTCATAACGGCATGCTGGCGTTTAGAACGCAACCAAAGATGTCTATGATCCATTAAGAAATCTGTACCATGCGCTTTAGGTGTAATGGGATAATCTACCGCTTCATGAATAACTTCGAGATCGGTTACTTCCATTTCAAACCCAAAGTCAGAACGTTCATCTTCTTTAATCACACCAGTAATGAATAGTGATGATTCCTGTGTAATACCTTTGGCTACTTTAAATAAATCTTCACCAATGGATTCTTTAACAACAACTGCCTGCATAAATCCTGTACCATCACGTAGCTGTAAAAAGGCAATTTTACCACTAGAGCGCTTGTTTAAGATCCATGCACCAATCGTAACTGTTTGACCCACGTAATTAGGTGATTGATTAATTGTAATCTTCGTCATAAAAAATTCTCCATTTCATTGTTATTATAATTATAGTTTACCAATTATCTGCATGAAAGATAAGGGGTGTGCATTACTTTTCTTGATTAATTTGTTCGATAATTTCTGTAAAGTCTTCAATTGTTCCGGATTTGACATGAAAGGACTTTAGAACATGACTAAAGTAGTTTGCATAACGTCCTTCAAGTAGCCTACGATCAAAACAGATAAGCATACCTCTATCCTGTTCATTACGAATTAAGCGTCCTGTTGCCTGATGCAGCTTATTTACAGCACCAGGTAGCTGATAATCCATAAATACATCATTCACTTCATCTCGCATCAGCATAATATTCAGATCATCTGGGTGCATAAATGGTAATGAAATAATCATCACTGTCTTAAATCCATCATACTTAAAGTCTACTCCTTCATAGAACGTCTGCGTTGCTAAGAATATTCCATTGTCAAGCGTATTAAACTGTTCATTTAACTTCGACGTATTAACATCTGATGTCTGAGTAATAATTAACGATGGATCATACAGCTCTACAAGATAACTTCTTAGTATCTCGATCTGACGATAACTATTCATCAGAATCAATACTTTGGAAGACATATTCTCAAGATAATAATGAATATATTGCAGACATGACTCAATATACTGGTCCTGTTTCATATAGTGGTAGTTCTGAATATCTGATGGTACAAAGAGTGTTGCCTTATATTTAGAAAAGGTATTTTCATACTTGTAAAAATGGTCTAGCGATGGATGGAATTGCTCTAGAAACGACAATGTCTGCATCGTACCTGATACAAAGACCTTTGATGTAAAACGGTCAAAGATTCTGTTGGTTAATATTTCATTTAATTTAATAGATTTACTTATAAGTGACATTCCCGATTTACTATTATTCTTCATATGAATATACAATTCTTTATAGACCTTTATCTGTATCCATACCGATAAGAAATATTGCTGTACGGTCTCTAATCTCGTTCGTATAGACACATCCATTTCATATGAAAGCAAAACATTAATCATCGAATGAATCTCTTTGAATAATATATATATATCATCATTCTCTTCTACTTTTACCTTTACCACGGATTTAGAGGAATAATTCTCCAGAAGATGGTCAAACATATCATCAATTTTATGATTGAGCTGGCTAATTTCAAAATCCATATCTACAAGCGTATCCAAAGTGTTAGAAGTATTATCTGGAACCGACTTTATCGTCTGTCCAATAATATATTTGATTGTTTGATAATTCAGTGCATCATAAGAATTGTTTAATGCATAATCCAAGAGCTGATGAGCTTCATCAACAATAAGGTGTTCATAATGATTAAATATATTATCTTTTCTTCTACTTAAAAGATGCGCATGGTTCGTTATACCGATATGCAATGTTTCACTAGAATCCTCATACGAAAAATGTTGATGCTGAGCGCTATCGAACATGGAAGTCATCAATTCAAAATAAATTTTTCTCCCGCCATTTAAATTCAGTCGATCAATATCTCCACCATGTGGTTCCAGCAGGTATACAATAAGCTGCATCTTTAAAAGAAGAATATCATGATTCTCTTTCTGATCATCTAGAATAAACGATACAAATTCTAATGATAAGTAATGGCGCCTACTCTTGATAATCTGAAAAGGCACTTTTATCTTCAATGCATGTTCAATTCGTCTTAAATCTTCATCAATGAGTTGATTCTGCAGAAAAATCGTAGATGTAGAAATTAATAGCGACTTCCTATAGGTACTTAAATAATAAACAGCTGCCAGTAAATAACTTATAGTCTTACCACCACCAAGATCGGCTTCAATCGTCAGAACGCTGTCTTCACGTAATTGTCTGTATATGTGCTCAGAAAGCTCACACTGCTTCTCTCGAAATGTATATCCCAGCTGACTGATCGCACGTTTAAAATAGGTGCGATATTCTTCTTCGAATGGATATAAACTTGGATTCTTTTTTGTTGCTTTATTGTAGTAGAGTCCATTCCAGCTTTCATAATGATGCGCTTGTGTTTGTGAAACTAAGATTTCGAACAAAAGTTCATCACTTGAATAACGCATTCGTTTAGCGAATTGATAGAGCATCTTGATTGTATCCGAAGGGAAAGTCGCAACTTTTTTTATACTTTCAATAAATACTTCTGCAGTTGCGATTGCATCATCGATTGCACGATGTGCACTGCTTAACTTAATTCCAAGATCATCAGCAATAGATTTCAATTGGTATCGCTCTAGCGATGGATAGACAATCTTAAACCAATCAACCGTATCAATGATATAACGGGGCTGAAATTTATGTCCCGATTCACTGAAGTACTTCTGTAGGAACCTTAGATCAAACTGTACATTATGAGCAACAAACACACAGCCATCTAGAAGTTTGATAATATGTGATGCGACATGACTAAAGTTTGGTGCATCTACAAGGTCGATGGCGTCAATTTTGGTGAGAGACTGTATAAAGGCCGGTATTTCGTTATTACAAGCAATAAACGTATCATATGTCTCTATTATTTTTTTATTTTGAACGATTGCAATACCCACTTGGATAATTTCATCACTATCCAGATTATTTCCTGTCGTCTCAATATCGACAACGGCATACTTTCTATTCATAAATTTCACCTACAATTCAATATCAGCACTGATAAATCGATGCATATCACCCTCTGCTGATTTTACGTTCAATGTGCCATCATTATTCAAGGACTCGGCTTGACCAATAATTACACGACTTCCTTCAGTATACTTTAATGTTCGGTCAAATATTAAGGCATATGATTCATATTCATCTTTGATTTCACTAAATGTTCCTGTTAAGAACAAATAATAATATTTCTCAACATTCAGTATTAGTCTTTCAAGGAATTCATATCTATCAATATTATCACCTGTTTCAATATGTAAACTAGTAGCAGTTGATTCAAGTTCATTCGGGAAATCAGTGCGCTGGGTATTTAAATTAACACCAATACCACAAATAATTTGAGTGATATTATCCTGGCTCCCTTTAATTTCTGTTAAGAATCCACTTAATTTCTTTTCATTCAGATAAATATCATTGGGCCATTTTATTTTAACATCTGGATGATAGTATCCAACTGTTTTAGCGAGCGCAAGTGCGATAAATAGATTAAATGTTGTTAGTTTCTGCAAACTGATGTCAGGCTGTAATACGATACTCATCCATAACCCTGTATTGGGCTGCGATGACCAATGACGTTTAAAACGACCTCTACCCTTCGTCTGCTTCTCACTAATCACTATAAAAGGCTGTGATTCTGACAAAGCAATCTTTTCTGCTTCATCCTGAGTAGACTTAAGTTCTTCAAAAATATATCCTTTATTAAATAATGAAGACCTTTCTAATATGCTACTGAGAAGATGACTGTCCCACTGTTTTGGAAAAGCAACAAGCAGATAACCTTTATTACTGATAGATTCAACCTTATATCCTCTGTCCTTTAGTTGGTCAATCGCTTTCCATACAGCAGTTCGTGATATATTTAATTGTTCAGCAATCTTTTGTCCTGACACAGAAGTATTCGACTCGAGCAACATTTTAACGATATCATTTTCATATTTCGACATTACAATCAATCCATTCCAGCAAAGTATTTTTTGTATTCTGCACCTCGTTGTGTAAAACCGCATTCTCGGTGATGCTCAGGATATCTTTTATCCACGGACCACCTTTTCTTTTATAATATTCCATTAGTATTGTACCATTGATTGCAAGAGTCTCTCTCGAATGAATGGGTAGCCCGTCGTATATTTCAGAAAGTGACTTCTCATCATAAGACTTATAGTTAATATGAAGATTTTCAATATTAACCGTCCTTGCAAGACTCAGTGTACGTTTCAAGAAATCTAATCCAAAATGATAAAGTAGATATTCGATTGTTCTATCACCTTCTACCAAATGATGCAGTAGCGTTATTGTCTGTTTAATATTTTTCTTTTCAGCATTTGACAACTTCAGTTGCGGAAGTGTCTGTGAAAGTGTCTGATCATGAAGAAATATGTAACTTGAGATGTATTCATAAAGTAGTACCGGCTGGGTAACGATATAAGGCTTCATGTCTTTAAAAAACGGAATATAGCGATTAATTCCAAGTTCAAAAAATAACTTTAATGATCTTGTTACATTTACCCCTGATAAAAGTTTACATAACTCTATTATTATTCTTTCAATTGATACAGACTCAAGATATTGTGCGCTTTCCTTCATATTTTCTAACGTTTCTTGCTCAATTTTAAAATCTAATACGCTCATAAATCTTAAAGCACGTATAATCCGCAATGCATCTTCTTCAAATCTTAATGCAGGATTACCAACCGCTTGAATTAATTGGTCTTCGATATGTTTTGTTCCGTCAAAATAATCATAAAGTTGATATTTGTCTGCTGCAATCGCATTGACAGTAAAATCTCTTCGTTCCAGGTCTATTTTCAATGACGTTACAAAGTTTACGGAGTCTGGCCTTCGGTGATCCTTATATTCGCCATCCTCTCTGAACGTTGTCACCTCAAATGGGAAGTCGTCAACAAGTACTATAACTGTTCCATGTTCAATCCCGACAGGAATTGTGCGTTCGAAGATACGGATCATCTGCTCTGGAAGACAGTCAGTGGTAATATCGATATCATTGACTGGGATACCCATTAATAGATTTCTAATAGCACCGCCAACGATATAGCCTTTGTATCCATATGATTCTAAAGTTTCGATGATACCGAATGCGCACTTAAATCGATGCTGCTCATGTGGCTGTAATGCCTTTATCATATTCTTGATCTGCATCCTCACTGTTCTCTTGCACCTTCAATTAAATTACTATAGATTGCTTCGTATTGATCTGTAATATGTTCAGATGAAAATCGTGAGTTAATATCTTCTATCATGTTTTTCTGGAATCTTTTATAAAGTATATCATCTGTTAACAGAGCAAGTGCATATTCTCCGGCAGCCTCCGTATCTCCAACATCCACAATATAACCTGTTTCTCCATGTCTGATAACCTCTTTAATACCTCCCGCTGTTGTTCCGATACATACGACACCGGAATGCATCGCCTCTAACAATACGAGACCGAAACTTTCTTTTTCACTCATCAATAAGAATAAATCTGCCATCTGATATAATGGTGCTACTTGTTCCTGCTTTCCAAGAAATAACACCTTGTCACCTATACCCAGCTGCTCAGCACAAAGTCGCATATTTGACAGCTCTGGCCCATCACCAATCAATAATAACTTAGAAGCAGTCTTTTCAGACACTTGCTTAAATGTTTTCAAGATGTCTTGTATGCGTTTAACTTTACGGAAATTCGATACGTGTATAACTACCTTTTCTTCTTCGGTAATACCATAGCAGGCCCTCAATTTAGGATTGGATGTATTATTAAAATCTTCTTCGTTAATAAAGTTGTAGACCGTCTGAATCTCTTTATTGGGTGCAACAATTTCATAGGTCTCTTCTGTTAACGAATTACTGACACTTGTAACAACATCGCTATCTTCTATTCCAAACTTAATTGCTTCCTTAAGCGTTGAATCATAGCCTAATACTGTGATATCCGTTCCGTGTAAAGTCGTTACTATCTTTACATCTTTTCTCGCAATTTGTCGGGCAAGAATACCACAAATTGCATGGGGAACAGCGTAATGCATATGAAGGACATCAAGATCATACAGATTAATAACTTCCGCTATTTTTGTAGCAAGTGTAATATCATAAGGTGGATATTGAAAGACGGAATATTGATTGACATCCACCTGGTGAACAGTAATATTAGGCATCTGAAAATGAATTCTAAATGGTGTATTAGACGTAATAAAATGCACATCATGTCCACGTTTTGCCATTTTTATTCCTAGTTCAGTAGCAATGATACCTGAACCTCCCATTGTCGGATAACATGTAATTCCAATTTTCATAGTAAAACCTCCAGTTATTTTCTTTCGAATCTATTAAAATCTCTTGTATTAAATTTCTCCATTGTTCTATCGAAATAATGGGTTAGATCAATATCCATTGAATTTGCAAGAGAGATGAGTACAAACAAGTTATCAGCGAGCTCCATCCCTATTTGTTTTTCTTGTTCACTTAACTTTTTTTGTTTTGGCCCATATACATGATTGATTTCACGCGCAAGCTCGCCTACCTCTTCAGTAAGTCGAACCATATTTTCCATCGGTGTAAAGTAACCTGTCTTAAACTGGCTAATATATTTATCAACTTCTTGCTGCATTTCTTCTAATGTTTTCATTCGTTTCCTCCAAGATAACAGAATATTATGTATAATATAATTTGAAGGGAGATTAAATATGAAAATACATCTTAATATAATCAACATCTTCTTCATATTAATAGGTGCATTTATTTTTAGTTTTGGCATTGTAAATTTCAATATGACAAACGAACTGACTGAAGGTGGATTTACCGGCATTGCGTTAATATTATATCATTTATTTGGTACAAGCCCTGCTCTCATGAACTTAATTTTTAATATTCCACTATTTTTTGTTGGGTATAAGCTTCTAGGAAGGTTGTCTTTTATCTATACGCTTACAGGCACGCTAAGTGTATCGTTATTCTTATGGATTTGTGAACGCTATCCGATGCATATCGACCTAAAAGATGATCTACTACTCGCAAGTTTATTTGGTGGCGTTTTTATAGGCGTGGGTCTTGGTATAATATTTAGATTTGGAGGTACTACTGGAGGCGTGGATATACTGGCACGTTTGATGAAGAAATACTTCGATATCGCTATGGGAAGAACGATGTTTGCATTTGACTGTCTTGTTCTAATTGCAACTTATATTACAATCGGTGATTACATCATAACAATGTATACGTTAGTATGCGTTTTTGTTGGAGCACGCGTGATTGATATCATTCAGGATTCTGGATACTCTGCTCGTGGCGCAATGATCATCTCAGAACGACATAAAGAAATATCAGACGAAATCAATTCATTACTTGACCGCGGAGTGACGATTATCTCTGCTCATGGTCACTACTCCCAGACTGAAAGACCCATCATCTATTGTGTCGTACCAAGAAATGAAATTACACGTTTAAAACAAATCATACACTCAATTGACCCGCATGCATTTGTATCATTACTTGATGTACATGATGTATTAGGTGAAGGGTTTACATTAGATGAATTTAAAAAACCCATTGAAAGATAATGGATGATAAAAGAGAGGTCAGAACAAATTTGTTCTGACCTCTACTAATGATTAATCACTATTTCTTGCCATCATGAAGAATCTTAAGAATTCTGCTACTGCTACTGCTGTTGCTGCTACATATGTCATAGCGGCTGCTGATAGTACACGTTTCGCATGCTTATATTCTTCAGCATTCACAATGCCTAATTTCTCTATTTGATTCATCGCGCGGTTACTTGCATCAAATTCAACAGGCAGTGTAACAATTGAGAATAATACAGCAAAGGACATTAAGATGACACCAGCCCAGATTGCCATAGAACCAATTCCTCCGCCTTGCTGAGAAATGCCAGTTAATACTGCTCCGACCATAATTAACAAGTAACTGAATGTTGTTCCTAAATTTGCTAGAGGCAACAAAGCGCTACGTAACTTCAGCATACTATATCCAGTCGCATGCTGAATCGCATGACCAACTTCATGCGCAGCGATTGCAGTACCAGCAACACTTGGCTGTCTGAAGTTAGAGGGACTAAGTACGACAAGCTTCTTTGATGGATCGTAATGATCTGATAGAAAGCCTTCGCCTTCTACTACTCTCACATCTGTAATACCATTCGCTGCAAGTATTTCCTCTGCTACTTGCTGTCCTGATTTACCACTTGTAGATTTCACCCTGCTGTACTTATTATAAGTTGATTTTACTTTATACTGGAAATACATCGGCACCAGCATAATAATAATAAAATAAAGAATATAGCTCATCAAAACACTCCTTAATAGATTTAATTTAATTCTAATTTATTGGTCAAAATTAATCAAATAATTTATCTCTATTCAAGATAAATAATAAAGCAAAACTAAACACTGATAACCAGAATGAAAAATAACCGATATGCTGGATATAGTCAGAAAGCATACTGTAAACCGGATACTGCATATAAACATAGTCTATGACATCATTATGAAATACCCATATTGATGCAATTCCGATTGATAATAAGCTGACTCTGAACAAAGGAACAAATAATAACGCCTGTATTGCCATAACTGCATGTGAGATTACAAGCATCATTCCCATCGCCGTGACATCATCTAGCGTAATAAAGACGAGGATATTCATAACGACAGCCCAGACACCATATTTTATCAGCGTAACGAACGCAAGGACTTCAATTATCGGAAGATGCTTATTCATTAATATTGCCGTCAGTGCAATCACTAAAAATAATGATGCAGTCGGACTATCTGGAACAAACGGTATAAAATACCATTTCGTCTGCTGAAGTTGACCTAAATACCAGTAGTATCCATACACCGTACCGACAATATTACAAAATATAATCAATGTGAGAAACTTTTTATTTTGTATCCAGTAATAATATTGTGACAAGTGATCACCTCATAAAAAAAGAATCATCTAGAATAAGATGATTCTCTAAAATATTATTTTTTCAATGGCTTTCCGTTCTCGTCAGTTTCTTCTAAACCTTCGATGAACTTTCCAACTTCTTTAATTTGTTCTTCTGTCAGCGTATCTTTAAATGAAGGCATTGCGCCACTACCATTTTTAACAAACGCTTCTACACCAGCTGCAGGTAGATTCGCTTTAACCAAGTTTGGACCAGCGCCACCTGTCAATTCTCCACCGTGACATGAAGTACAGTTAGATTTAATGATCTTTTCGTATGTCGGGTCTTTCTTATCTAAATTTGTGAATACGATTTTACCTTGTGCAGCTTGTTTCTTCCAATCATGGTAATGTGAAGATTCCCAAGTCGTATAGAAGATGATGGCTACCGCTAATAACATAAATCCTGAAGCTAATGGACGCTTATTCCATTTACGCTCTGGTCCACGATCTAACCAAGGTGCTAACATTAATGCACCGAATGCAATCCCTGGCATAACAATCGCACCAAATGTATTAAATGGTCCTGAAGCATACGTATACTTTAAGATTTGGTATAAGAATAAGAAGTACCAGTCAGGTAAAGGTGTATAACCTGTATCTGATGGATCCGCGATACGTTCTAATGGAGATGGATGCGCTACTGTTAAACATAAATATGCAACTAAGAATACCGCACCTGTCATCCATTCTTTTAATAAGAAATCTGGCCAGAAGCTTTCTGTTTTACCAGGAAATTCTGAATAATCTCGATTTAACTTTGGTTTTTCATAAGATTTAATACGTGAATCACCAACAAATTTCATCCCTTTTCCGCGATGCATCTGTATAACCTCCTTTTAGAATATTCGTGTTTATAGTGGCCCCGAAATACCTTGTTTTCTAATCATAATAAAGTGAGCTGCTAACAACGCGAATAAACATGCAGGTAAGAAGAATACATGAATCGCGAAGAATCGCGTTAATGTCTGTGCTCCAACAATATGTGGGTCACCAGCTAATAAAGTTTTTACCCATGGACCGATAAACGGTACGGATTCAGCGATTTGTAAACCTACTTTTGTCGCAAATAATGCTTTCATATCCCATGGTAATAAATAACCAGTAAACGATAATCCTAACATTACGAAGAAAATTAATACTCCGACTAACCAGTTTAATTCACGTGGTTGTTTATATGATCCCGTGAAGAATACGCGTAGTGTATGTAAGAACATCATTACTACTACTAGACTCGCACCCCAGTGATGCATACCACGTACGATAACACCTGCTGCTACATCATGCTGTAAATAATAAACTGATTTCCAGGCGTTAACAATATCTGGTACATAATACATCGTTAAGAACATACCTGATAAAACTTGTATTACAGTAATAAAGAATGTTAATCCACCAAAACAGTATACGAATGCAGAAAAGTGATAAGCAGGGTTAACATGCTCAGGCACCTCATGATCTGCGATATCGCGCCAAATTGGTGTAATATCGAGTCTGTCATCGACCCAATCATAGATTTTATCGATCATTTTGTCCCCTCCTATTTCACTAATTCATTTTCGTGTTTTTTACCGATTGTTAACATTCCGCCTTTTTCTCCAACTTTATATTGGTCTAAAGGCCCAAGCGGTGGTGTACCAGGAACGTTCTTACCATTCTTCTCATAACGACCATTATGACATGGACAGAAGAATTGGTTCGGATTACCTTTATCACCATTCCAAGATACTGTACAACCTAAGTGTTTACATACAGGAGATAAAGCAATAATTTCATCGCCTTCTTTATATACCCATGCAAATTCTGTTACTTCACTCGTGTACCATGCATCTTTTTGTTCGAATTTAAAGTCAACCTTTGTCGGTTCTTCTTTAATTTCTGAAACTTTAACGCTAGTAGTGATCATATCTCCAGCTGCACCACTTTTAAATACTGGATCTAGTGCAAAACGACCTAAAGGCATAACCATACCAGCAGCCATAAATGATCCAACTCCCATTAAGGAATAGTTTAAAAATTGGCGTCGTGTGACACGTTGGCTCATTTAATTTTCCCCCCTCTAATGCGATTCTTTTTATAAAATATACTAGGACATATCAATTTTAGCCTATAAATATAGCTTGGTCAATAAGATGTCACAATTTAAGTACTAAAATTGTCATTATTTATTCCAAAGTGTAATAATAAATTTCATCAACGATTTGACATTATCCTGAATAAATTCCTGTTTCATTTCATTATCCATAGATTCTAATGGAATGATACTCACTTTATGGACATTATCAGCATCAATTTGTAATGTTTGTGGACATACGACAACGATATTCTTGAATCCATATTCTTTAAGTTGTGTATCTATAAGACCAATCGGATCATAGTCACCTAAAATTTGCACTGGAGGCAATACAAGGAGACGTCCTTTAAACTGTTGTTCAGCACCTAAAGTTACATATTGAATCATTTCATATTGATCTGCTATATCTAAAAGTCGAGAAGTATAGTTGGCTGGTATTGCCGGGATGATTGCAGTATCAATATATTCTATCTGATCGTTCAGCAACATAAGATCATTATGATTAAAAAGCATTCCTATTCTCCTATCATCTGTAATAAATGCGTAAGTTGATTAAATTTATCCTTATCTTTATTCACTAAAGTTTCTTCAATCAAGGGCTCTATGTAACGTTTAACTTCTTTCTTTATAATTTCATTATGCTGGATATAGTGAAGCTTGTTCTTAATTTCTTTGTATTCAAAGTTATTTAATGATATTACTACATAGCTCAGCAGTTCTTTTATCTCAATTTCAACATATTTGTTATCATGAAGTATGACATCCAGATAAATATCATGATTTAATGAAGATAAATAATGAAAAATGACAAAAGCATCGGTAATAATTCCATGAGCAAGTACGAGATGACATTTAAAGTCTGGATAAATAATCAGACGATTAATAAATGCATCAGCTCTCATAATATGAATATAGGAGAGTATATCATCTCGATCTTTTAATAAGTTTAATATCCACACCGTGTTCTTGTTGTCAATATTATGATTGAGTAGCAGATATCTTATATAGTTTCTGCGGTCATCGACAATATTAGTATGCGTCATCAAACTCCGGTTCCAGACCAATAATTATTTCGTAGAGCTGTTCGCTGCGAGATCGATCTGCTATTTCTCGGGTGTAATAATAATAATCTTTCAGGAAAGAGACATTTTCATTCAGACTATTATAAGCTTCTTTATAGAAATGCTTTGCTTCTTTATCTTTTTCCAGCTGTTGATAGCTATATGCTAAATGCCATAAAATCTCTGGATCAATATCATCTTCGTCAATAACAGTGAATAACTGGACCATCTCTTCATACAGTTCTTCTTTGCGATAGTAGTCTGCTAATACTAATCCTGCTTCAGTATACGATGGATCGATTGTTAGAGCCTGGATTAGATAGTCTGCTCCTTCTTCATTATGCATCTTAATCATAATACGTCCAGTATCCACAAGCAGCTCTTTATAAAATTCATTTAATCGTATCCCTTGCTGACCTACCAAGATTGCATCTTCATATTTGCGTTCACTTTCTAACAGCTCAACTAATAACAGATATGCCTGCATAAAATCAGGATCTTTATCCAGTAAAGACTGCAGCGTCGATATTGCTCTATCCATCAGCCCGGATTTTTGATAGCTAATCGCTTTTTTGAAGAAATCATCGCTCGTATAATCTTTCTCGTCTATTTTCTCATAGTAAACTACCGCCTGATCATAATCACCCGTCTGTAATAAACTATCTGCAATCCTTAAATTCAAATTAACATTATTAATTTCATCGATACCACTATTTAATAGTGTTTCGTAGTTTCTTACAGCTGGTAGATACTGCCCGTCAAAGTAATAGAGTTCTGCTAATGCAAAGCTAAGCACTGGATCTTCACTAGATAGTTCATAAGCTTCCTTCACCTTCTCAATTGCGACTTCTGGCATATCCTGCTGTTGAAAGATATCCGCTTCAAGCATCAATCTTTCTATTGTTTTAGGAAGCCCATGTAATATCATTAGTGCTTGATCCATATCATTCGTATCGATTAAACTTTCGATATAAAAGCTTAGTACCTCAGGCTCATCGGGGTATAGTTCAAACAGCCGTTCAAACACAAGTTTACCTTCTTGTACAATACCAAACTGCATGAGGGTTGTACCCAGTTCAAAAAGTGCATCATGATCATCTGTAAATAAAGCCCTTTTAACATTATCGTTCAGGCCTTCTAGATGCTGCAGATGAATCTGATCGATTAATTGATTAATATCCATTACAAATCTCCTTTTAACTGCTTAATATGTCCTATGAAGTTCGGATATGAAATATTTACCGCTTCAAATTGATTGATTTCGATTTCTACCTTTTCAAGTAATGCTGCAACTGCAAGCATCATTCCGATACGATGATCGCCATAAGAATCAAAGATATTACGTGCACGCACATCCTTTACTTTACCGTAAACGATCATACCATCCGTTGTTGGTTCTAACTTATAACCTAATGCGTTCAGTTCAGAAACAACCGTATCAATTCGATTGGTCTCTTTCACCTTCAGTTCCTCTGCATCTCTTATCTCACTCCTGCCCTGTGCATGTGCTAAGAGTAATGCAATCACTGGTATCTCATCAATAAGCTTCGGAATTAATGAACCTTCAATCGTAATTCCTGTCAGATTATGCGTATATGAAACGATGATATCACTTACAGGTTCTGTCTGTTGTGCTTTGTCAATAACTTGAATATTACCGCCCATCATCTTGACAACTTCTAGAATACCACTTCTCGTTACGTTCGTTCCAACATCATGCAGAGTAATCATGCTGCCAGGGATAATCAATGCAGCAACAATAAAGAAGGCAGCCGAAGATATGTCTCCAGGAATATGTATATCATTCATCTTAATGTCATGTATACCATTTGGTTTTAACAGGATTGTTCTATCATTAACCTCAATATCAATATTACTGTTTTTAAACATTAATTCCGTATGATTTCGAGAGATGTCTTGTTCAGTGATGTGCACTTCATCATCTGCATATAGACCGGCTAGTAATATCGCACTTTTTACTTGAGCACTTTTCACAGGCATCATGTAGTCTATTCCCTGTACTTTAGAAATATCTCCATCATTGATGATAATCGGTGTAAACTGATTATTCCTTCCCTTAATATTTACCCCCATCTGTCTTAAGGGTTCGATCACGCGCCCCATCGGACGTTGCGCAATGGATGCATCTCCGTCCAATATCGTTTTAAACGGAAGACCCGCAAGTAAGCCGCATAATAATCGTGTCGTAGTCCCTGAATTTCCAGTATAAAGGATTTCATCAGGCTCACGAAACTGCTCATAGCCTGGTGAATCAACGATAACGTTATCCTCTTCTATTGAAATCTGAACGCCTAGCTTCCTGAAAATATTAATCGTTGAAATACAGTCATCTCCCAGTAATGGCTTTGAAATAACCGTCTTTCCTTTACTTAAACTCGCAAGCATAATTGCACGATGCGTTATCGATTTATCACCAGGAACAGAAATTTCTCCTGTTAATGGTCCATTATATTTTAATTTCACAACAGTTCACCTTCTAGCTTTCTTAACCTCTCAAATGCCATCCTTAAACGTTTAACATCTACTTGTTCTACTTTATATCCATTATTTTCACAGTACAATACAAAACTAATATCATTCGCTACATTCTTCTTATCCTGTCTCATAAGCTCGTAATATATATCAAAGTTATCATAGGCTAATTTCTTTAACCCGAGATGGTGCATCCAGCGCATGAGTGATAGGATGTCAGTTTCAGTCACATCACTTAAAAGTAATGCATAGATCATGCCATGCATTACTGCAATGCCATGAGGTAACTTATGATGAAATTCAATCGCATGCCCCAAAGTATGTCCGAAGTTCAAAAACTTTCTAACACCTGATTCAAATTCATCATCATGCACAACTTTCATCTTTGTCTGAATACCAAACGTTATCCACTTATCAATCGCATGCAGCTCACTCAAACAAGTTCCATCTTGAACGTCATGCATTATTTCTAATAAAGTATCACTTTTACCAATACGACCATTAGCATTGAGTAATACGTGTTTAATAATTTCAGCAAAGCCACTTAACTTTTCGCTTTGTGATAACGTATCTAGAAAATCCAGATCATAGATCACCATATCAGGTCGTTTAAATGCACCGATTAAATTCTTACCTGCGCTTGCATTGATCCCAGTTTTACCACCGATCGAGGCGTCATGAGCAAGTATTGTTGTGGGCACCTGAATAAAATGAATGCCACGTAGGACAGTTGCTGCAACAAATCCTGTAAAATCACCTGTCGCACCTCCTCCAATTGCAAAGAGACAACTGTGTCTTGTTACATGCATCGATAATAGCGTTTCTACCACCTTGCTATAATGATGTATTGTTTTCACTTGCTCGCCACTTGGAATCAACAACTTTAAGATAGAATGCTTGCTCAAGAACAAATCAATTTTCTGTTGATGCAGCTGATGAACGGATTCATCAATCAGTGCGATACGTTTATCATAATGTTTAAAGTCAAGATTTAAATTGAATGCTTCGTGTTCTACAACAATATCATAATTATTGTCTATATAGTTTGTCGTTAACTTCATATCTGCTCCTTAATAATCAAGGATTGCCTGTCTATGTCGTGCAATACTCTCTTTCAACTGCTCTAAATCATTGCTCTGGAATTCATTTAATATCTCTTTTGCCAGTTCAAACGCAACCGCATGTTCACAGACAATGGATGCTGCAGGTACAGCACAGCTATCACTGCGTTCGATTGAAGCCTGATATACTTCTTTCGTATCGATATCAACAGATTGAAGCGGTTTATACAACGTCGGTATAGGTTTCATTACAGCGTTCACTATAATCGGCATCCCATTCGTCATGCCACCTTCAAATCCCCCAAGATTGTTAGTCATTCTAGAGTAGCCGCTACCCTCTTTATAGCTGATTGGATCTTGTACTTTAGATCCAGGTAGATGCTTCATATCATATCCTGCACCGAAACCCACAGCTTTAAATGCATTGATACTGATGACAGATTGTGCAATTTTACCATCCAGCTTGCGATCATATTGCACATAACTGCCAAGACCGACTGGCACGCCGTCAGCAATAACCTGTACTTCTCCACCGATGGAGTCCCCATTCGACTTTGCTTCGTCAATTTTATCACGCATCGTCTGTGCCACTGTTTCATCAATGCATCGAACATCATTTATGTCATTTTTCTTCTTAATTTCATCCAGAGTATATTCACCATTATCTCGTGCGCCACCAATCTCTATGACGCGTGAATAGATACTTATCCCTAAAGATTCAAGCAGCACTTTACACACTGCACCGACAGCAACACGTGCAGCAGTCTCACGAGCACTGGATCGTTCCAGAACATTACGTAAATCTCTATGACGATATTTCATACCACCAACTAAATCCGCATGACCCGGTCGCGGCTTTGTAATCTTACGTTTATCCGGCGTCATTTCTTCACTTTCTTCTACACCCATAATCTTAAGCCAATGTTTATGATCATCGTTAATCACTTCGATTGTGATCGGACTGCCGAGTGTAATGCCATGGCGTACACCTGATGTAATTATGACTGTATCCTTTTCAATCTGCATACGACGGCCACGCCCATAACCACCTTGACGTTTGAACATCTCTTTATTAATCATGTCACTTGATAACTTCATGTTCGATGGAATACCTTCAATAATCACAGTTAGTTTCGGACCATGTGATTCTCCGGCTGTTAGAAATCTCATATTAAAACCTCACAATATATAATAAGTATTATTATAACGCACTTACAATGATATTTATAATCAAAAAGAAAAAGGTCAAGACAAATATGTCTTAACCTAAGTATTTAATCGTTTTCGATTTAGTACACCCAAGCAGATGTCACTAAGTCATAGGATAAAATTTCTTCTTCTTTAAACCATAATGCGATTTCTTTGTCAGCTGATGCGACTGAATCTGAACCATGGATGATGTTCTTACCAACAGTCATACCAAAGTCTCCGCGAATTGTTCCAGGAGCACTTTCGGCAGGGTTTGTTTTACCTACTAATGTACGTCCGATTTCAACAACGTTTTCACCTTCAAGTACCATCGCAAATACAGGTCCTGAAGTAATAAACTCAACTAATTCGCCGAAGAATGGTTTTTCGCTATGCTCACCGTAATGTGTTTTAGCTAAATCCTCTGACACCGTCATTAATTTAGCACCTACAACTTTGATGCCTTTGTTTTCAATACGTTTTACGATTTCTCCGATAAGACCGCGACCTACACCGTCAGGTTTAATCATTAAAAATGTTTTTTCCATGGTTATCCCTACCTCTTTTAATTTAGTAAATCCTTAAACAGTTTAACATTGTAAGCGATTTCTTGCAATTACTAATAAATACGTTTCAACATTTTTTCATGAATTTGTACTAAATAGCTTTTGATGTTACTGTCAGGCAGTTGATCTAGATGAAATTTCGCTTTATCACCGTACTTTCTGCTCAATACTTCCGAAGAGTGTACGCCATGTCGTTTCACCTGTTCAATGATAAAATCAAATACCGCTTCATCTGAAGCTTGCTGTAATTGCATTACACTTTGTTCCAGTCTGTAATCCTCACGCTGATTTAATACATCAATCGCTGCTATAAGCGGGTAGGTGACGTGTCCATTTCGGATGTCACTTCCTACCGGTTTACCAAGTGTCGCTTCATTACTCGTATAATCCAGAATATCATCAATAATCTGGTAGCTCATACCAATGCAGTGACCGAACTGTTTGATATGATAGGTTGTATATGAATCAAGATTCGTACTCACGGCTCCTAGATGACAGCTTGCTTCAATGAGAATTGCAGTTTTACGATTAATGCGTCTTAAATACTCTGTGAATGTAATGGGATAATTAAAGCGATCTGCCATCTGATCAAATTCGCCGAAACAAACTTCTAATATTGTTTCACTGAATATTTGATGATACTGTGAATCCTTAATTTCTGCAATATTTTCTAATGCACGAGCCAATAAGAAATGTCCTGTTCGAATTGCTGTGTCCTTGTTAAAAGCCATATGCACAGAAGTATTACCTCTACGTTTGTCACTATTATCTATATAATCGTCATGAACAAGGCTTGCCATGTGTATAAGTTCCAGTGATACAGCTGTACGAATCAAATGTTCTTTATCACCTTTAGCTAGAAATCCGCTTAACAGTACAAACATCGGTCTCACGCGTTTACCGCCAGAATTTAATATATGCTTAGATGCATCGGTGATCACTGTAGATTCACTTTGAATTAACGTCTGTAACCTCTGTTCAACTTCAAATATATATGGTTGTAAAAATGCTTTATAACTCACAGCAATCATCCATTCTAGTTTTCTTTTGGTTTGTATGCGAGATGCATCGCGCTTACGCCACCTGTAAAGCCTTTGAATTTAATATGTGTAAAGCCCGTTTCAGCCATTAAATGCGCTAACGTGTATTTATCCGGGAATTCAAATGCACTTTGCTGTAACCAGCTGTATTCTTTCATTGATTTCGCGAAAACTTTACCAAAGAAAGGCATAATGTATTTAAAATACAGCTTATATCCTTGTTTAAATACTGGCATCGTTGGATGACTTGTTTCTAAGACTACAATCATTCCTCCAGGTTTTAATACACGATACATTTCTTCTAAGCCTTTCTTATAATCCGGCAGATTGCGTAATCCAAAACCAATTGTCGTATAGTCAAATGTATTGTCTTCGAATGGTAAATCCATCGCATTACCATGAATAAGATTAATATTAGCAATATGATCCGTTTTTTTATGTGCGACACTTAACATGTTGTCACTGAAATCCAGACCTGTAACGTGGCCATGACTACCTACTGCCTGAGACATCTGTATTGTCCAGTCCCCTGTGCCACAGCATACGTCCAGTGCTTTTGCGCCCTTTTTAACTTTCATTTGTTTCATCGTATATTTACGCCACGATTTATGCTGATTGAAACTTATTATATCGTTTAATCGATCATATTTCGTTGAAACATTTTGAAAAACATCATGTACTAATTCACTTTTTTCTTGTCCATTTAACTGTTTACTCATAAGCCACCACTTTCTCATCATTCATATAAGGTTGTACAAACATATAATGAATTTCCTGATCTATTTCTGTTAATTTATCTTGTTCAGTTATCGTTAAACGTAATTCTTTCAATTCATTAATACGCGTGACACATCGCGTTAAAACTTTAAAGTCATCTTGTAAAAACGGCTGTGATAAATAGCGATAAAATAACGCACTTAATATGTCAGTAGATAGCACAAGCCTGTCTTTATTATCATCATTGATCACACTTTGCATACGCATACTTGTATCAATAACAACGATTGCACTTTTAACATTGTCATCTACTTTAAGATTGCTCACAATATCAATGATTTCCTGCTCAAAATTGATCATCTGAAAATATGCATATCGTTTTTTTAGCTCTTTAATCTGATTTTCTAGGTTAACTAAATATTTCATTGCCATACCTCAATTTTTGTCCTTCCATTATTATAACGATAATTCATAAAAAATGGTATAAGAACAAATAAAAAAAGCCCATAGTGGGCTTTAGATGCATTTATTTCACTGCATCTTTTAATGCTTTACCAGCTTTGAATGCTGGAACTTTGCTTGCTGGGATTTCAATCTCATCACCAGTTTGCGGATTACGTCCTTTACGTGCAGCACGTTCGCGAACTTCAAAGTTACCGAAACCAATTAATTGTACCTTCTCACCATTAGATAGTGATTTTTGAATTGATTCGAAAACAGCATCAACTGCTAAACCTGCTTCTTTCTTAGTTAAGTTTGCACTATCAGAAACTGCATTGATTAAATCTGTTTTATTCATGTCAATTCACCTCCCCAACATTATGTAAATGATATAAAATATCATTCTGTTATGACTTTAACACAATAAACGTTGTCACTGCAACGGTTATTGTATATTATCAACAATTTTTTAGCGTTGTACGGTTTTGAAAACGGGTTCATTCTTATCATCTACAGTATAAGGTACTGAATAGGCAGGTAATATTGGGTTGTCCTGATAGAGAATATATCGGATATCCTCCCCTTGTTTTACCTGATGTTTCTGTAGTGCACGACCAAGATCAAGAGAGTAATCTATCTTAAATTCGTCCCCCCCGTTGATATAAATAGGTAATGCCTCGCCCGAATAGGGGCTCTTCACTGTCGGGTATTGATCAAGACCGTATTTCTTATAGTTAATTTTATAAAGGTTTGGACCTATCTTCTTTCCTAATGCCAATTCATTCGATTTCGTCTCGAGTCGAATTCTTAAATTTTTTAAAGTATCTGATGTTCTTAGATCTACAATCATCACTTTAGGATTTTTATCTACGTCCATCATCACATACTGATAATAGCCACCCATTTCAAATGATGAGCCTGGTAACTGCGAAAGATATTTTGGTTTTAACTTTCCAAAATCAACTGGATGCTTTAAATAGATTTCATAAGTCTGATCTCTATCTTTCAGTGGTAGCAATCCACCGGTATCCTTCTGATAACTTTCAACAGCATTTTGAACCATGTTCAGCTGATCTTGAGGTGCGACTTGATTTTGTTCAAGCGCTTCTTTAGGATACATGCATCCACTGAGCAGCAAAGAAACCAGTAATAATAATAAAGATTTACGCATAACTAGAACCACCTAACACGACAAACATGAGCAGTGCACTTATAAGCAATGCTGCATATGCAAGAAACGTAACAATCATATTCAATGGTTTATTAGCAATCTTAAACCTTGCGAGATAAATAAGCATCATTGCAAGAAGCATTAGCCCAAGCGAATAAAATGATACCCACATTAAATCCATTCTAGAAATATTAAACATAGTCTACCTCTATTCGTTCGTTTTTTCTCTGTTCATCAAATTCCTAACTCCTTCATTGACATCAAGACCTTCAAACAGCACCTTATATAAGGATTGTGTGATCGGCATCTCAACACCAAATGCTTGTGCCATTTCGTTTGCAGCTTGTGTCGTACGGACTCCTTCAACGACCATACCCATTTGTGCCAGCGCTTCCTCTAGAGAAGCACCTTTACCCAGCATATTGCCACATTTCCAGTTTCGTGAATGTACTGATGTACATGTCACAATCAAATCGCCAATCCCTGCAAGCCCAAGAAATGTTAACGGATCTGCTCCCATCTTCGTTCCAAGGCGTGTGATTTCAGCGAGACCACGTGTCATCAAGGCTGCTTTAGCATTGTCTCCATAGCCAAGGCCATCTGTTATCCCTGCTGCAAGTGCGATAATATTCTTAAGCGCACCTCCAATTTCAACACCAATCAAGTCATCATTCGTATAGATTCTAAAATACGAATTCATAAAAATATCTTGTGCAATCTGCTTAATCTGTTTGTTGTCACTTGCTACAGCCACCGTTGTCGGATGCTGAAGTGCAAGTTCTTCAGCATGACTCGGCCCACTCAGAACACCGACACCTTCAAACTTCTCAGGATCCATCTCTTCGGTTATCATTTCAGAGATTCTTTTAAATGTTATAGGCTCTATCCCTTTAGAAACATGAATAAAAATTTTCTTTTCATCCGCAACCTCATTAATCTGCTGCATGACTGAACGAATCGCTTTCGTAGGAACAGCTATTATGATTACCTTTGCATGCAGTACTGCTTGCTGAATATTTGAAGTCGCTTGCAATACATCGTGCAGCTGAATCTCTTTAAGATACTTTTCATTCGTATGATGCGTGTTGATTTCATCAACGGTAGCTTGGGTCTTCCCCCACATTAAAACGTCATGCTGATTCTCTGAAAGTATATTCGCTAGTGCAGTACCCCATGAACCTGTACCGATTACTGAAACTTGTAGCATACAATCACTCCTAATTTCTCTTTCTTGCAATTAAATGTAGTGGTGTTCCTTCGAATCCAAAGGCTGCACGAATTCTATTTTCTAAAAATCTTTGATAAGAGAAATGCATCATCTCAACATCGTTGACGAAGAATACAAAAGTTGGTGGCTCAATCGCAACTTGTGTCGTATAGAAGATGTTTAATCGACTGCCCTTATGTGTTGGTGTTGGATTCATTGCAACAGCATCAGTGATCACTTCATTAAGCGTACTGCTTTGAACTCGTTTACGATGGTTTTCCCCTGCCATATTAATCAGCGGGAATAATGTATTCAGACGTTTGCGTTCCTTTGCAGAAACAAAGGCAATCGGTGCATAATCTAAGAACTGGAAGTTTTCACGCACTTTATCTTCAAACTTCTTCATCGTTTTTGAGTCTTTCTCAACAGTGTCCCATTTGTTTACAACGATAACAATAGCTTTACCTGCTTCATGGGCATATCCAGCAATCTTCTTATCCTGTTCAATAATACCTTCTTCAGCATCGATAACAACCAGCACAACGTTAGAACGTTCGATTGCTTTCAAGGCACGTAATACAGAATAACGTTCCGTTGCCTCATATACCTTACCTTTTTTACGCATTCCAGCTGTATCGATCATCACGTATTCCTGATCCTCAAAAGTGTATACCGTATCTATTGCATCTCGTGTTGTACCTGCGACTGGTGATACGATAACACGCTCCTCACCAAGGATTGCATTGATTAAACTCGATTTCCCCACATTTGGTCTTCCTATAAGAGAGAATTTGATAACATCATCATCATAATCTTCTTCCTGCTGCTCAGGGAAGTGCTTTGCCGCTTCATCCAGCAAGTCTCCAATACCTAAACCATGTGATCCAGAGATCGGAATAGGCTCTCCAAATCCTAATGAGTAGAATTCGTATATATCTGCACGCATTTCAGGATTATCAATCTTATTGACACCTAATACAACAGGCTTGCTTGATTTAAATAATAGTTTTGCCACGAAATCATCTTCATTCGTAATCCCGTCACGTCCATTTACCATAAAGATGATAACATCCGCTTCCTCAATCGCAATTTCTGCCTGAGCACGAATCTGCTCCTGGAAAGGCTCATCACCTAGCTCAATCCCACCTGTATCTATAATATTGAATTCATGTGTCAACCATTCTCCGCTCGAATAAATTCTATCTCTTGTAACTCCGGGTGTGTCTTCTACAATCGAAACACGTTCCCCGACGATTCTATTAAAAATTGTAGATTTCCCTACATTTGCACGACCTACAATCGCTATCGTTGGTTTTGTCATTTTATCTATCCTCTCAAATAATATCCCTATTATTTTAACATAGTTTATCATTTATTAATATTTAAAAAAAAAGAGACAAGGCAAGCGCCATTGTCTCCTTAGAACTCTATTAAAGATTTAAGTTTTTAAGTTTGTCTCCAAACATATCTCCAAGTGTTGGAGCATCTTGATTCTCTTGATTTGAAGCATTGCTCAAGTATGTAGTATCAAAATCTTCTACTTGTTCTTGAGTCGCTTTAATTGAAAGACCAATACGTTTCTCTTCTTTGTTGATATCCAGAATCTTCACTTTAACCTTTTGACCTGGTTCAAGGACTTCTGATGGATTACCGATATGTTCGTGACTAATTTGAGAAATATGCACAAGGCCTTGTAATCCTTTATCAATTTCAACGAAAGCTCCAAAGTTTGCTAGACGAACAACTTCTCCATCAACGATGTCTCCGATACTAAACTTCTCTTCAATCGTTTCAAACGGCCCAGGTAAAGCAGCTTTAATTGATAAAGAAACGCGTTCTGCTTCTTTGTCGACGCTTAATACTTTAACCTTAACTTTGTCGCCGATAGACAGAGCATCTTCAACCTTATCGATATGATCATGCGTAACTTGAGAGATATGTACAAGACCATCTACTTCACCGATATCTACGAACGCTCCGAAGTTTGTAATACGTAAAACTTCGCCTTCGATTACAGAACCAACTTCAATTTCATCAAGACGTTGTTCCTTTTTCACTTTGTTCTCTTCAGCTTCGATGGCTTTGTGATTTAAGATTACACGGTTCTTCTCCTGATCCAGTTCTTCAATCTTTAAAGTTAATACTTGACCAACGTAGTTTGAGAAGTCTTCAATATAATTCGTAGAAATTAAAGATGCCGGAATAAATCCTCTTAGGCCTACATCAACAACAAGACCACCTTTAACTGCTTCTTTAACTTCTGCTTCTAGCGTTTCATCATTTTCGAACTTTTCTTTTAATGATTCAAATGATTCAGATTCATCTAGTTGACGTTTAGATAAGATGTAATGACCATCTTCCTCTTTATCTTCAATCTTAGTAACAAACGCTTCAATCTCATCGCCAATTTGAACGACTTCTTCAGCATTGTCAATATGTAGACTTGAAAGTTGACTGATTGGGATGATACCATCATATTTTGCACCATCTAAGTTAAGAACGACATGTTTCTCTTCAATCGCTTGTACCGTTCCTTTAACCTTGTCTCCTTCTTGAATTTCTTTAATCATTGCTTCGTTAAATTCTTCTGTCATTGTGGATTCCTCCTTGAAATTACAACTAGTGTTATTATAAACTTCTTACAAATCGAGCTGAAAGTCAAGGAATACGCTTTTTACATTGCGCTTTTTGCTAATTCAATAATCTGGGCTGTCACTTCTTCTATTGACTTTCCCGTTGTATCAATTTCAATAGCATCCTCTGCTTTTGTGAGCGGCGAGATTTCACGCGTCATATCCAGGTGGTCACGACGTTCAATATCTCTTTTCAATTCTTCGAATGTTGAGGCAATCCCTCTATTTCTGTTATCAATCAAACGACGTTCTGCACGTTCTTCTACAGAGGCTACCATATACACCTTTAATTCAGCTTCAGGAATAACTTTCGTTCCAATATCTCGACCATCCATAACAACACCTTTATGCGCTGTCATATTCTGCTGAAGATTCACAAGTTTCGTTCTAACACTTTCAATACTAGCAACCCTAGACACATTTGATGTAACATCGTGCTCTCTAATTCTATCGCTGACATCACTTCCATTGAGATAAATGCGCTGACCAGATCTATTGATCAGCTTCAAATCTATATGCTCAACCAACTTATCGATTTCTATTTCAGGCTGCTCTAAATGTGCGAGTGTAATCGCACGATACATCGCCCCAGTATCCACATAAATCATGCTTAATGCTTCAGCGACACGCTTAGCAATTGTACTTTTTCCTGCTGCTGCAGGTCCGTCTATTGCGATATTTATCTTATTCATTTATATACCTACCTTGTTGTTTAATCTTAATTATTCTATCATAGAGCTATATCAATGTATATTGGAGGACTAAAATGAAAAATATTCTCGTAATGCATACAGGTGGAACAATCAGTATGTCTGAAAATGCGCAGGGTGTCGTCACAACGAATGACACAAATCCTATGTCAAATATCGAAATCATTCAGTCGATTGCAAACATTACTGAAAAACACCCATTTCAAATCCCCTCTCCTCATATGACCCTTAAACATATGAATATATTAAGAAAATCAATTATCAATGAAATATACGAAGAAAACTATGATGGTATCGTCATCACACATGGCACTGACACACTCGAAGAAACAGCATATTTTCTGGATTTGACCCTCAACGTTTCAATTCCAGTAATCTTAACCGGCGCGATGCGTTCATCCAACGAAATCGGGGCAGATGGTCTGTATAACTACATCTCCGCAATACGTACAGCTTGCCATGATGATGCCAAAAACAAAGGCGTGCTTGTTGTGTTTAATGATGAAATTCATACAGCTATGAACGTAACAAAGACCCATACATCAAATACAAGTACTTTTCAAAGTCCAAATTACGGACCACTCGGTATTATCACGAAAAACAATATTTATTTCCATCATCATCCATCAACACATCCCCCGCTGGTTAAAGTCAATGAAGCAATTAAAGTTGGACTCGTAAAAGCCCATAGCGACCTAGACTCAGACTTAATTAAATTCTTTGCTGATCAGGAATATGACGGGCTTGTTATAGAAGCGCTTGGACAAGGAAACTTACCGCCTTCTTCATTAGACGGCATCCAACATCTAATCGATAAAAATATCCCGATTGTCATCGTATCCCGATGTTTCAATGGAATTGCAAGTGGTAACTATCAGTACGAAGGTGGCGGGTATGAGCTACAGAAGATGGGTCTCATATTCTCCAATGGACTTAACGGTCAGAAAGCGCGTTTAAAACTTATCGTCGCAATAAGTAATGGCTTAAATGATGCTCTTCTTGACGATTACTTCAAACGTTAAAAATACGCGGACAAATTATTGTCCACGTATTTCTTTTTTTATAATATCATCAGCTATCAGTCCGCCGTGAAATTTTCCGTTTTCAATGAATATCGTATTCGCGTCATTTCCTGCTGCGATCACCCCTGCGATATATAAATTGTCTATATTCGTCTCCATCGTCTCTTTGTCATAGAAAGGTGCTGTCCCGAATTCATTTGTTATGAGTTCTATCCCCATATCACTTAAAAACGTGTAGTCCGGGTGATAGCCAATCATTGCAAAAACAGTATCATTTTTGATTGCCATTTCTCCATCAGGGGTTTGAATGATCACTTCAGAATCATTGATAGAGGTTACATGACTATTAAAATAGAGTTTAATTTTTTCATGATTAACAAGGGATTCGTAAAGAGGTAATATCCAGGGTTTCACACTCTTAGAATATGTATCGCCGCGATACACAGCTGTCACTCGTGCACCAGCTTTTTCAAGTTCGATCGCAGCGTCAATTGCAGAGTTTTTACCACCAATGATCAACACATCCTGATCAAAATAAGGATGGGCTTCCTTGAAGTAATGCTGCACCTTATCTAAATCAGCACCCGGTACATCTAATGTATTCGGCTGCCCATAATAACCTGTCGCAACTGTAACGTAATTACATTTATAGTGTGCTTTAGTTGTCGTGATGATAAATTCGTCTTCATGCTTCTCCACTTTTAGAACTTCTTCGCCAGAATGAATCTTTAAATCATGATATTTCACTACACTTCTGTAATAGACAAGTGCTTGGTTTCGATGCGGCTTATGTTCTTCAACAATAAACGGAATATCACCGATACTCAATTTTTCACTCGTCGAGAAAAAAGTCTGATGTGTCGGATAATTGTAGATTGCTTCGACGACATTCCCTTTTTCGATGATAATATTATCTATGCCTTTCTTTTTTTGCTCTATACTTGCTGATAATCCACATGGACCAGCTCCAATTATAATACTTTGTACGTGTTTCATTTTTTTCACCTTTCTTAAATAAAAAAGGGCTCAAAAGAGCCCCCTCTAGATTTCGTCATGTTCTTGTATATCGAGAATCTTAAAGCCATTGTTTTTAAGATACTTTGTAAACTTCTTAATATTTTTACTATCTTCAACTTTAACAATCATTCTTCGATGCATCTTATCTGTTTCGTCAAACGTTACAAAAGAAATAGCATTTAACTTATACTTCTTCAATGCTGAAGCAAGACGCATGATACGCCCTTCTGCATCTATTGATGTAATGGCAATGCGCACACCTTTTTGATTCATTCCAAATGCAGATTTAAACTGCTCCATAACATCAAATCGTGAAACCACGCCTAAAAAATCGTTGCGTTCATTGATAACACTTAAAATCGGAAAATCTTGTAATGTTAAGAAAGACTCTTCGAATAGCGCATCATCTTTAACACTATATTCATCAAGAGGAAGGATATCCTTAATCTTTGTGTTTTCAATGAATTCATCTCTTAGTTTGGGTGTCTTCATAAAGAAGAAATGTCTAAAGATGCTATAACGTGTCGCTGTGCCAATATATTTTCCTGTTTCAACAACAGGCATCCCGTCAATACCATGGTGTTCAAGCTTGTCAAGCACACTCTTAACCGTGTCATCTGGACTGGCAACATAACATTTTTCTTTAGGTATCATTATTGACTTTAAATACATAGTACCGCCCCCTTTTTTTATTTTGGTATAACTAACGTTTGTCCTTGTGAAAGATTATTGTCTGAAATACCATTTGCCTGTCTTATCTTTTCAACATTTTCTGGAGAGCCATTACCATAGTATTTAATCGCTATTCGGTAAAGATTCTCTTTAGCATTAACGACGTGTGTCGCCTGCGCCTGCTGATTGTCAGACTGGTTATTATTTGAAGCAGCTGATGATTGTGATGCATTGTCTGTTTGTGATGCATTATCCTGAACTTCTGCTGTTTTTTCTTCGGCTAATCTTGCTGCTTCTGTTTCATCAGCAGCTTTTTGTGCTGCCAGACGTTCTTGTGCCGCTTTTTCCTGTGCTGCTTTTTCCTGTGCCACTTTTTCCTTAGCTGCTTCTTCCTTAGCCGCTTCTTCCTTAGAAGCTTCTTCCTTAGCTGCTTCTTCCTTAGCTGCTTTTTCTGACTCTGCCTCTTCAACAGTCTTATCCTTAGCTTTGTCTGTTTTTTCTTCAGCAGTTTTCTTCTTGTCGTTCGTTGCTACTTGTTCTGTATTATTATGTTTATTATCACTTTGAGAATTGATATAATTTGCAAGCAGCAACATAATTGGCAGTAGTATTAAAATCGCAGCAATCAGTGGAATAAATTTCTTAAGTCCACTATTATCCTTATCTTCTTGCTGTTTTCCCTTTTCAGGCTTTTCTTCGACAGTCTTTGCATTTGCTTTATTTACTTTTGCAGCCGCTCCTGCTACCCCTGCTGCACCAGCTGCTTTTTTACTGTTAGAGACTTGTTTATTAGTCTTTTGATTGTTATCTCTTTTGTTGTTTTTCTTAGCGCCAGCGCCAATAGTTCCTGCTTCTTTGTTATCGTTAGTATTGTCTTCACGTTTCTTTCTTTCTTGTGAACGGCTACGACGTGAGACTCCACGAGGCGGAAAAATATCTTCTTCAGTTTCTTTTTTTCCTTCATATGTTTCTGAACTTACTTCTTCAGTTTCAACCGTCTCTTCTTGTTGTCTTTCGATCTTTTGTTTATTCTTTTCAAATTCATCTTTAAAATCATTTTTTGACACGTTTATCCACCCACTCATCAATTTATAGTCTATTCTTATTATAGACAAACACTATTGCTTTAGTAAAGTATTACAGCTATAAAAATAACCTTTCTAAAATTAATGCCACAGGCTCAAGTTGAATACTTTTAGTAATATTTTCATATCTTTGCAAATCTGTCACTTTGCACTTGTGACACTGATTACGTTCATAAAATTCATCTGAATTTATCGAAGATGTCCTCAACATGCCGGAAAGTTCATGGTGGAGACAATGATTGCTATGCACATACGCAAGCATCTTTGATAATAACTGCTGTTGCTCATATTGATGCGCCTTTAATTTATCAGCGATAATGTTGTTAGCAAACTTGCGATGAAAAATATCAAGCTTCTCTTTCTTTTCCGCATCATAAATATTTTGCAGAGTATAATTATGTAGATCGCTTGTGTCAATAGCGTCTAATTCGAGCAGTCGTGACGCTTGTGCGATATCATTATTATTATATAGGAGTATCGATTGACAAGAGTGATGATCTCTTCCTGCGCGACCAATCTCCTGAATAAACTGAAGGATTGATGCTGGGATGTGATAGTGAATCACCGTACGGATGTTTTTCTTATTGATTCCCATTCCAAAAGCACTGGTTGCACATATTACATGTACTTCATCTTCCATAAACCGACTCTGTACTTCAGTACGTTCACTATAGGTCATATCTGCATGATATCTGTCCACAATAAAATCCTCAGAAAGCGCCTCGTATAAAGCATCACATACCTTCTTCGATGAGAAATAGATAATAGTAGGTCCACTTTCTTTAAGTACTTTTTGTAGAAATATGAGCTTATCATCTTCACGCACTTCATATTTATACAAGTACATATTGTCCTTATTTTTGAGAAAATCATGTACTTTCAATGGCCTTCCGATAATCTCCTCAATATCATGAACAATCTTTTTTGTTGCTGTAGCTGTTAGAGCGATTACCTGTGCATTATGTCTATCAATCACTTCATTCACAAGTAAGTAATGAGGACGGAATTGAAATCCCCATTGAGAAATGCAGTGTGCTTCGTCCAGTACAATATGCGTGAACCTTATGCGAGAGAATAATGCTTCTGCAAGTTCACTTTGTAACCATTCGGGAGAACAATAAATAAATTGATAGCTATCAATGCGATGCGTAATTATCGAAAGTTCCGCACGTGATAGACCTCCATGAATAGCTACAGCATCAATTTTACTCATCTTCAACTGCATCACCTGGTCCTCCATCAAAGCAATTAACGGGGTGATAACGAGCGCTTTTCCGTCGGTAAATACAACTGGCAGCTGAAACGTGATTGATTTACCACTTCCAGTAGGCATCAGTGCTAATACATCTTCATTATTCAATATACTATCAATTATTATTCTTTGTTCCTCATTTAACTTTTTAATCCCAAAACGCTTATTTAGCAAATGTTCAATCGACATGATCGTTCCTTTCCATCAGACTGGCGTATACAATACCAATCTTCAGCTTGAAATAATCTTTAACCTCTGAATGCTCATAAAATGATTTTAGCTTTCCATATGTTAACTGACTATAAAGATGAACAATTGCCTGCAGTTCATCCGCGCTAATAAAACGTGAAATCTCCACAGGATAATCTTTAATCATCATTTCAATAATATGGTCCTGGATAGTATGCTCTCTTAAACGAAGCAAACGAGCAGTTTCATCGATAGTATAACTATTTATCAGCTGGTACGTTCTTGCCGTATTCTTATGTAAGGGCACCTTGTAATAAAGATGATTTAATAGATGGAATGATTCATTCCGAAGCAAATGCAGTATATAGTTTTTCTCTGCCAATAACATAAATTTCAAATGAGATGTTTCAACATTTAATAGTCGTGCCAATTGTTCATCGTTTCTTGGATGTATATCATGGCCCGTTATTTTATATACGAAATAGCTATGTTTAAATTTATCTTGCACTAAAGTTACAAGTTTAAAGAAATCTAGCTGCAGAAGGTTGAAGTCTTTAGTTTTCGCCCGCCTTATAACTTCTTTAACCTGCGACTGTACAATCAGGTTGTTAGAGACTGGCACATACCTATTTGTGCCATAACTCATTTCTGAAGATGCCTGAATAAGTAGACATAACGTCTCAAAACTCATCTCAGATGCAAGGTAAAAATAAGGGAAAAGCATGTGCTCTCGTTGCTTATCATTGTGACTTAACATACTTGTGAATGCTTCAAAAGGATAGCCTGGTGCAATCTCGTAAACAGGTAAAAGATGCTGCATAGAGGCGTCAAAATATGTCTGCTGCGTTCTTGCTCCGGTTACAATATTCCATAGACTTTTTATAGATTTATCTTCACGATAATGTGTACGTATGTAAGTTGATATAGAATTCATAGGCATCTCCTGAATCTTTTTGTTGAAAAACCATTAAACAATCACTAAAATAGTTATGTACATTGTTTATATATTTTATCATGAAATTGGTGGGAGGCGAAAATTTTGGCAGGTAAATATACAATTGTTGATATGGATACATGTATTGCATGTGGTGCTTGTGGTGCTGCAGCTCCAGATATATATGATTACGACGACGAAGGTATTGCTTACGTAATATTAGATGACAACCAAGGGACTCAAGAAATACCTGAAGAACTTGAAGAAGATATGATCGACGCATTTGAAGGTTGTCCTACAGACTCAATCAAAGTGGCAGATGAATCATTTGATGGTGACGCACTGAAGTTCGAATAATATAACAAACCCGGACTACTGTAGAAAATAGAGATTATTTTCTGCAGTAGTCCGGGTTGTTTTTATCTGGTTTTAGGCAGTACATTGAGCAATATAATCGATAATATCGCGAGTAGTATGCCTTTGATAATATTAAAAGGGATGATGCCGGCTGTAATAATTACCTTTAAGTTATTAGAGATATCAGTGAAATTCATTATCATACCGTAAAGCGGTAATAATACGAAATAATTCATAATACTCATTACCATCGTCAATACGATTGTTGCACATAAAAATCCAACGATTAGTCGTTGCTTTCTCCCTTTAGTTACTGCATACAATGTCAATATCAATGATGTCCCTGCAAGAAAATTCGCAACAGGCCCAATTGGATCTGTCATATTCATCAAGAAATTTAGCAAGTTTTTAATGACTTCGACTCCAATCGCTCCAAGTGGTCCAACAGTGAAAAGTGCGATAATTGCAGGAATATCACTTAAATCAATTGTGAGATAGGGTGGTAAAAATGGTAACGGAAACTTTAAAAACATAAGTAAAAAAGCAACCGCACTTAATAGACTCACCGTAATGAGTCGTCTTGTCTTATTAATCTGTGTCATTTCCTTCTCCTTCTATCCATCTTACAAAGAGGAGGAAAACCTCCATCTTCTCCCATCCAGACTGTACTGTCGGTACTGGAATTTCACCAGTTCAGCTGAGTAATCAGGTCGCGGACTGTAACCGCCGGTTCGGAATTACACCGACCCCGAAGATGAATGATATATTTTTTATAGTATATATCTTACTTGTTATTCTTTGTATCGTCAACTTTTGGGATTGAGATAACAAATGTTGTGCCTTTGCCGACCTTGCTATCCACATTTATACTGCCATGATGACCTTCTATAATTGATTTGACGATAAATAATCCTAATCCGGTACCATGTTTACCTCTCGTCCTAGCCTGATCCACCTTGTAGAAACGTTCAAATATATTATCGATATGTTTCGGCGCAATACCCACACCTGTATCAGAAATACTGATGATGAGGTTCTCATCGTCTTCATCAGTATGAATACTAATTACATCTCCTGCAACAGTATAGCGTAGTGCGTTATCAATGATATTGGTAATCACCTGAATCATCTTATCATAGTCTAACCAAGCTTTAGAATGATGCCCATAATGAGTTTGAATGTCTGTCTCATGTTTCTCGGCCACATGTTTGAAGTTCATTATCGTTCTTTCTATCAGCTCCTCTATGTCAGTAGCTTCTAAATTCAGAACTTGTTCACCGGCATCAATTCTAGCTACATTCAGCAGTTCATTCACAAGACGATTCAGACGCTTTGATTCGTCAAGAATAATATTTAGAAATTCATCCACATCAGACTTTTCGCTGACAATACCATCTAGAATGGCCTCCGTATATCCTTGAAGCATTTGAATCGGTGTTCTCAGTTCATGAGATACATTTGCAATAAACATCTGTTTCATTTGATCAATCTTCTTCTCTTCAGTCATATCCCTAATGATAGCTACAGCCCCATTACCTTGTTTTATTTCTGGATTGTCGACTGGAGAAACAATGAGCACATAGTGCTTATCTTTGGTTGTAATTTCATTATATACCGTATCTTCCGACTGCATCACTTTATTCACAGTATCACTCAAGGCTTCAATCTGCTGTTGGTTGATGTCATCCAGAAATTTCTCTGCCATTGGATTTTGAAGCTGCTTCTCTAGATGCATATTGAAACTCAGCACGCCATCCTCCATTGCATTGATTAATCTGTCCCTCAAATTTCTTTCAGAAGATATCCTGTTCATGTTCAAAGTAATATCTTCTTCCATCTTATTAAATGCAAGAGCAAGTTCTCCAATTTCGTCACGTGATTGAACCTTGATTTTCTCATTTCGCTCACCCCGTGCAAGTTTAAACGCCGCTTGCTTCAGATGAATTAATGGTTTAGTTATACGTGTAGACAAGAAAAATGCAAATATTGTCGTCAAAATTAGCAGCACGAGTGCAACTAAAAATATGATGATTGCGATGTAGTTGAAAGCATCGGATATCGTATTGGTATCTTGATAAATAAATATTGCGCTTCCATTATATTCAAATGCCTGAGAAGGGTATCCTACGAGCAGATATTCATGTTTGCTGCCCTGATAATTGACTTCGATTGACTGAACAACAGTTTCATCTTTTTTATACACAGCATCAAATGCTTTGTTCGTCTGAATTTCTTTTAACATCAATGCTTTTAACGGATCCTCAATGTTCTTATGTTGATCCTGTTTATTCGTAATCAATATCAGTCCAGCAGGGTTTTCGATCAGTTCTTTCACATAGTTCATTGCATCACTTTTGTCATGCCGACTCATAAGGACGAGTTCAACTTTTTCTGCCTGTTGCTTTAATGCATGTGCAGATTCACTCATCAAATAAGCATTAAAAAAGCTCATCAGTGCAACCGATAATATAATTAAAACTGTGGTTACTATAAACAATATAGTTAACCACAGTTTAATAACGACACTATTGATATATTTCATCAGTCTCTGACCTCAAATTTATATCCTACACCCCATACTGTATGAATCATATCTGCAGCATGTGGCGATACTTTGTTCAATTTTTCTCTTAATCGCTTCACATGTGTATCAACTGTTCGTAAATCACCATAAAACTCATAATGCCATACATCTTTAAGCAGTTGCTCACGATCAAATACTTTATCTGGACTCTTAGCCAGAAAAAGTAATAGTTCATATTCCTTTGGAGTTAAATTAACCTCCTTATTATCTGCAAGCACTCTATGTGCATCATTATCTATCACTAGTGAATCAAAAACGATCAGATCTTTCGCATGCGCTTCCTGTTGTATGAACATTGTTGATTGCGAACGTCTTAAAATTGCCTTTACGCGTAGTACAACCTCTCGTGGAGAGAACGGTTTGACGATATAATCGTCTGCCCCAATTTCAAAGCCTTCTACGCGATTATGTTCTTCTCCTTTTGCAGTCAGCATAATAACAGGCGTAGATTTCTCTTCACGTAATCGTTTGCATACTTGGATACCATCCATACCAGGCAACATGATATCTAGTAAAATACAATGAAAATCTTCACTCAGCGCAAGCTCGAGCGCGCGCTCTCCATCTTCCGCTTCTACAGTTTCATAGCCTTCTCTTTCTAGATACATCTTAGCAAGCTTTCTAATTCTATCTTCATCATCAACTATTAAAATCTTTTCTTTCATATTATGCTCACCCTTTCATTATGCATAGGAATGGAGACCTGCAATGATTAGATTCACCGCAATCACATTAAATAAGATGATACCGAGACCAATAACGGCAAGCCATGCTGATTTTTTACCTTCCCAGCCCTTTCCTAATCTTAAATGTAGGAAAATCGCATAGAACAAGAATGTAATTAACGCCCAGACTTCTTTAGGATCCCAGCCCCAGAATCTACTCCATGCAATCTGCGCCCAAATACTCGCAAATAATAATCCTCCAAGAGCAAATAACGGAAACCCGATGATGACAGAACGATAACAAATTTCGTCCATTAATCTCAACGAAACTTTATTAGTCAAAGGTTTGATGACCGAAAAAATAGTTCTGCGTGCGATGAGTCTGATTATCCCATAAAGGATAGAACCGATGATGATTGACCACACGACCGTATTTAATTTCTGTGCATTGATTACAGGTGGTAATTCGATTCCTGTGTCAAAGCGTTTAACTTCTTTATAGCTTTCTTTCGTCCCATCAACTTTAACAACTGGTGTACTATCCTTGAATGTAACTAATCCTGGTAAATGGTATTCAGCAACTGCATTCATGCCATTTTTATCTTGATAGAAATATTCTTCCTTATAATCAACAATACCTTTCATTACAATCGTTGTTAATATAAATGCTAAAACTAATACGATAAAATACATGACTACCTCAAGCCAGAATGCGTCTTTAGATTTCTCTTTCGCATCAACATATCTCAGAAGATAGATCAATCCCGCCACTGAGCTTACAGAAAGAATGCCATAGCTGATAGTTACAGTTATAACGTGTATCGCAAGCCAGTTACTCTGTAACGCTGGAATTAACGGTGATACTTCTCTTGAAAACATACTTGCATAGACGATAACAAGCATCGCAATCGGTAAAGAGAAGAGTGCAAGTATCGGTGTATGATAGATATAATTGATAACTAGAAATCCGCCTACCATCATAATCCCGAACATCGTTAAGAATTCATACATATTACTTACTGGTGCGTGGCCTGAAGCAATCCATCTTGTGATAAAATAAACAAGCTGCAATGCAAAACCAATCGTTGTTAATAAGACACCCATATTTTCGTAGCGTTTCGATTTTGCTTTAATACTTGCTGAAAAAGGTAAAATCGCTATTAAATATAGAATAAATGCTGCGTATAAAGAAGTACTACTAAAATTTAATAAAGTTTCATTATTCATTCTTATCCTCCACCTCATACTTATCATTTACTTCTTGTAAATGATGTTTATGTAACATCGTATCTATCTCGCGTTTAAATCCATAATAGTTTCTATTCGTATGAGCTGCGAGCGTCCCTTCATTCGTATTAATCCAGATTCTACGATGATTAATATAAGACCCTATTGCAAGTCCAAATAGGAAAATTGTAAATCCTACAAATAATATAGGAAGTGTCAGATCCTTCTTGACCGTTAAATACGTTATTGTTTTATTCGTCGCGCTGACAAATTTAACATCATACTGATTATCTTTCGATATATCTTGTGATGATCGGATTTTTAGCAGGCTGTATTCTGATTTTTTCCCATCATTCACTTCAAAGACAAATGCTGGATTGTTCGGTAAAGGAGATTTTGTTGCTAGTGCTCCATTCTCCGTAATTTTATCAAAATCAGGTGCATAGTTACGTAGGTGCACATTCAACGTATCACTGATTTTATAATCATCTTTCGGATTATCGAGCTTGACCTCAAAGTTTTTTCCGATTTGCTTACCTTGTTTATCTTGTACTTTAAAGAGCATCGTTTCTAACTGCGACTGATCAAAACTATTCTGATAGAGTGCAAACTGGTCAAACTTTACTGGATGGTTCACGCGAATACTATCATCTTTTAGTTTTACAAGTTCTGGTTTACTACCAATAACTGATGAATCAGATTTATTCTCAAATAGCGTAATTTTTGATTCATAGTTTTTAGCAATTTTATTCATTGTCGCATCAGCTGATTTACTGTTTGTATTCGACATTGATTCTTTATCATACTGTTCAAAGATAAATTGATTATTTTTTATGTAATACTGATTTTCAGTACCCGGAATGACTTTCGTCTCTCCTTCTCCAATACCTACGAATTCATCTACATAAAACATCGGTACAAAACGCAGCATTGCTCCAGCAAGCAGAATTATTAGTCCAGTATGATTGATATATGGCCCATATCTACTGATTCTTCCTTTTTCTGCAAGAATGAAACCTGCTTCCTCACGCACTTTATATTTATTGTCCTTCAATGTCTCAATGAGTGACATATCTAATCTATCATCGTGCAAAGTGAGTCTTTGACGTTTAAAAAATGACGGATGTTTTTTTACTGTCTGTCTCGTCAGCGATTTATGAAGCGGTATACCTCGATCGATACTTGCTGCGATAATTGAGAATGCAACAAGCGCAAGTAAAATTAAGAACCACCAGGAGGTATAAAGATTATCAAAGCCTAATCTATAATAAATCAGTCCAAGTGTTCCATATTTGTCCTGATAGAATGTTGATGGATCTTCTCCGACCGGAATAAAATACTGCTGTGGAAACATCGTCCCAATTGCAGAAGCAATTACCGTCAATACAAGTAGTATAACTCCCGTCTTTACAGAAGCGAAAAAGTTCCACACTTTATCTGCCAATGATTTATGTTTCGTCTTACTACGGATGGCCTGTCCATCATAGCGCATTATATCAGCGATTTTCTTCTTATCATAATTATCGTTGATTAAGCGACCACAATTTTGACAAAGCTGTGTACCTGGCGGATTAATATGTCCACATGTACATTGAATTGATTGGTCTTTCATTTAATACTGCACCCCTTTATGGTTGTACCATATCCATATATTTTTTTATGTCTGCACGTGACATCTGCCCTTTATGGTGTGCCTTTATAATACCATTTTTATCTATAACATATGTATTCGGTAAATCATTTGCATTATAGGCTTTCATCACATCTCCTGAACCGTCAAGCGCAACCATTAACTCTACTTCTTCAGGCAGTTCGCTGAAGAACTGCTTTATTTGCTGTGGTGAATCTTTCACATGTACTGTAAGCACTTCAACACCTTTAGAGTGATAGATTTTGTTCATGCGGTTTAAGTCAGGCATCTCTTCTTTACATGGGTTACACCATGTTCCCCAGAAGTTTAGAATAACACCTTTACCTTTATAATCACTTAATGCTACTTTTTCACCTTCTAAATTTTCAAGTTCAAATAACGGTGCTTTATCTCCGACTTTCACAACCTTCTCACCATCTTTAACAACACTCACATATAATATAAAACCAATAGCAATTAATATCAGCAGCATTATTATATACTGAATCCACTTTTTCTGTGACTTTTGCATATAAACCCATTCTCCTTTTTGCAATATAATTTTTATTATAACATGCAAAAACACATAGTCTGTGGCAACTATGTGAATTTTGGACTATGATTTATTTAATGCCATATTTCTTAAGGTCTTAACTTCATGGGGACTTAATTCTCTTGCATCTCCTGCATTTAACCCTTTTAGTGTTAGCGGTCCATACTCAATACGTGATAGTTTAACGACTTCATGACCAAAATGAGCAAACATTCTACGGACTTGACGATTTCTACCTTCATAAATAGTAATTTCAACTAATGTCGTGTTTTTCTCTTTATCTTGAGACTTAACTTTCACAAGTGCAGGAGCAGTTTTACCATCTTCAAGCATAATACCTTTTTCAAGTTGCTTTACTTGTTCACGTAACAAGAATCCCTTTAGTTTAGCAACGTATTTTTTCTTCATCTTATATTTAGGGTGCGTCATTTGGTTTGCAAAGTCTCCATCGTTCGTTAATAAGAGCAAGCCCGACGTATCATAATCCAGACGTCCAACCGGAAAGATCCTTAAATTGAGACCTGGAAAATAGTCTGTAACGACCTTTCTTCCTTTTTCATCAGAAACACTTGTAATGACACCTGTAGGTTTATGGAAAAGAATATAAATTTTCTCTGGGTTCTCTAGCGGGATACCTTCTACTTCGATAATATCACTTGGCTTTACTTTTGTGCCGAGCTCAGTCACAGTTTGTCCGTTTACTGTTACTTTGCCTTCAGTAATTAACACTTCAGCTTTCCTTCTTGATGTAACACCACTCTTTGCGATTACTTTTTGCAATCTTTCTAACTGTTCATTCATAATTCATCCTCCGTCTCTAAATTTTTAAAGAATTGTTCAATTTCATCTGATTCTGTATTACCCTCTTCATCCATCGGGAGCTCATCCAGGCTTTTTAAGCCGAATGCTCTTAAAAACTCCTGTGTTGTCACCAGTAATTTAGCTCGAGCCTCTTTTTGTTCATTTGCTTTAATAAGCCCTTTTTCAATGAGTGTCTTTATCGGTCCATCAGAATTTACACCACGTGCAATTTCTATATCTTGTCTCGTCAGAGGCTGATTATATGCGATAATCGCTAAAGTTTCCATTGAAGCTTGCGTCAGTTTCTTCTCTTTCGTATGTGTAACAAGGTGTTGTAGATACGGTGTTAAACTGTCATTAGCCATAAGAAAGTAACTGTCTCCTAACTTTCTTATCTCTAATACACTATGGTGAAATCTCCTGGTCATATCACTTATCTGTACTGGTGTTAGCTGTACAACTTCGCATAAAGTCGATTCATCAACGCCCTCATCTCCGGCTGCATATAATAACCCAGTTATAATTTCTAGTTTATCAACCATTATAACATCTGCCCCTTTCTATATAAATATCACCAAATGTATGCTCTTGACGTATTTTTACCGCCTCCATCTTCATTAGTTCTAATAAAGCCATAAAAAGGGTGACAATCTGCGTCTTAGTTTCCGAAAATGTTACAAAATCAGCAAACGTAATCTTTTGTTTGTGCTGCAACTTTTCAACAATATTCTTAGTTGCATCTTCAATTGAGTATGTATCCCTTGTCATTGATATTGTAGGTTTTACTACATGCTGTCTTTGCTTTGCCTTAAGATATGCCGTTATAAGATCCATCAAATCAAGTTCTAACGAGGTATCAATCTTCTCGAATCGAGAAAGGTCATTCCCACGTTTAACAAAATATCGCTCTTCTTCCTTCTTTTTTTCATTGAGTATTTCTGCTAACATTCTATAGTTCTGATACTCAATAAGCTGGTTCATCAGACCCTCTCTCGGGTCCTCAGTTTCTTCAACCGTTTCTGTACTTTCTGGCAGAAGCATACTACTTTTGATGCGCAACAACTCACTCGCCATTACAAGATAATCGCCATGCACATTGATATCTAAATCAGTGACTTCTTTGATATAATTGATATATTGTTCAGTCAGAATTTTCATCGATATATCATAGATATCGATTTCATACTGCTTTATAAGATGGAGCAGTAGATCGAGTGGTCCCTGAAAGGACGCGAGTTTTACTTCATACATTATTTCACCTATATTCTGGAGTGGTTAAATTGAAAACTATTATTGCTGAGTACGTCTATTATTTTGAATATCTGAGAGATTATTTCGAATGTCATGAACTGTTGGAAGACTTCTGGAAAAATAAACCTGAATTTACCAAGCAAGACTTTGAAGTTGGCCTAATACTACTTGCAACTGGTCAGTATCATATGCGCCGTGGCAATATTACAGGCGGACATCGCTCACTGTCGAAAGCAAAGCGAATCCTCAAACTTTATATCGATTCCCATTATGAACGATTTATTGATATTGCGAGATTAGCATCCGAGATTGATATGCTTATAAACTCACCAGTATACCAGCAGATCACTCTTCCAGTGCGTCCAGAAGTTCGTTCGTTATTGCGTGATAAAGCGCATCACATTTCATCAGACATCCACGAAAATATCATTCACAAACATTTGAAGCGTGATAGAACCGAAGTCCTTTTGGCTAGACACAGTGCATTATACAATAAAAAGCCAATAGACGAGTCCCCACACAACGGCCATCATGGTAATAAAGGTTAGCAGCATCATATTATTTCGAGGCTTTTCATCCTTATGTTCAGATGTTTTCAGTATCTGTCGTTGTTCCTGTGGTTTGAATGCCTTATTTTCACTTGCATTTTTTTTATTCATACATTTCTCCTATGCTCTCGGGTGTGTATTTTTATAAACTTCACGAATTTGTTTCGTATCGATATGTGTATATAGCTGCGTAGATGAAATATCAGCATGCCCAAGCATCTCCTGTACAGCACGTAAGTCTGCACCGTTCTCAAGCAGGTGTGTTGCGAACGAATGCCTTAACGTATGAGGTGTCAGCCTTTTTTGTATTCCTGACTCTGCCTGGACCTGTTTCATTATCTTCCAGAAGCCCTGTCTAGTCATACGCTTTCCATGGAAATTCAGAAACAAACTATCCGTCATCTCCTTTTTAAGCATTTTATGACGTGTGTTCGCAATATAAGCATCCATCAGCTTAATCATATGCGTTCCTATAGGGACAATGCGCTCCTTATTACCTTTACCTGTCACTTTAACAAAGCCCATAATAGTATTTACATCCGCGACATCCAGATTGATAAGTTCTGACACGCGCATACCTGTTGCGTATAGTAGTTCGAGCATTGCCTGGTCCCTTCTACCTGTTACTTTAGAAGTATCAGGTGAAGATAAGAAAATGTCAACTTCCTCAACCGTGAGTATATCCGGAAGTTTTCTTTCAAATTTTGGCGGTTCCAGGATGATTGTCGGATCTTTCACTGCATATTTTTCTCTAAGTGCAAACTGATGGAATCCTCGAACGGATGCAGTGATTCTAGCAAGCGTCTTTGACGATTTACCATCGTCCTTTAACTTGCCGAGAAATAATGAAATCGTAAATCTATCGATATTATCTATAGAACCAATATGTGATTCTTCTAAAAACTTCTTATAATGATTCAAATCTCTTCTGTACGCTGCGATCGTATTTTCACTCAGTCCTTTTTCAATCATAATAAAGTGTAAAAATTCATCTATGATTTCCTGCATATCCTCACCTCTTTGTAGATTAAGTTTACCATAATATTTTATATGAATATATAAAAAAAAGAGACTGCAGTCTCTTTATTCATTGATACGTTTATTAAGTTCATCTGCTCTGAAACCTTTTTCAGTGCACATTCTACATATTCCATGAAAGGTCAGACGGTGGTCCATAATCTGAAAGTGATAGTCACGTTCAACCTTTTTCTCAACATCCTCAAGTAAATCTTCTTCAATCTCTTCCACCGAACCGCAATTCATGCACACAAGGTGATGATGGAAGTGTTTTGCACCTTCTTTTCTCAGGTCAAAACGTGCGACCCCATCACCAAAATTTATTTTATCTACAACTTTCAGTTCAGCTAAAAGCTCTAGTGTCCGATAAACCGTTGCGAGTCCAATTTCAGGAGATTTTTCCTTTACCTTCAGAAAAACATCTTCCGCACTTAGATGATCTGCTTCATTCTCCAATAATACAGTAACTGTCGCTTCCCTTTGAGGGGTTAGTTTATAAGAAGCTTCATGTAACTGCTCCTTTATTCTATTAATTCTTTCCTGCATATCCTCACTCCTAAAGGTAACGATTAATATATATAAAATATCAGTAATTGAGAATTAATGCAAATAAATTTATTCTCAGATTAGAATAATTATTAAATGATAATTAATTTATACCTTATTTTCTTAATTTGAGCTGATAATTTAATATCGCAATAATCGTCTTCGCATCTTCTATCTTGCCTTCATCTATCCAGTGCAGAGCTTCATCTAATGTCAGCCAATGATGACTGACAAACTCATCCTCATCAGGAGATAGTTCGTTAGATGCAACTAAAGTATCAGTATAATAAAGCGAAATAAATTCATCACAAAAACCTGGAGATACATAGAATTCTTTTAAAAGTGATAATTGCAGAGGCGTATACCCAGTTTCCTCTTCAAGTTCACGCCTAGCAGTTTCTATTCTTTCTTCTCCTGGTTCAACCTTTCCTGCCGGGACTTCAATCAGACATTTCTCCATTGCCTTGCGAAATTGTTCTACAAATAGAATCTTATTGTCTTTAACAGCAAGAATCGCAACAGCTCCTGGATGTTTTACAACTTCTCTCACTGTTTCTTTGCCATTGGGTAATGTAACGATATGTTCTTCAACCTTAATCACTTTACCGTCAAATATTTGTGTTTTTTCAATCGTACGCTCTGTCAGATCCATATCAATTCACTCTCTTTCATTTATCATGTTAAACTATACTTATTATAACGAATGGAGGAATAATCTTGAAGACAAATCATACGAAAAGTGGTCTTATATTTTCACAGCTCGGCTTAGGAGCAATGAATCTTCCTCAAACACAAGCCGAGGCAGATAAAATTTTAAAGACGGCGTTAGAAAATAATATTACTTATATTGATACTGCCGACTTGTATCAAAAAGGACGTAACGAGGAAACTATTGGGGAATTTCTGAGTTCTAATAAGCTCAGACATGAAGTAACCCTTGCTTCTAAAGTTGGGAATGAGTTTAATATGATTAACGATGAAGTTAAATGGAATCCTTCTAAATCTCACATAAAACGTAGTATTACTGACAGCTTAGCCCGTTTAAAGACAGATTATCTGGATTTATATATGCTGCATGGCGGGACGATTGAAGATAATAAGGATGAAGTCATAGACACGTTTGAAAGCTTAAAGAAAGAAGGATTAATTCGTGCTTATGGCATAAGCTCTATCAGACCGAACGTTATTGATTATTACCTTGAACATAGCAATATTGACTCAATAATGATGCAGTTCAGTTTAATCGATAATAGACCAGAGCAGCTTATTGAAAGTATCGAGAAGCACGATGTTCGAATATTGGCAAGAGGTCCTTTAATGAAAGGTCTACTGACAGATCATGCATCCCGCATACTAGATACTAAATTTAAAGACGGCATTTTAGATTCGAGTTATGAAGCATTAAAACAGAGTATTGATCACGCTAAGCGTTCTGGAAATCTAACTGAACTTGCGTATCAATATTTACTGCAGTATCCTGTAGCATCGATTGTAAACGGTGCATCAAGCAAGGAACAGTTACTGGAAAATATTAAGCATTTCGAAAATGCGTTGAAGCAACAAGGATCAAACATCGAACAAGTAAGGAGATTTTTTAAAGATATTGATTATAAGGATCATATTAAATGAAATCAAGAACACTGATAAACACATTGTTAGGTCTATCTGTTGCGAGTGGTATTACTTCCAGCATCACTGGTATTATTGCTTCAAATTATCTTCTGAACTTTAAGCTAAGAGACGTTGAAGTAATCAGGAGAAGAGAGATCAAAGCAAAACGGCTGGATGAACAAGCCTTTAAAGCATTGAATCCAATCGATGTAACAATTCACTCACGCAACGGCTATAATCTTAGCGGAACAGTGGTTAAGCCTTATCAACATAATTACTGGATGATTTTTTGTCATGGTGTCACCGAGAATAAGATAACAAGCATAAAATATTTAAATCTATTCATATCATTAGGCTTTAATGGTATCATCTTTGATCATAGAAGACATGGCCAAAGTGAGGGTAATCACTCAACATATGGATACTATGAAAAAACCGATCTGGAAAGTGTGATCACCTTCTTGAAGGAGCAGTATGGCTATGATATTAAGTTTGGCATTCATGGTGAGTCTATGGGTGCAGCAACAACATTGCTCTATGCTGGAGAGCTCGCAAATGAAGCTGAGTTCTATATTTCTGATTGCGCTTTTAGTAACTTTAGTCAGCTGCTGACTCAGATCATCGAACAAAAGTCGAGATTAGGAAGCGGCTTCCTTCTCTATTCTATGAATCGAATATTAAGACTAAGAACACATTTCACCTTAAATCAGGTCTCACCTATCAATGTCATACACAATGTCGAACAACCTATCCTGTTCATCCATTCAAAACCAGATACATTTATCCCATATACACATTCCGTTGACCTTTATAACAAGAAGATTGGACCTAAGATGCGCTGGTATCCGGAACATGGTGGTCATGCTGCGAGCTATAACGTCAACCCTCTGACATATAAGAAAGTCGTACAAAACTTTCTTGAAACATACAACCTATTGCCTCCAGCTCAGCCATAATCATTTTACTTTTGTCATAAAAAATGGTTTGAACATCTTTTCGATGGAGCGTGGAGCGAGGTTATACACCTTTAAAGCAATATACATCCACTTTGGACGATTAATTTCTCTTCGTGGATTGTGTATTGCCTTTATTATTTCTTGTGTCAGTATATCACTACGTATCATAATCAGACGATTTAAGAGAGATACATTGCCGCTCGCCTTAAAGATAAATTCTGTATCTACTGGACCTGTGTTGACAACAGTAAATGAAGCTTCAGGCATCTCGAGCCGCAAAGCATTTATCGTTTGATTGAGTGCAGCTTTAGAAGCAGAATAGATTGCCCCTCCTGGGGTCGCTGCATGAGCCGCCAATGAACCTAGTATAATGAAATGCGGTTTGTGTTGTTCATTTAACATCGACTTGATAATATAGACGACACTTTGATAGTTGACGAACATCATCTCATTCATTATTTCGGGTGTCATCGACACGAGCGATCGATAATTTGCGAATCCTGCACAAAATATTACAACATCAAAGTCAATACGAGCTACCTCCTCAATAAAGGCCAAAGTTGACTCCTCTGACTTAAAGTCAGCATATAGCAATACACATCGATCAACGAACGATTCTCTTAGATGAAAGAGCTTACTTAATGTTCTTGCACATGCATACACCGTGTTTCCTTCTATTAGAAGCTGTTCAGCAAGTTTAATTCCAATGCCTCCCGAGGCACCCGTTATCAATATTCTTTTACTCATAATCCTCACCATCGCAATTGTAAATTATATATAGTTTACACTATAATAAATGCTATGAACAATTTATGGAGGGATAGTATGAAAATCGTGTTCTTTGGTTCTGGTAATATGGCAAGTGCCATTTTTATCGGACTTGTTGAGAGTAAAACGATTCAAGGCAAGGATATATTTATCACGAACCGCTCTAATGAAGAAGAATTAAAACGCTTTAATCAACTTTATCAAATAAATTATAGCTATGACGACGAGGCTCTGTTAAAAGATGCTGATTTCGTCTTCCTGGCGGTAAAACCGTACGACTTTGATTCAGTAGCACAACGAATCAAACCTTATCTCTTTGAAGAAAACCACTTTGTATCAATGATGGCTGGTGTTCCAATCAATCAAATTAAGAATAAATTAAATGCACATAATCCAGTCGCACGCATTATGCCGAATACGAATGCACATGTTCAGCAATCGGTTACCGGCATATCTTATTCTGATAATTTTGGTGAAGATGCTAAATCAAATCTTAATGCCCTACTGGAAGCATTCGGTACATCTATCGAAGTGAAAGAAGAATCTCTTCATGATGTCACTGCAATAACAGGAAGTGGACCTGCGTTTCTTTACTATGTATATGAAGAATATATAAAAGCTGCAAAGCATCTTGGACTGTCTCCTGATGATACGGATATTGCCGTGAGAAACTTGATTATAGGTACTGGAAGAATGCTGGAAAACTCAGAACTTTCAATTGATCAGCTACGCGAAAATATTACCTCTAAAGGGGGAACAACTAAAGCCGGATTAGATGCTCTGCGCAAGCATCCAATAGAAGAAATATTTATTGATTGTTTAGAACACGCGTTGAACAGAAGCAAAGAACTAAGTGAATAAAACGGTCGTGACACCGATATACATGAATAAAATCAAAAAAGACGGAAGGAAATGATTTTTGTTTCCAGCCGTCTTTTTGATTTTATTCCACATCGTACTCAGAAAAATCATCTGCAATAAAAACTTCACATTCTGTTTTAGTTTCTATTTCAGCTAGTAATCGATTTATATCTTTAGTAGTATAGCGATTGCTGACATGATTGATAATAAGCTTTTTCACATTTCCCGTACTGACAAAAGATAGGACATCATCAATATGACTATGATAGTATTTATGACTTAATTCTACATCCCCATCGAGATATGTACACTCATGTACAACAACATCTGCATTCTCTGCCAAAGAAGCTTCGTTTTCACAAGGCATTGTATCTCCAAAAAATACGAGCCTCTTCCCTTTTTTTCCGGCAGTCTTAAAATCCTCAGTGTTATATATTTTCCCATTTACTGTGACTTGTTCACGCAACTTAAACTCTTTATAGACCGGACCTGGAGCGATGCCTTCAGCTATCAACTTTTCTTTTATTAAGTTACCAGCCGTATCAGGCATTACTACTCTGTATCCGAATGAAGGGATCCCATGTTTTAATGCTCCGACTGTTATTTCGATATCATTGATAATAAATTCGTCACCATGATCAATCTCGATAATCTCAAGAGGATAATTAAGATGTGAACAGGAAATCGTCAGTACTGTATCAACAAACTGTTTTAACCCAGCTGGACCATATAATGTCAGTTTTTTGTCCTGGCCCCCTTGAAAACTTCTTGAAGTTAACACACCTGGTAGTCCAAAGATATGATCTCCATGCAGATGAGAAATAAATATATGCGTGAGCTTACCAAGTTTAATGTTAGTATGTAATATTTGATGTTGTGCTGCTTCCCCACAATCAAACATCCAGTATTCATTATAGAGTGGATTTAAAGAAAGGATCGTCGTCTGCGTATTTCTTTCTTTTGTAGGTAATCCGGCGCTCGTTCCTAAACAAATAATCTTCAAATTAAAAACCACCTTTTCATCACGTAATTATAGCATGTTTTAATTGTATTTTTATGTGTTCTATGAAAAAATATAAAGAATAACAATAGAATCGAGGTTAGTTATCTTGGATATAAAAAAGCAAAATATTCCCTGCTTAATTACCATTTTTGGTGCAACAGGCGACTTAAGTCATCGTAAATTATTTCCATCCCTGTTCCATCTTTTTCAACAAGGAAATCTCAATGACCAAATTGCAATCATAGGAATCGGCCGACGTGACTGGTCAAACGATAAATTCAGAGCTGAAATCAGAGCATCTATCGAGAACTTCGTAGCTGATACACATAAGATTGACGCCTTTATGGAACACGTATTTTACCAGCCGCATGATGTAAATGATGCAGCAAGCTATGCATCGCTCAAATCTCTTTCAGAAACTTTGGATAGTGAATTTAATCTGCAAGGTAACCGCCTATTTTATTTAGCAATGGCTCCAGAATTCTTTGGTACTGTTACCGATCATTTAAAATTAAGTAGCCTTACAAAGACGGATGGTTTCAAACGTTTAATAATTGAAAAACCATTCGGTAAGGATCTGAAATCTGCTGAACAGTTGAATCAGCAGATTCGTAAATCATTCAAAGAAGAAGAAATATATCGTATCGACCACTATCTTGGAAAAGATATGGTGCAAAACATTGAGGTCATCCGCTTTAGCAATGCTATGTTCGAACCATTATGGAACAATAAATACATCTCAAATATCCAGGTCACTTCATCTGAAATACTTGGTGTTGAAGATCGAGGAGGCTACTATGACAAGAGTGGCGCCCTTAAAGACATGGTTCAGAATCATATGCTGCAAATCGTTTCTCTTCTGGCAATGGAGCCTCCTATCTCACTCTCATCAGAAGATATCAGAAATGAAAAAGTAAAAGCTTTACGTTCCATTCGTAAGATCAAACCAGAACATGTCAAAAGCTATTTTGTTCGCGGGCAGTATGATGCTGGTGAAATCAACGGTGAGAAGGTAAAAAAATATCGTGATGAAGATAATGTCGCACCAGATAGTAATACCCCTACTTTCGTTGCAGCGAAAGTCATGCTTGATAACTTCAGATGGGCCGGTGTGCCATTTTATATTAGAACTGGAAAGCGCATGAAAGAAAAAGAAATCAGAGTGGTTGTAGAATTCAAAGAAATGCCGATGAATCTATATTATCAAAAAGACAACGAACTCGATTCAAATCTGCTGATCATCAACATTCAGCCAAACGAAGGCATTGAACTTCATTTAAATGCTCGTAAATATATAGAAGGTATCGACACAGAGCCTGTAAAGCTCTCTTATGCGATGACTACACAAGATAAGATGAATACCGTAGATGCATACGAAGGATTAATCTATGACTGTTTACGTGGTGATGCGACAAACTTTACGCATTGGGAAGAATTGAAAGCAACTTGGTCATATGTTGATACAGTAGCGGAATACTGGGATAATAATCCAGCACCATTTCCAAACTACCCAGCAGGGAGCAACGGACCAATCAAGAGCGAATTACTGCTTAGTCGTGACAATTTCCATTGGTGGGACTTCTAAACATATATACAGCTTTATCATTAAATAACACCTGAACAGTTTTTGTTCGGGTGTTATTTAATATGATTCAACTCTATAATTCAAAGTAATAATTTTATTTTCTATTTATTTATGTTATCTTAATCATAAAAAGGATTTAACTTTATGAACGATGCATACTTTGATCACCAGCTTAATATTCAGACAGAAATTTATTATGAGTCATACTCTCGTGGTGCAATTCATCGCTATGAACCGACAGACTATATACATCTCGAAAAACTATTCCAATTGATTAAGCCATTGATAACTGTTGATGACGTATTTGTCGATATCGGCTCAGGGATGCATCGAGTACCAATCTATGCGGCCCATCAGCTACAAGTTCAAACTAAAGGCATTGAAATTAACAAACAGCTTTATATGCATGCATTAAAGAATATCCAGGCATATTCAAAGCATCACCGATGCCATATCGAAGCGATCAACTGTGATATATTGGATTATACTATTAAAGCACAGGATAGCATTTTCTTTCTATTCAATCCTTTTTCTGTACATATCTTCAAAAAGTTTATCGATTCGCTACTGTCAATTAAGGACTTACACAGAAAATTACTCATCTTGTATTATCCTGATGCTAGTTATATCAACTACTTGCAATATTTCAATGAAATCACCCTGCTTCACACGATCAAGCTAGAAGACTATGATAACGACAAGCAGGAAATGATACATATCTACGCTATTAACTACGAGATTTAGAAAGTGTGAAATGATGAAATCAATTGAAACTGTCCAAAAAACAATCGTATATCTTGAAGATCATTTATTACAGTCATTTACACTTGATGACCTTAGTAATTACCTTGAAGAGAGTGCATTCCATATTACACAGTCCTTTACCATGATCACAGGAATGACTGTGGAAGAATACCTCCACAGCAGGAAGATGACAGAAGCTGCAAACTATTTATTGAACGGAAACTATAGACTTGTCGACGTTGCAAAAAAGTACGGCTATACGAGTGCTCATGAATTCAGTACAGCGTTTAGTGAATTTCATGGAACTTCTCCGATACAAGCCCGTGCAAATCCAGAGAAACTCCAGATGGTTCATCGCCTTTATCTGCAGCTCTCAACAACAACGAAGCCCCCCGCGCATTATAGTATAAAACATGCTGATCATACTGAGTTAGTCGGAAAATCCGTCAGAATAGATAACCAGCATCTATCGAATCAATTTTTAATTCCTGATCTAATCTATAATGAAAACCAGGATGGATTTATCGATGAATTGTTGCATTTGAGTACGAATGGTAAATTATATGTAACACTTCATCCGGATATAACAGGTGTTCATATATTTATCGGCGTTCAGTCAGAACGATCTTATCATTATGAAACTTCCGCCATCAATCGTGCTCAATATGCAGTATTTCAATCCAGAGGACATCTGGATTATATTTTCAGTGAGATTTGGTATTCTATCGAAAAACAGGTCGATCTTCAACTTAATTATTTAAGGAATGAGCAGTTTGTCTATGTGCTTCCTTCAGATTATGCATTCGACAACCACTTTAATAAAGTAGAGCTATGGATTCCTATAGAGAAACAATTCTAATGTCAGATTATAAATCAATATATCAAATAAACCAGAACGATGCTGTACAGTGACAGTATTGTTCTGGTTTATTTGAATTTACTTATTATATTTTCAGAATGAAAAAATTATTATTTCCAGTCCGTATGGAATGTACCTGCTTTATCTTTTCTTTCATATGTGTGTGCTCCAAAATAATCACGCTGTGCCTGGATAAGGTTAGCAGGAAGATCTTTCGCAGTATATGAATCAAAATAGTTGATTGCAGAAGCAAAAGTCGGTACCGGTGTACCTGTCAAAATTGCAGTTGATGCAACCGTTCTTAAACTTTGCTGATATTTTTCAACAATCCCTTTAAAATAAGGATCAAGCAATAAATTCTGAAGATCATTATCAAGATCATATGCGTCTTTGATCTTTTGCAAGAACTGTGCACGTATAATACACCCTTCACGCCAGATCATTGCGAGATCACCAAGCTGTAAGTCCCAGTTATAGCTGTCTGAAGCTTCTTTCATCTGTGCAAATCCTTGAGCATAACAACAAATCTTACTCATATATAATGCTTCACGAATGGCTTCAAGGAATTCATCCTTATTTCCTTCAAAATTATTCTTTTCATTTTGAATAGCTTCATGCGCAATTACACGTTCATCTTTTTGACTTGATATCGTTCTGGCAAATACAGATTCGGTAATAATCGTTAATGGAACCCCTAAGTCAAGCGCATTAATTGATGTCCACTTACCTGTACCTTTTTGTCCTGCTTTGTCCAGTACTTTCTCTACAAGCGGTGTGCCATCTTCATCTAGCTTATTAAAGATATCAGCCGTAATTTCGATAAGATAGCTATCTAGCTCTCCTTCATTCCATGTCTTAAATGTTTCTGCAATTTCTTGATGTGACATATTGAGTACATTCTTCATCAGATCATAGCTTTCTGCTATAAGCTGCATATCCGCATATTCTATACCGTTATGTACCATCTTCACATAATGTCCTGCTCCATCTGGACCAATATAAGCGACACACGGCTTGCCATCCTTAGCTTTTGCTGCAATAGATTCTAGAATCGGTTTAACGAGTTCATAAGCTTCCTTCTGACCACCTGGCATGATAGATGGACCGTGAAGTGCGCCTTCTTCACCACCAGAAACACCCGTTCCGATAAAGTTGATTCCTTTTTCAGAAAGATAGACATTACGTCGAATCGTATCATTATAATTGGTATTGCCGCCGTCAATTAGAATGTCACCTTTATCTAATAATGGCAATAGACTTTCAATTGTCGCATCTGTTGCTTCTCCTGCTTTAACCATCATCATAATCTTTCGGGGAGTTTCAAGACTATTTACGAATTCTTCCAAAGTATATGTCGGATGAATATTCTTACCAGTTGATTCTTTCATCATTAAGTCTGTTTTGTCACTTGAACGATTATAGACTGAAACAGAATTACCTCTCGATTCAATATTCCATGCAAGATTTTTACCCATAACTGCAAGACCAATAACACCTATTTGTTGTTTACTCATACTCTACCTCTTTCAATAATTATTCCATTTCATTATAACATATTGTAATGTCACTTTGATTAAACAAGCTTGATGATTTCAAGGACCTGTTCTGTTAATTTCTCCATCTCCGTAACTGCAATTCTTTCATTTACTGTATGAATCTTCTCATAACCAACCGCAAGAACAACTGTTGGAACACCATAACTATTAATAAAGTTGGCATCACTACCGCCACCATTGGATACCACCTCAGGCGTTCGACCGATATTAAGTGCTGATTGCTGTGCTATCTTTATTACTTCGCTTTCTTCAGGTACATGGAATGATGGATAATTCACAGTAACTTCTACGTCTGCTGACCCACCAAGTTCTGCAGCGGCTGTTAAAAATGCCTCTTTCATGTGCTGTACTTGTTGATGCATCTTTTCCTCATCCAGGCTTCTTGCTTCAGCGAGTATAAAGCAGCTGTCAGCTACAATATTCGTTTTTTCTCCACCTTCTATACGGCCAATATTTGCAGTAGTTTCACCATCTATTCTTCCGAGCTTCATATTACTGATTGCACGTGAAGCTATATTAATTGCACTTACACCTTTTTCAGGCTCAACACCAGCGTGTGCTGTAACACCTTTAATAGTGACATTTAATGATGCATTATTAGGGGCTCTATTGACGATTGTACCGACTTTGTTACCTGCATCCAATGCAAATCCATAGCCGTCAACTAATTTACTACCATCTAAAGCTCTAGCCCCGACTAGTGATGACTCCTCTCCTACAGTAATCACGATTTGAATTTCACCATGGTCACGATGCTCTTCTTGCAATGTCTGAATCGTTTCGATAATTGCTGCAATACCTGCTTTATCATCCGCACCAAGAATGGTACTACCATCAGTATGGATGATACCATCGGTTACAATCGGTTCTATACCTTGACCAGGTGTCACCGTATCCATGTGACAAGATAATAATATCGGTTTTTGATCTGTGTTTCCTTTTAATGTAATAAAAAGATTGCCCGCACCAAAACCTGTCTTTTGCTGAGTGTCATCTTCTTCTACTTGCAGTCCGAGCTCTGAAAATACATTTTTAAGGTGATCAGCGATTGCTCTTTCATGTCCTGTTTCACTATCAATCTTGACAAGACTTTTAAATGTTTCTACTAATCGTTCAGTATCCATATCATCTCTCCTTTTTTTTTCGTTACTACTAATGTACCAAAGGTTAGGTAAACAGAAAAGTCTAAGCATTGGCATGAGACATTTGTTATAATTATTTTAATACTTATGAAAGGATGGTTTCCTTGAACAAAAATCTTTTACGTTTTACAATCATCATTTTACTTGTACTTATAGTATCTGCTCTTATTTTAAGCAGTGTACTACCATATTTAACGAACTAAAAAATCAGGACTGCGTCCTGATTTTTTAGTAGAGTTTTAGTGATCCAAAATTTGATTTAATCTCAAGATACTGCTCAATCTCATTCAGAAGCTGGATTAAAGCTGCTCTTGATTTCAACTGTTTATTATTCATCGGTAAAGGATACTTTTCAACATCCAGCATAATAGCATATAGGTCATGTAATCGGATAGCAGTGAAATTGTTGCTGGATATATTGCTTGATAAGTCTTGTAATAGATTACTACAATTAACATGAAGCTTATCACTATGGTCCATCTGGTTAATTAGGTCCACCATCCGTAACAGAAGTTCAAGCTGTGCTTCACGCATATTAAAGTAATGATAGTATGAATTTTCATTTCTTGTAAAATGATTCTCCACTTCTGTATATGCTACAGATTTAGCACGTTCTATCGTCTGATGCAGCTTAACAATCTGTTGTTTATCTAGTGCTATTTCTGGATAGATAAGCGCATCACTCAACTTTGAGACGATGACCTGAAACTCTGCTTCGATTTCTTTCTTATACTCATTCAATCGCATTGATAAGTCCGGCATATATAGATTAAGCAATAATGCAATGCCAAGTCCGACGACAATCAAAGTTATTTCATTGATTATTACGTGTCGGTTTATATAACCAAAATTAAAACAATGTAGAATGATGACACAACTGGTGACTACACCTTCTTCAATACCGAACATAACAGTCACTGGAATAAAGACTAGTACAAGTAAACCGAGCACGACTGGATTAAACCCAAGATGCGTAAAGAATAGATAAGAAAACAGTAATCCTAGCATACACGAAAAGAAACGCGCGCTGGCTGCCTGCAATGACTTTACACGTGTATTTTTTACACATAAAACAACCAGGATGGCTGCTGATGCGTAATTATCAAGTCCTAATAACTTACAGATAATTACACCCAGAGCCATCCCGAATGCTGTCTTTATCGTTCTGAATCCAATACGATAAGGTCTAATCTTCATCTATTAACGCTCTTCGCAATGCTCTTCGAATAATGCTTGAATATTTGTAATAACACTCATAGGATCATGACCTTCAATTTCATGTCTTTCAATCATAGAGATAATCTTACCATCTTTAAGTAATGCAAATGATGGACTGCTTGGTGGATAACCTTCGAAATATTCACGCGCTGTAGCAGTTGCTTCTTTATCCTGACCTGCAAATACTGTTACAAGCTGATCCGGTAATTTATCATAGTGAACAGCATGAGCTGCAGCTGGACGAGCTATTCCACCCGCACACCCACAAACCGAATTAATCATAACAAAAGTTGTACCAGGCTTATCGAATGTTTCATTTACCGCTTCAGACGTCGTTAATTGCTTATACCCTGCATTCTCAATCTCTTGACGCGCTGTGTTAACAAAATCTTCCATATACATATTGAAATTCATATCCATTGATATAACACCTCTTCTAAATTGATACAACTATCATAACGAATAAAGCCTGTTAAATCTAGTGATTAATTCGTGAAATTTTAACACATATAGATAAGCTTTTAATTCATTCTGCTACCGACATTAAAAGAAAAGCACCTGCAAAAATCTTTTGTAGGTGCTTAGAATAGCTCTTAACGTCTCGAAATCAAAGAATGTTCATTCAAACTAAATGTACTACGTACACGCATCATCTGATCAATACGTTCTTCAGCTAAGCGTTCTGCTGCTAAAGCTGTTGAAATGTTATCACGTTTCGCGATTTCAAATACTTTATCCATCTGATCATAGATTTCATTGACTTTTTTTGTTGCACGGTCCTGGTTATAGCCGCTTAACTCATCAGCTACATTAATAACTCCCCCAGAGTTTACAACAAAGTCTGGTGCATAGATAATATTTCTTTCTTTAAGCATCGCTGCATGGATTTCCATATCCTTCAGCTGGTTATTCGAAGATCCACACACTGCCTTAACTTTCAGTTGTGGAATTGTATCATCGTTTAGAACAGCGCCTAATGCACATGGTGCAAAGATATCCGCTTCAACAGAATAGATTTCCTCAGGCTTCACTGCAGTTGCGCCGAAGTCATTCACCGCGCGATCAATTGATTCCTGGAAGATATCTGTAACGATTAGTTTCGCACCTTCTTCGTGTAAATATTTACATAAAGTATAAGACACATTTCCTACACCTTGTACAGAAATCGTCTTACCTGCTAAGCTGTCATCGCCAAATGCTTCTTTGGCCGTACGTTTCATCGCACGATATACGCCTAACGCTGTCATCGGGCTTGGATTACCGCTTGATCCATAACTTTCTGATAATCCTACAACATAGTCAGTTTCTGCATATATCGTGTCCATATCTGTAACGGATGTACCGACATCTTCTGCAGTAATATAACGACCATTTAGACTTTGGATATAACGTCCTAACGCTCTGAACATCGCTTCAGACTTATCTTTCTTAGGATCGCCGATGACAACCGTCTTCGCACCACCTAGATTAAGTCCCGCTGCTGCGTTCTTATACGTCATTCCACGAGCTAATCGAAGCGCATCTTCAATTGCTTCTTCTTCACTATTATATGGCCACATTCTGCATCCCCCAAGTGCAGGACCTAGCGTTGAATCATGTATTGCTATGATTGCTTTAAGACCACTCGCCTTATCCTGACAGAATACAACCTGCTCATAATCGTATCGTTCTAATGTTTCAAATATCATTGCTATTCCCCTTTTCAGATCAAGATATGTAACTGCTTACATTTTTATTATAGTACTAACAATTAAATATTTCAATTTACGAAGTTTTATTAGATTGCAGCATATTTTTCGACTATCAAATTAATACAATCATGTTATAATAATGATATATAAAAATGAAATTGGTGATGTTTTGAAAAAGGTTATTGCATTGATGGTGCTTGGTGTTCCAATCTATTTGGCTGGATTAGGTATTAAATGGATGAGAGATGCACTTTTTGGTATTCTTGTTCCAGAGCTCCATTATATTTGGCTACAATTTATTATTGGGTTTGTTTTGATGGTGCTTGGTGTTAGTTTTGTCGGTGGATATATACTGCACATCGAAAAGAAAAGTAAACGAGCACAGCAAAAGTTCCGTAAATAATTATATTCAAAAAATCGAGATGCTGTAAACTCAGCTCTCGATTTTTTTCGTTCGTTTTAATTGGACTGCACGTTCAACTTCATCTGTAATAATCCCGGTAACACTGCTACTCATCCATGTCTTCAGATCTTTTTCTTTGTTTACTGTATATACTCTTGCTGGAAGTTCATTATGTTCTAGTTCAACAAGGTGATCAATCGTGATATGCTTTGCATTCGGATGGATACTCTTTATATTATGACTTGTCTTATAGTCCCAAGGTGACGTATGATATCTATCAAATAACAAAGCAGTTTCGTATGATGAATCTAACGCTTCCATCTTAACTAAACTTTCAATATTAAAGCTTGATATGATAATCTGATCAATAATATCATAACGCGTTAATAGTTCATGTAATTTTATCTCTATCTTACCTGCTTCAGCTTTAATTTCGATATTTAATAGCTTATTATGCTTTTTCACGATATCTAAAACTTCACTGAGTAGCGGCACCTTTTCATCAGTCACATTAAAGAGGCCGTTCTTAATGTTAAACTGCTGAATTTCATCAAATGACATTTCTACAACTTTTCCTCTTCCAGTTGTTGTTCGGTTGATTGTATGATCATGAATCACAACGATCTGTTCATCTTTGGTCAGATGTATATCTAATTCGAAGCCGTCTGCACCATATTCGACTGCCTTATTAAAGGCAAGTAATGAGTTTTCTGGGTATTTAGCGGAATATCCTCGGTGTGCAAATATCATTACCATAACTATCCATCCTTCAGAAATTTAATAAGTTCACCAATTGTCGGCTTTATGTATCTGCCCTGCTCCTTAAAAATTTGTTCTAACCCATTGCTCCATGCTTTTTCTATCGCATGGCGAATAGACCTTTCAACATTCGCCGATTTCACTTGATGTAATTTAGCGATTTCAGGATATAGCATGATCGTCAGTTGAATTTTCTCATTTGGATGTTTGCTCACAATATCAAGTGCATCCTTTAAATATCTTGTTCCTTTATGTTTGTCGTTAAAGCCTAAGTTATTCAACAGCTGATCTGTATGATCAACAAAATCCATATTGCAAATTTGATAGATTCTGCTGATAAAATTATCAAAATTAATCGGCTTAAGTATGAAATAATCGACACCTAACGACATCGCCTCTCTTAAGATCGAGTCTTTGCCAAAGGCGCTTAAACAGATTATCTTATACTCATGAGATCTAGGAATATATTTTTCAAGTAAGCCAATACCATCAATGTACGGGAGAATCAGATCAAGTAGAAGTAGATCAAAATCGCATGTTTCAATCATGTGCACTGCATCTTTTCCATTATGACACATCGCTACGACCTTCATGTCATATTGTTCTAGATAGGACTTGATCGAGAGTGCTAATTCCCTTGAATCATCAACTATTGCAACTTTAAGTACCATATTATCCCTCTTCTACTTAGTGTTTTGAGCAATTAATTCTGCTGCATGATCAAGCGTTAACGGTGTGACCTCTACCCCCGATATCATTCTTGCAACTTCATGAATTCTCATCTCTCCATCAAGTTCTGTAATCTGAGTAATCGTGCGATCATCATGTTCGATCTTCTCTATATAGAGATGATGATCACTGATTGCAGCAACCTGAGGCAAATGTGATATGCATATCACTTGAATATACTCAGATATATCATGCATCTTTTCAGCCATTTTCTGTGCTACTTTACCTGAAACGCCAGTGTCTACTTCATCAAACAATATAGCAGTCTTTCCTTTTGATTCTGCAAATATACTCTTTAGGGCTAACATAATACGAGAAAGTTCCCCACCTGAAGCAATTTTATATAATGGTTTCAAAGGTTCACCTTTATTTGGACTAATCATAAATTCCAATGACTCGATTCCTTCACTTGTCGGTTCAGTTTTATGGAAAGCCATTTCAAAGTTTGCACCTTTCATCTCAAGATGGTGGATCTCATCTAAAATGTCATCTCTGAGACTCTGCGCAACGCGTCGTCTTGCTTTGCTCAGTTGTGACCCTGAAGTCATAACTTTGTCGTATAGGTGTGCGATAGCCTGGTGAAGTTGCGTTGTCGATTCTTCGATATTTTCTATTTTATTGATTTCCGCTTGCAGTTCCTCAATAAATGGAATTAGATCATTTAAGGATTTACCATACTTTCGTTCTAAAAATTGGATATCATTCAAACGAGCTTGTAAATCATTAAGCTCCTGTTCATCATAATCGTTATTCGAAAGTGCATCATGTAATGTATGCTTTGTGTCATCTAAAATATAATATAGCCCTTCTACTTCTTCTTTTGTTTTATCAAACTTTTCAGGAATAATTGCACTTACTTCTGTCAGCTGCTCTTTAAAATCAAACAATAATTCCAGTAATTTTCCCTCATCATTAAGCAGCGTTATCGATTTCGATAAGACATCGTTTAATTTTTCAAAGTTTTCAAGTCGGTTAATCTCTTCTTCTAAACGTTCTTTTTCATTCACCACAAGATTTTTATCCGATAACTCTTTATACTGATATTTTATCAGATCAAGTCTTTGAAGCAGTGCTTCATCTTTTTGCTGGAGCTGTTCTAGCTCCTTCTGTTTCTCTTTGTAGTCAAAGTAATACGCTCTGTATTCTTCATATAACTTCTGATAGTCCTGCTCTGAATATTCATCGAGCAGCATAATATGATATTTCGGTTTTAGTAGATGCTGTGTTTCGTGTTGTCCATGAATATCAAGAAGCTCTTGCATAACTTCACGAAGTTCAGTTAACGTTATCAGGTGGTTATTTATTCTACAAAGACTTTTACCGCTTTTAAAAATTTCGCGCTTGACAAGCATAAAATCATCGAGTGGTATCTCTTTTTGTTCAAGCAGGTATATCACCTTATCATTGTTCTCAATATCAAATACACCTTCTACAACTGCTTTTTGTTCTCCATGACGAACCATAGTCTGACTCGCACGCATTCCAATCAACTGCCCAATCGCATCAATAATAATTGACTTTCCTGCCCCAGTTTCTCCACTTAATACTGTTAAGCCATTTTTAAGTTCAATCTCTAATGATTCAATAATTGCAAACTGCTGAATAGATAATGAAACAAGCATCTAATACCCCCATTATAACATGTTAAAAATACGTTCCGTAACCTGCGCCGCAGCAGATTTATCTCTACATATTAATAAGCATGTGTCATCTCCACAAATTGTACCGATTACTTCATCCCATTCAAGCTGATCAATGATGGCTCCAATGGATTGTGCATTACCTGGTAATGTCTTTAAGACGAGTAAGTTCTCCGTACCATCTAGTTTTACAAAAGAATCCATCAAATATCGTCCGAGTTTATCAATCGGGTGATACTTGCGATCTCTTGGTAGAGAATATACATATTGTCCGTCCTTAGTCGGTACTTTAATAAGCTGTAGCTCTTTTATATCTCTCGAAATGGTTGCCTGAGTTACATTTAGGTTGATTTCATTTAATTTTTCTACCAGTTCTTCCTGTGTTTCAATATGCTGATTAGAAATGATCTCTCTAATTTTAATTTGTCGCATCGTCTTGTTGGCCATTGTGCACCTCCATGTGCATATTTATACATTATATTCTATCATAGACATGTATCATTGTATATGAAAAAACCACTGACCTAACAGTGGTTTAAAGTATTAAAAGCTTCATTTATGATGGATATAATATCAGTATCCTTAAAAATTTGCTGTCTATTATGTGAATGATTATCCATCGTACCCTTCTCAAATTTAAGATGCAATAAATATTCAATATTCCCTTTAGTCCCCGAGATTGGAGAATACGTAAGGTTTTGAGGGCGCAGATTATAATCAGTTGCATAATTCAATACTTTTTGGATTACATTTATATGTGTATCCTTCGACTTGACGATACCTTTATCAACCTGTTCTTTATGGGCTTCAAACTGTGGTTTGATCAGCGCAATTATATCACTGCCATCTTTAATAACTTCGACAAGTGTCTTAAATATAAGCGATAGGGAGATAAAGCTGACATCAATGCTTACAAAGTCAGGAATAGGATCAAATAAATCACGCGAAACATATCTAAAGTTTGTCTGTTCCATTACTGTGACTTTCGGATGAATACGAAGACGGTAATCCAGCTGGTTTGTTCCGACATCGAGCGCATATACATGTTTTGCACCATTTTGAAGTGCACAGTCCGTGAAACCTCCTGTAGAGGATCCTATATCGAGATGAACGCGATCATTTATATCGAGATCAAATTGCTGTAGTGCTTTCTCTAATTTCAGTCCGCCTCTACTTACATATTTTTTTCGTTGATCCTTAACTCGTATTCTTATCTTTAGCGGATCAATCTTTTCACCAGCAGTATCAATACGTATATTATCATCAAAAACGAGTCCTGCCATTATTGCACGCATTGCAGCATCCTTCGTCTGATAATAATCTTGAGCTACAAGATATTCATCTATCCTAACTTTCTTCATGTAATATCGCCAACTGCTTTATTTCATGGATAAGATTTGCTTTATTAATACCAATATCGTCAAGCAGCATAGAAACATCCCCATGCTCTATATACTCATCGTCGATTCCAATACGTGTTACGTGGACATTCAAGTGTAAATCAGAATAATAATTGCTAACAGCTGCTCCAAAACCACCACTTAACATTGCTTCTTCTACCGTCAATACAGGGATATTACGTTTAGCAGCGGCATCTAGATACTGGTAATCTAAAGGCTTAATGAAACGTGCATTTACAACTTCAATGCTGACTCCTTCTTTTAGAAGCTCTTCTCTGACTGCTTCAATGAGCTTTAATGTCGGACCGAAACTTAATACGATTACATCAGTGCCTTCATGAAGCACTTCCCAGTTGCCTCGCACGATACTTTTTGGTGTTGCATCTACTTTCACACCATATCCATTACCACGGGGATAACGAATCGCTATAGGGCCCTCATATTCATAAAATGCATTATGTAAGAGGTGATACGCTTCATTTTCATCCTTCGGCATCATAACAGTCATATTCGGCATATGCGTCAAGAAAGAGATATCGAAGACACCTTGATGTGTCTCCCCGTCCGCACCTACAAGTCCAGAGCGGTCGATACCAAAAACTACATGTAAGTTCTGTCTATCCACGTCATGCAGCATTTGATCATATGCCCGTTGTAAAAATGTCGAATAAATCGCAACGTAAGGTTTCATACCGTTAGCAGCCATTCCTGCCGCCATTGTAACCGCATGTTGTTCTGCTATCCCTACATCAAAAAACTGTTGCGGAAGTTCTTTTTGAAACTTCGTGAGCTTACTTCCGACAGGCATCGCAGGCGTAATGGCTGCGATCGTCTTGTCTCTTTCTGCAAATGACTGCACAGTATCACTAAAAAACTGACTCCAAGAAGGGCCTTGTACACTTCCCTTCAAGACCTCACCTGTCTCAAGTTTATATGGACCTAGACCATGCCATGTGCCGATCTTATCATTTTCTGCCGGATGATAGCCTTTCCCTTTTTTCGTAATGACGTGAACTATTACTGGGCCATCAATGCGTTTTGAAGTCAGTAATGCTTCCTCAAGCTCCTTATAGTTATGACCATCTACCGGTCCAATATATTTAATACCTAACTCTTCAAAAAAGATACCGTTGACGACAAGATATTTTAAACTGTCTTTCACACGATCTGCCGAATCTCTAAGCTTATGTCCTCCTGGAAGTTTGCTCAAGAAGAGATCAATATCACTTTTAGCACGATTATAGTTCGAGTTCGTTCTTAATCTTCCGAACATATTATGCATTGCCCCGACATTCGGCGCGATACTCATTTCGTTATCATTTAAAATGATTGTCATATTCGTTTTATCATGACCAATATGATTTAATGCTTCTAAGGCCATTCCACCTGTTAACGCTCCATCTCCAATGATGGGCACTACTTCATAATGCTGCTGCTGAATATCACGCGCTTTCGCCATTCCCATCGCTGCTGATAAAGAAGTAGAACTATGCCCTGCTTCCCATACATCATGTTTACTTTCATTCAGCTTTGGAAACCCGCTTAATCCTTTATATTGACGTAATGTATCGAACTGCTCTGCTCGACCTGTCAAAATCTTATGGATATATGCCTGATGGCCGACATCAAATATCAATTTATCTTCTGGACTATTAAATACTTTATGGAGTGCGATCGTCAGTTCAACGACCCCTAGATTTGCACCAATATGTCCACCTGTAACTGCACACTTTTCTATTAGAAAGGTTCTTATGTCCTGACTCAATCCATCTAATTCTTCATATGATAAATCCTTTAAAAAGGAAGGATCTTTAATCTTTGTAACGTCCATTACTTCCCCACCTACAGTCTATACTTTAGTAATCCCTATTATAACACTCTTTTGTAAGTCATGAAAAATAAAAAAAGCCTTCGCAGGCTTTAATTATTTGTTTCTTTCGATAATAAATCTTATAAGCTGTAGCAAGCCATCATTAACTGGACGTAACGCTTGTACTAGTTTTTCTGTATGTTCAAATTTTTCTTTCAGCAGTGCTTTAGATTGTTCAAGGCCGAGCAATGAAACATAAGTACTTTTATCATTTTCGACATCACTGCCTACAGGTTTACCAATCTCTTCAAATGAGCCTTCAACATCTAATATATCATCCTGTATTTGAAACATGAGCCCCACATTTCTTCCAATTTGGTCTAGAAGCTGCATCTTTTCGTCCGAAAGCTTCATGATTATCCCTGCTGCAACGAATGCCGCTCTAATCAGCTCACCTGTCTTATAACTATGTACTCGTTCCAGCTGATTGAGTCCGAGTGCCTGATGTTCGCCTTCCATATCAAGCATTTGTCCGTAAACCATTCCTTTAGAGCCAGCAGCTTCACTTAACAGACTTATAAGCGGCAGCTTGATATCTGCATCAAACTTACTTTCTGTAATCATACGAAAGCTGTCTGTCAATAATGCGTCCCCGGCTAATATTGCTGTTGCTTCATCAAAATGCTTATGATTTGTTAATTTACCTCGTCTATAATCATCATTATCCATGGCAGGTAAATCATCATGGATAAGCGAATACGTGTGGATCATCTCTAAAGCCACACCAAAAGATAGACCGTCAACAGCATTACCACCCAAACTATCTATAGTCGTCAAGACAAATAATGGGCGTATCCTCTTGCCACCAGCACTTAATGAATAGTGCATGGAGTCAAATAACCGGTTGTCCTTTGAGTTATATAACCCTGCAATCACATCTTCAATATTTTGGAGAAAATGTTTATTCATCTGGATTTTCCTCAGCACTATTCAGCTTGGTAAGCTTCGCTTCTGCTTCAGCAAGCTTCATTTGGCAGGCTTGAGATAATTTTACACCTTGTTCATACAGTTCTATAGATTTTTCTAGACTCACCTGTTCATCGTCAAGCGCTTTAACGATTGATTCCAGCTGCTGCATCATTTCTTCAAATGTCTTAGCCATGATAATCACCTCTTATTTATTAATATGCATCACTTCTGCCTTAATTTCCCCATCATTAAGCTGTATATGTACATAATCATGTTCATTCACATCATCTACAGATTTAATAATCTTATCCTCACTTCGCACAATCGCATAGCCTCGTAATAAAGTCTCTGCTGGACTTAAAGATGACAGTAAAGCAATATGGTGTTTGAGCTGCTGATGATAGTTTGACAGCTTATATGATAGCATTCGATCCATAACATTCTGCATCGAATGAATCTGCTCATATTGATACTTTAATTTCGTATTCAACTTCTGCGCATCAATTTTATTCGAAATGAAATGAAAATTCATCTTATTCTGATTGATCAAATTAAATGATGCATGCTTCATTCTCTGCTCAAACTCATCTAGTTTCTGCATCTTCTGTTCGATCAGCATATATGGATTTTTAAAGATATAATATGAAGAAAGATAATTTAATCGTTCATTATTATGCTTTAGTCTTTGATTCATTGCGCGCAGCATCGTGATATCTACTTGCTTTAACCCGACGAGCAGCTCTTTGCTATCTGGTGTTGCCATTACGGCTGCTGCAGTCGGAGTAGGGGCTCTGTGATCCGCCACTAAGTCACTGAGTGTAGTGTCCGTTTCATGCCCCACCGCAGAAATGACCGGTGTATTACATGCATATATCGCTTCGACGACAACTTCTTCGTTGAACGCCCACAAATCCTCAATAGAACCCCCACCACGTCCCACGATAATAACATCGGCACCTAACTGATCAGCTGCATTTAAATTATTGACGATATCATCTTTTGCTGCTTCACCTTGAACGATTGTTGAAATATACGTAACTTCCGCTAAAGGATAGCGTCTGGATAACGTCGTTCTAATATCTTGTACAGCAGCTCCAGTACTCGCTGTAAGCACCGCGATATGTTCAGGATATTTTGGTAGCTGTTTCTTATTTTCTACATTAAAATAACCTTTTTCGAAATACTTTTTCTTCAAAGCTTCTAGTCGTTCATATAATATACCAATACCATCTAATCGAATATCTTTGGCATAAAGTTGATAGCTCCCTCTACTTTCGTATACACTGATACGTCCCGTAATAAGAACACTGTCTCCTTCTTTTGGAGAGAAAGTAAGCTGTGCTGCATCACGCTTAAACATCATACAGCTAATAACACCGTCATTATCTTTTAATGCAAAATAAAGATGGCCACTTGAATGACGCTTAAAATTTGACAGTTCACCCTTAATATAGACATTGGTTAAATAAGGATCTTTATCAAACTTCGTTTTAATATATCTCGTTAATGCACTTACACTTAGATACTTCTCCATAATTATCACTACGCCTTATTTTTAATAATTTCACTCAAAACTCCGTTGATAAACTTATAGCTTTCATCGTCGCTAAATTTCTTCGCTAAGTTCACTGCTTCGTTGACAATTACTTTTTCTGGTGCATCTGTATACAGTAATTCAAATGCGCTTAGTCTCAGTATAATACGGTCAATTTTATTGAGGCGCTCTAATGCCCATGACTTCAGGTGTGGCGTAATCTTGTCATCCAGTTCATTTTGTTTTGAACTGACACCACGAACTAATTCATCAGCAAATACATCTCTGTTTGGAGGTTCCACGATAAAACGTGTTGCATCTTCCACTGATATTTCGTGCGCTTCATTTTCTATCTGAAATAATATTTGTATCGCATGTTCTCTAGATTCTGTTCTCGACATAAAGTTTCTCCTTCAATCAAAAAGGGATGCAAGCATCCCTGATTAATTCTCTTTAAATTTAACATTTACAATATGGATATTTATTTGTGACGGCTCAATCGCAGTCATATTTCCTAGTGCATTCTTGATTGCTTTTTGTACAAGTGTAGCAGTCTTTGCAATCTTTGTACCATAGTCAAATGCGCAGTACGCATCTAGAACTATCGTGTCATCTTTCGTATCAACTTGTACACCACGTTGATTTTTAACACCAAGCTTTTCTAAAGATTTACTTTTTTGTACAAGTGACACACCTTTCACTTCTGAAACTGCAATTGAGGCAATGAGTTCAATAACACTTGGCGCAATTTCAACTGTCCCAAGATTACCTTTTTTATTTGTTTCGATCATGACATAACCTCCTGTCTATAACAATAACTATACCATGAATTTATTATAAAATAAAAACAGAAATTAAAAAACGCTAAACGCGTTTTTAATCTGACAATATATTGTTGTCTTCAAGAAATTTAGTGTTGTAGTCATTTGAACGAAATGTTTCATTCTGAATTAATGCCATATGGAATGGAATCGTTGTATCTATACCTAATATAATAAATTCTGAGAGCGCTCGATACGCTGAGTTTAGTGCAGTTTCTCGGTCTTTATCATGAACGATAAGCTTGGCAACCATCGAATCATAAAAAGGTGGAATGCTGTAGTTTGTGTAACATGCCGAATCTACTCTGACACCATAACCCCCAGGAGCAATATACTGGGTAATTAACCCTGGAGAAGGCATAAAATTATGATATGGATTTTCTGCGTTGATTCTAAATTCAATCGCATGACCGTTAACCTTTATCTCTTCTTGTGTCATCGTAAGTTTTTCACCACTCGCAATTTTTATCTGCCATCTAACAAGATCTGTCGCTGTCACCATTTCTGTAACTGGATGCTCAACTTGAATACGCGTGTTCATCTCCATGAAATAAAATTGCTTCGTATCTATATCATATATAAATTCAACAGTTCCGGCACCTTCATAGTTAACAGCTTTAGCTGCATTAATTGCTGCCTGACCCATCGCATATCGCGTAGCTTCATCAATATATGGCGAAGGACTTTCTTCGACGAGTTTCTGCATACGACGCTGTATCGTACAGTCACGTTCCCCGAAATGCAGTGTATTGCCGTATTGATCCGCAAGGACTTGAATTTCTACATGACGGAAATTTTCTATAAACTTTTCTAAGTATAAACCATTATTCCCGAATGCAGTTTCTGCCTCCTGTTCTGTCATACGATAGCCATCTCTTAACTCCTGCTCATTCCTGGCAACACGTATGCCTTTGCCACCACCGCCAGCAGTCGCTTTAATTATGACCGGATAACTCATGGTTTCAGCAAGTTTTAGCGCACTTTCAACATCTTCCAGTAACCCATCGCTCCCAGGCACCACTGGAACACCAGCTTTTATCATCTCTTTTTTAGCAACGTCTTTAATTCCCATCTTACTGATTGATTGATGACTTGGGCCGATAAACTTAATTTGGCATGCCTCACACATTTCAGCAAACCGTGCATTCTCTGCTAGAAATCCATAACCTGGATGAATCCCATCACATCCTGTACTACTCGCAATCATCAGTATGTTCGGGATATTCAAATAAGAGTCTTTAGACTGTTTCGGACCTACACAATATGCTTCATCAGCAAGCTGTGTATGTAGTGCATCTCTATCAGCTTCTGAATAGATAGCAACGGACTGGATTCCTAAATCTTTAAGTGCTCGAATGATACGTACCGCTATCTCTCCTCGATTTGCCACTAATACCTTCTTCATATCACTTCACCTTGAAGAGGGGCTGACCATATTCTACCAGCTGACCATCTTCAACTAAAATTTCAATGATTTCTCCACTTACTTCAGCTTGAATTTCATTGAACAGTTTCATCGCTTCTAAAATGCACACAATACTATCATTCGTCACCTTATCCCCTACCTTAACATAAGGATCCGCTTCAGGGGATGGAGATTTATAAAATGTTCCAACCATAGGCGCATTAATCGTAATAGTATCTTCATTATGTTCTTCAGTCGTAGTTATCTCTTTAACTTGAATTTGCTCCTGTGTCAGTTGCTTTACAGGTGCTGCCACCTTTTCTTTTTCTTTCTTCAATACAACCTTCAATTCTTTATCTTCATAATTAAATTCAGTGATTTCTGATCTATCGACCATATCAATCAGTAATTTTATATGTTCAAGATTCATAAGATACTCCTTTATACATAGTTTTAAGACTAGCTACTAATCAATTGTAAACTAGTGGTCTGACCAATTCAACAATAAAAATAAAAAAGACATGTATAAAAACATGTCTTTCATAAAAATTATCCTCGAGATACGTAAGAACCATCTGTTGTGTTGATAATTAATGTATCCCCTTCATTAACAAATAAAGGTACGTTTAATGTGTATCCAGTTTCAACAGTAGCAGCTTTCGTCGCACCTTGAGCTGTATCACCTTTAATACCAGGTTCAGTCTCAGTAACTTGAAGCGTCACTGTATTCGGTAATTCAACACCTAAAGTTTCCCCTTCATACATCTGGATATGAACTTCCATATTTTCTTTCAGGAACTTTAATTCATATTCAATTGTATCCTCAGATAATTCAATCTGTTCATATGATTCAGTATCCATAAATACATGCTGATCGCCTGAAGCATATAAATACTGCATGCGTTTGTTGTCAATTTGAGCTTTTCCGACTTTTTCTCCTGCACGGAATGTCTTTTCCTGGATTGCACCTGTTCTTAAATTTCTTAGCTTTGAACGTACAAATGCAGCACCTTTTCCCGGTTTAACGTGCTGGAATTCAATAACACGCCATATACCATTATCTACTTCGATTGTTAAACCTGTCTTAAAATCATTTACTGAAATCATGAATTTTCCTCCTCAATATACCTACTATAAAATAATAAGGTCTTTTGTGGAATGTGTAAAGCGCTTTAGACCATTTTTAGTGACTAAAACATCATCTTCTATACGAACGCCACCTAAACCTGGCACATAGATTCCGGGTTCAAGCGTTACACACATATTTTCTTCCAAAGTATGAGGAGAACGTTGTGAAAGCATAGGGTTTTCATGCACTTCAAGTCCAATGCCGTGTCCAAGACTATGGCCAAATGCGTCTCCATAACCATATCCTGCAATCACGTCTCTCGCAATTTTATCCGCTTCAACGCCAGTCATTCCAGGTTTAATTTCGTCAAGTGCTTTAAGCTGCGATTCTAAAACAATGTTATAGATTTTAACCATCTCGTCTTGTGGCTCTCCGACTGCAATTGTTCGTGTAATATCCGAAATATAACCTTCATAAAGTGCACCATAATCAAATGTAATCATTTCACCAGATTCAATCACTTTATTACTTGCAACACCGTGTGGTAATGCACCTCTGATGCCTGATGCGACAATTGTTTCAAAAGAAGAACTTGTAGCACCTAATGCTCTCATCTTCATCTCCATCTCATTATTTAGATACATTTCAGTTACACCAGGTTTTGTAATCTTTAAAATATAATCAAACGTAGCGTCTGCGATATCCGCAGCTTTTTGTATCTGCTCGATTTCAAATGGTTCTTTTATCATTCTAATCTTTTCAATTTCACCAGTAACATCAATAAGCTCTGCACCTGTTGCAAGCTGCATGTACTCTTGGTAAGTGACAAGATTCCCTTCAAATCCTACTGTCTTTAATTCTAACTCTTTAATTACTTCAGTTATCATATTTAGTAAAGATGTTTTTTGTTTTACGATTTCAAAAGATTGTGCCTGTTTCGTTGCTTGTTCTATGTATCTGAAATCTGTAACGAGTATGTTTCTTTCCTTACTGATGATCAAGCCTGCACTACTGCCTGTGAATCCAGATAAATATCTTCTGTTATGTGGTGAAAGGACTACGACTGCGTCCAGCTGCTTTTCTTCTAATAAATGTCTGACTTTTTCTATTTTCATCTTTTTCTCCTTAGTATATGTATTTTGACTATATTTTCTGAATATATACATGTTACCATAGTATTTAGAAAAACGAATCATTCGAGGAGTAAAAAATGAAAAAATTCAAAATATTATCATTAATAATGACTTCTACTATAACACTTACTGCCTGTGGCGGAGGTGCTGAAACTGACCTAACCGAAAAATCCAAGGACTTAAATAAGGAAATTAAAGTACTAAAATCAAAAATCGAAGATCAAAAAACAGATTTAATCACCAAGCAAAACACTTTAAATGCTACTGACAATGAATTAAAACAGCTGCAAGGGAGCATGCAGATGGCTAATCATGAATATACAACGCACTTTAATTCTTATGCAGCTTCACTTGCCTTAGCGATTAAAGATTTTTCAACGATTGAAAGTAAGCTTTCAGAACAGAATGATATCCAGATAAAAGAAACACTAAGCACAATTAAATCCGACGTCAAAGGCACAATCCAGCAATATAATCATGTATTTAAAAATAGCGAACCCCCCTCAACATTTACAGGTGTGCATCGCCAGGTTAATGATGCGAACCATAAATTTGATAAGGCGTTCAGTTTAATCCATAATGGCTACGAAACATCTGATACAAAAAAAATAACGCAAGGTAAAGCGATGCTTCACGATGCGATAGATGCATTTGACAAATTAACAATTGAGTAGGTAAGCGCATGCGCTTACCTTCTTTTTAACCATTCTTCACTTCTATATTTTTCTATTAGTACAGAAACTTCCTGTTCAATCTCAGCAGTTACTTCAAAAGGCTTGAGCTTAATGTCGAGACCTTTCTCAAACCCTTCATAAAATGCTTCTTCCATCATTGCAATGGTAATCTCTTCATCGGTCAGATCAGCTATACTGACTGCTTTGGAATAGAAGCTACGTTTCATACGTTCTTTCAGTCGTTCGCTACTAAAGATGAACAAATCAAACAGTTCATCTACATCAATCGACTGTAATATTGAACCGTGCTGCAGAATCACTCCTTTTTGACGGGTCTGTGCGCTACCCGCAATCTTTTTGCCTTCAACAACTAGTTCATACCAGCTCGAAGCATCGAAACATACTGAACTTCGCGGGTCTTTTAGGCGTTCTCTATCTTCTTTCGTCCTTGGCACCGAAAATTCCGCCTGGAACCCTAAATTCTTAAACCCTTCTAACAGCCCTGTTGAAATCACTTTATAAGCAGCAGTAATCGACTCCGGCATCATAGGATGAGATTCAGGTACGATCACACTGTACGTCAGTTCTTTATCATGCAGAACTCCTCGTCCACCTGTCGCACGTCTGACAAGTCCGTATCCTCCGGTAGACACTTTATCAAGATCAATTTCTTTTTCTAGTTTTTGAAAGTAACCGATCGATAATGTTTTCGGATTCCATCCATAGAATCTGATGACAGGCGGCAGCTTTCCTTGTGCTACTAAGTTAAGCAATGCTTCATCCATCGCCATATTATAATATGGATCATTATTGTGTGTATTGATAAACAACCATTCTTCCTGCATATGCAACCCTCTTTACTGTATGTCTATAGTTTTAAAAAATACTTTGAAAATAAAGTATATTATATCTATAATATATCTATGAAATAAAAAGGAGGAATACCTGTATGAATTTCTGGTATGTGTTAGGTATTGTTCTTCTCTTACTATTCATCTATATACTTGTTAATTACTTTATTAATCGTAAAGCTGTTACTGAGTTAAGTCAAGATGAGTTTCAACAAGGGTTAAGAAGAGCACAAGTAATCGATTTACGCGAGAAGGCTGACTATGATTATGGTCATATCATCGGGGCAAGAAATATTCCGATGTCAATATTTAGAACACGTATGCTAGGTCTACGTAAAGATCAGCCCATCTACTTCGTCGATGCGAACGGTATTTCAAGCTATCGTGCTGCACGAATGATGAAGAAGCATGGATATAATGATATCTATATGCTTAAAAATGGCTATAAAGGCTGGACTGGCAAAATTAAGTCAAAATAAAACAAGGTTAAGACATGCGTCTTAACCTTGTTTTTTTATACTACTTCTCGTTTGAACCTTCATACTTTAAAACCGGTTTACGTGCTGCTAATGTTTCATCTAATCTACCGATCACCGTGTGATGTGGTGCTTCTAGTACGATATCCGGATTCTCTTCAGCTTCTTTAGCGATTTGAATCATCGTATCACAGAATGAATCTAGCGTTTCTTTTGATTCTGTTTCTGTCGGTTCGATCATCATACATTCTTCTACGTTAAGCGGGAAGTAGATTGTTGGTGGATGGAAGTTGAAGTCTAACAGGCGTTTCGCCATATCTAAAGTTCTAACACCAAGTTTCTTCTGTTTAGATCCACTAATTACGAATTCGTGCTTACAATGACGGTCATATGGTAATACGAAGTAATCCTGCAGACGACGCATCATGTAGTTCGCATTTAGCACTGCAACTTCTGAAGCTTCTTTCAGACCATCTGGACCCATCGTACGAATATACGTATAGGCACGTAAGTAGATACCAAAGTTACCATAGAAAGGTTTAACGCGACCAATTGATTGTGGTCGGTCGTTATCAAATTTAAAACCATCTTCCCCTTTAATGATATGTGGTTTTGGTAAGAATGGCACTAGATCTGCTTTCACACCCACTGGTCCAGAACCTGGTCCACCACCCCCGTGAGGTCCAGTAAACGTTTTATGTAAGTTCAAGTGAACTGCGTCAAATCCCATGTCTCCAGGGCGTACTTTACTCATAATCGCATTTAAGTTTGCGCCATCATAGTATAATTTACCGCCGGCAGCATGTACGATTTCACGGATTTCTAAAATATCTTCTTCGAATAAACCTAAAGTATTTGGGTTTGTCAACATGATTGCAGCCGTATCATCACCTACAACACGCTTTAAGTCCTCGATATCAACTAGCCCGAATTCATTTGATTTAACGGTTACTGTTTCAAAGCCAGCAACTGTTGCAGATGCAGGGTTAGTACCGTGTGCTGAGTCAGGTACGATGACTTTTGTGCGGTTATGGTCTCCATTCGCTTCATGGTAAGCACGAATCATCATAAGTGCAGTCCATTCACCATGAGCCCCCGCTGCTGGTTGAAGCGTTACTTCATCCATACCTGTAATTTCTTTTAAGTGTTCTTGTAAATCGTAGATTACTTCTAAAGAACCTTGAATTATTTTTTCATCTTGAAGCGGGTGAGCGTTCGCAAAGCCTGACATACGTGCGACTTTTTCATTAATCTTTGGATTGTACTTCATCGTACAAGAACCTAGTGGATAGAACCCAGAGTCTACACCATGGTTTTTATTTGAAAGTTCGGTATAATGACGCATTAAATCTAGTTCCGCTACTTCAGGCAGCATCGGGCGTTCTTTACGGATGAACTTACTATCTAATAAATCTTCGACTTTTTTATTTTCTACTTCTAATTCTGGTAATGAATAGCTGAAACGATTTTCTTTTGAACGTTCAAAAATTAACGGAGAGCTTCCTTTAAGCATTGAACACACCTACTTTCGCGATAAATGTATCAATTTCTTCTTTCGTACGTAATTCAGTTACTGCAATTAACATATGGTTATGATATGTCTCTTCAACTTGACCTAAGTCATATCCACCAATAAAACCTTCATCAAGAAGCTTTTCATTAATCTCTTTAACCGGATGATTAAATTTCACTACGAATTCATTAAATGTTGTTCCTTCAAGCACTTCGAATCCTTCTTCAATCATACGTGATTTCATATAATTTGCTTTTTGTAAGTTCTGGTTCGCCATTTCATAGACGCCATTCTTACCTAATGCACTCATTGCAACTGACGCAGCTAAAGCATTTAAAGCTTGATTAGAACAGATATTTGATGTTGCTTTATCACGACGAATATGTTGTTCACGCGCTTGTAATGTTAATACAAATCCGCGGTTTCCTTCATCATCCTGTGTCTGTCCAACAAGGCGTCCCGGCATTTTACGCATTAACTTCTTCGTTGCTGCAAAGTAACCACAGTGTGGCCCACCCAGTTGTGCTGGAATACCAAATACTTGTGCATCTCCAACAACTAAGTCTGCCCCGAATTCTCCAGGTGGTGTTAATAGACCTAGACTCATCGGATTACTCGAAACTACGAATAAGGCCTTAGTGCCTTCAGTGAAAGATTTGATTGTTTCTAAATCCTCTATACTTCCGAAGAAGTTTGGATATTGCACCATTACACATGCAGTATCTTCGTCAATTGCTGCTTTTAAAGCATCTAAATCCGTAACGGTATCTTTCACATCAATTTCAACTACTTCTAGATGTTGACCTTTTGCGTAAGTGTGTAATACTGCGCGTGATTGATCGTTCACTGCTTTTGAAACAATAATCTTCTTATTTCTCGTATGACCACATGCAAGCATTGCTGCTTCCGCAAATGATGTACCTCCATCATACATAGAAGAGTTCGCACAATCCATACCAGTAAGTTCTGCAATCATCGTCTGGAATTCAAAGATGGCTTGTAATTCACCTTGTGAAATTTCAGGTTGATAAGGAGTATATGCAGTATAGAATTCACTACGTGAAATCACATGATCTACCACTGTCGGAATATAATGATCATATACGCCTGCACCTAAAAATGACACATGTGTATCACTCGTTACGTTCTTGTTTGCAAGCGCCTGTAATTCTCTTAGTAACGGAGTTTCAGATTTACGTGGCTTGATATTTAAATCGCCCTGGAAACGTACTTTCTCAGGTATATCCTGGAACAACTCATCAACTGAGTTGATACCGATTGTCTCCATCATTTCTTTTTTATCAGTTTCTGTTAATGGTATATAACGATGACTCATTTTCTTCGCCCCTTAATTTTTATGGAATGGAGTTTTAACAACTTTTGCTGGAATACGTTTTTTACGAACTTGTACATAAACTTCTGTATCAATTGCTGTAAAATCTGTATCAATTAATGCTAAAGCAATTGAACGGCCAGTTAATGGTGATTGCGTTCCACTAGTAACATAACCGATTTTATTATCCTTATTATCAAACACTTCATAGTCAGTACGTGCAATCCCGCGTTCTAACAGTTCAATACCAGCAGATTTACGCTTTACACCTTCTGACTTTTGAGTTTCAAGTACTGACTTGCCGATAAAGTTGCCTTTATCAAGTTTAACGCTGAAGCCCATCTTAGCTTCATAAGGTGTTATATCAGTTGATAAATCTTGTCCGTGTAGCGGTAATGCCGCTTCTAAACGTAACGTGTCTCGAGCACCAAGACCACAAGGCGTAACACCTAAATTAAGCAGTGCTTCCCAGATTGCTACCGTATCTTCGGCTTTACAATAAATTTCAAAGCCATATTCACCAGTGTAACCTGATTGACTTAAGATTACGTTTTTACCGAAAATTTCAACATCTTTTAAAAATTCAAATAATTTCATTTCCGAAATATCTTCCTTAACTTCAGGTGCAAGCTTTTCTAAAGTTTTAGGCCCTTGTACTGCAATTTGTCCATATTCAGAAGATACGTTCGTTATTGTTACACCATCTTTTTCATGTGATTTTAACCATTCGAAGTCAATATCAGTATTTCCGGCATTTACTACGAGTAAGTATTTATTCTCTCCTAATTTATATACAACAAGGTCGTCAATGACACCACCATCTTCATTACAGATCATTGTATACTGAGCTTTTTTATCAGTCATTTTAGATGCATCATTTGTAAGTACATACTGAAGATATTCAAGTGCATGCTCACCTTCGACAATAATTTCACCCATATGACTGACATCAAACATCCCTACGCCTTCTCTAACAGTGATATGTTCTTCTTTAATGCTAGAAAATTGAACAGGTAAAGCCCAACCAGAAAAATCAATTACTTTTGCACCATCTTCCAGATATTTTTCATAAAGTGGTGTTTTCTTTAATTCTGACATGATATTCCTCCTAATTGTTAAAAATAAAAACAGCATAGCATAGTGCTATCCTGCTTCATTACAGGGTTTGTCCGGAAATTATCCTTTTGCCTGAGAGTTTAATATAGCGATGCCCCTTCGGCGATGATTTATCATTCTCTCTAACTTCCTTCTTCCGCAATAATAAAATTGTGAATTTCCTGCACACAGTCTGACAGTTCATCATCATTGTTAACGCTAATGTATGCGATTTCATTATAACGTGAACGTCTTCCAAAGTACAAGTCTTTAATAGCATCAAATGATCTATTCATCGCATTCGGACGATTAGCATCATTTATAATTCTATTATACACAGTGTTAATGTTCGTATCTACCCATATATTCATTTTATTTTCTTTTAAAAGTGAAATATTGTTCGGATTTTCGACAATTCCACCACCTGTAGCTAATATAATATTCATGTTTATGTGTTTTTTTAAAACGATATGTTCCAACGTTCTGAAGTAAGTTTCTCCGTACTGGTCAAATATATCCTTGATCTTCATATTCATTTCTAATTCAATTTGTTCATCGATATCAACAAACTTTATCCCAAGCTTTCGTGCTAATAAATTACCGATTGTTGTTTTTCCAACACCCATAAATCCTACAAGTACATAAGCCAACTAAACACCTCTTTTTTCTACAGACTTTAGAATCTCTTCATAATAATACTGTTCAAGATGATCCATTGTCTTTAATTTTAACATGAATCTGTTGCTATAATAACTTAAAAAAAAGACTGTTAAAAATAATAGAATCAGTAAATATGGCGTTATAAACCCATTATAGAACCTGATATTTCTTTGCGAGAGATTCATTTTTTGATTGCAGAGATATGTATAGATGTTCATCTTCTATAAAAAAGACTCCTTCCTTAATGCCTTCCAGCATGATGATGTAACCCTCCTCATTTACTTTTCGTACGATGCGATCGTGCACACATTCATATGTAATCAAATCTGCTCGAAGTGCTATTCGAAGTTTGCCATCCCTAACTGTAACGTCCTTCGCATTTTTAAGTTCAGTAGCAATCTCCCTTAAAAATAAAGCCGTATTTATATCGTGATGATCTGTAGAACGTCCGTTAAATTGATATATCTGAATTAAGATCATCGGTATAATTGATATAACAATCATAACTACAGCCATATTAATAAGCATCTCAAGCAGCGTAAATGCTTTATTTGAACGTATGGCATATCTTAGATGCTTTAATACAGATTGTATCTGCTTCACGTGTGTATTCTCCTTCTCTAATTACGATATGCATATACAGTAACCGAATCTTTTCAAGCGTAGCTTGCTTCCTCTGATATGTCATGGACATTTCGTTGTACATTGGAAGTAGCAGCATTACGATTAGGATGATGACAGAAAATGCCAGCATGCTATCTATCAATAAAAAACCACTATAACGTTTCAATTCTCATTCTCCCCCAATGAATCTGAAAGATTAGACGATATTTTTTATCGCCTATATGATAAATAACTGAGCCACCTTTATTAATCCCTCTCCCATCAAAATAATACTGCATATTATTCGAACTATTGTGCCGATCAATATAACCATCATCTATTTGATAGGAAGCATTAATGTCGAGTGCAGCTGATTTAATATAAATGGTGTCACTTCCCGGAGGAAATGACACATAGATATTCACCTTAGATACAATGGCTTTTGTCTGATAGTAATTTAGTAGTGAAATTATTTCATCATTAATCTCTTCATGTTTTATTTCATCTAGTTTAAACCTGTTTACAGGTACAACAGCGAGTATTACGGTGACAATCATTAGTACAATGAGCATTTCTATATATGAAAATGCTCTAAGCACCTAATGATGCCTCACCATTATTGATTATTATGTCTGCTCCATCTTTACATTTCACTTGATTTTCTTTTAAATATTCAGGAACAAGCTCATTTATTGTAGATGGTGTTTTACCCGTATCAATTCGATATGCCTCAATCTGACCTTGTACCATCTTTACTTGAGCTTCACATCCTTTAGCCTGTACTGTCTTAGATTGTTTAGCGATATTCGGAATGATAACGATGATTAAAATCGAAATTACGAGTAATACTAATAACATTTCAATTAAAGTAAATCCTTCATTCTTACTAAATTGTTTTTTTAATCTGCTCGCTATGCGTTTCACTATAACTCCTCCTTATTTTATACCTTCCATCATTTGTAGCATCGGTAATATGATGACGAGATACATGGTCACAATTAACAATGCTAATATCATAAAAATTACTGGCTGAATTGCTTTTATACAGCGTAATAATCGATGTTGAAATCGATCAAATATAAATTCACTGTAGTATTTTAGTTCCTTATCTAATTTTGAATTTCGCTCTCCATGCTCCATAAATTGAACAAGTGAAGACTCGAATATATTCAACTCCTTGACAGCATCAGGGAGCGGTCTACCTTCTAAAAGCTTATGATTGATCATGAGTGCAATGTATCGAAAGGTTTCATTCTTATTCTGTGACGATAATATTTGCAATATTCTTTTCATCATCACACCATTGGACAGAAAGAAAGAAAGCATTTCACTAAAGCGATAGGTAATGTACAAGCGATACAAATCTTTAATCAGCGGTACAGAATATAATATTTTAAGCTGACCAGCAACAGACTGTTTCCTAAAATAGAAAGCATAAGCTAAAATAAGTGCTATGAATAATAGTATAAAACTATAGATGATATAAGGTAGAGAAAATAAAATTGCAGTCATAACTTTTATTTCTGTCCCTACATCTACATCCATAGTGTCATACATAGATTGAAATTGAGGAAGTACCGTTAAGTTTACTGTAAATATAAGCGCAATAAATATGAGGATTAAAATAAGAGGGTATTGAATTGTCTTTATAAGTTGTGAGGCAAGCCTTGCTTTACTTTCTAAATAATCGTAACATCGTCCCAATGTCATATTTACATCACCGTACCGCTCAGCAAACTGTACCTGCATTACAATATCATCACTATAGTTAAAGTAGTCGAGCAACTCGGATAACTGCTTTCCTGATTCAAGTAATTTTAATGCCTCTTCCTTTATCTCTTTTTCAATTTCTATATATTGCGTATTCAAGAAAGAGACTGCTTCATAAAGAGTGAATCCGTTATTTGTCATTTCAGAAATTCTGATTAAGAAATCTTTGTGATATATTCTCAGACGATTTTTATAGATCAAATTTTTCAAATTCATGTTGTGAAATCTGATTTGTTTCATACATCTCCTTAAATATGTCAGCCAGCGTTCTATAGTTTATATGTTTATCCTTTAAATATTTTTCAATATCCTTTTTTGTCAAAAATTCATAGGCTAAAACACGCTCCTTTCCATCTATTCTTTTTACAAGTCTTTGATTGATAATTAAATTAATACTTTGATATAGATCAACAGCATTAATTCCCATTTCTTTAAGTCGAAATAATGCGCCGATGCAATCATTCGCATGTAATGTCGTTAAAACTAAATGCCCGCTTAACCCTGCATTGATAACTTGCTGGGCTACGACTGAATCTCTTATTTCACCTAGCATAATGATATCTGGATCACATCTAAGGATTGCCTTTATCGCGGTTTGATACGTTATCTCTGCTTTTTCGTTAACATTAACTTGTATGATACCGTCAATATGCTGTTCTACAGGATCTTCTATTGAAATTACTTGTCGTTTCAATGTATTCTTCGCAAAATGTACAAGTTGATACATTAATGTACTTTTACCACTTCCAGTTGGTCCACTAATGATAATTATACCGCTTGATTTTTTCATTTGATTGAACAATATTTGATCATCTGTCTGATATTCATCTATAAAACTTTGTCTGATAATCCTCAATACACATGCTTCATCACCTAATGACCGAGGTAAAGTAGATGCGCGAATATTGTATCGTAAGTTATTCAGGTTAAAATGTATTATGCCACTCTGGGCCTTATTCTTTTCTGATACATCAAGATGTGCTGTAAATTTAATATATGAAAGTAGTTTTCTAAATAATATATCGTCGATGTCGCTATAGTCTTCAATATCACCTTGTATCCTAAATTTAATAGATATGCTTTTATCACCAGGAATGAAGTGTATATCTGATGCACTTTGTAAAATTGCCTGCTCTATTATTTCATTGAATAATCTCTCCATCTCTACCTCCTCATCTATCATATAAGCTTATTCTTGATCTTTCTTCTTAAGCTATTTAATATCATACAAATAAATAAATTTATCTAAATTTACAAATAAAAAAGAAAAAATTGGATGTTACAAATTTCGTAAAATTAAGGTTTACTTATCTTATCGTTAACTTTATAATAATAAGTGATATGAAGAGTCTGAAATTAGGGGGAATTGCCAAATGGATAAGGTTTTTAAAACTTTAGGGTTCTGGACAGCAATCTTTGCAGTAATGTTCTATGTAGGCGGAATGTCTATGATGTCATTTGTATTCATTGCTCAAACAGGATTTTTTGTATTACTTGGATACTTAAACTTATCAGAAAGAATGTACATGTATATATTTGCAGCATACTTAATCGTGTGTTTCGTAGGCTTCACTTATTATTCTACATTTTTATTAGAGCCAAGCTTTGGCCACCACGAATAAAACCTTCCGGAATCGGAAGGTTTTTTTCTATAAGTATGGATTGTGTGTTTTTTCATATCCGACAGTCGTTTCAGGACCATGACCCGGACAAATGATGAATGCTTCATCTAATGAAAGTAATTCCCTTTCGATGCTATTGAGTAATTGCGACGTATCTCCTTGATAAAGATCTGTTCTTCCGATACCTTCCTTAAACAAAGTATCACCAACAATCGCAAAATTCTTAAATATAAAACTTAAGCTCCCTGGCGAATGTCCTGGCGTATGTCGTACTTCAAAACTAAATGTTCCGATTTGATGGAAACCATTATCCATAAATTTCGGCTGTTGCTTCACTATTGTGGATTCTATTCCGTATTGACTGAATTTATCTGAACCATTTTTAAGCGGGTCTGTTAAAAAGTATTTCTCAATTTGAGACATATAAACTTCACACTGATAATAGCTACATATTGCATCAACTGCTCCAATATGGTCAAAATGTGCATGTGTCAGCAGCACACCAATTACTTTTTTATCTGTATTACCGATTGTAGCGATGAGCCTATCCGCTTCATTTCCTGGATCAATGATTAAAATTTCTTGTTCATTCTCTAATATATAGCAGTTCGTTTCAATCATACCTAAAGCAATTTTCTTTTTCTTCAAACTGAATTCCTCCTAAAATTTACTCGACAAATATATACTTTAATTATACAATATTAATGATAACAAAAGAAAATCATGGGGGTTATACTATGCCATTTATTAACACGGGCGAACTATTTGAAGTTTTTGGCGTAAAAATTCACATCGGTGTGAATATTTTTGCGATTCTAATGTTTTTAGTTTTCTTATTTTCAATAAAAGCACTATTAAGTTCATTAAAGTCTAAAAATGTATTAGGCATCATTTTTGGTCTACTTGCAACTTTGTCTTTTGGATTCTTCTCGTTAGCAACAATCTTCACTTATGGATATCCAATTTTACACCATTAAAAAAAGACATCATTCGATGTCTTTTTTTTAATGCATATGTTTCTTTACAGCGTCAAGCTTGTCATTCATCTTTCTTTGCTTATCTCTTCGATCATCAATTCTAATATTCGTACACACCCGTTCAACCCCTGCCTGAAACGGAGATTCGTGAATGCGTTCTAATGCTACGAGACAGTCGTGAAGCTCTCCTTCAATCAATGTACTCATCGGTGTCAGTTGATAATCTATCTTTCCCTCTTGTTTCATCGCTTCAAGTATATTCTGTACTTCCGCAACATATTTACTGATACTGATAGATTTTCCATCCATCGGTATGATTACAACATCTATTATCGCCATTATATTTTCTCTCCTAGAATATAAATTTTGATTAAACCTGCAGCACCAATCATCCCTGCATCATTGCCTAGCTCAGCAGTTACAATCTTTGTTCCTTCATAAGCTGGAAGGAATGTTAAGTCTTTATAATACTGTTCGATATGATCTACAAGAAACTGTCCTGCTTTAGAGACCCCCCCACCAATAATAATGTGCTTAGGATTTGTCATGACACTGATAATGCTAAATGCATAAGCGAGGTGCTTCGCTACTTTCTTAATCACATATACCGAAAACTCATCCCCTGCTTTTGCGGCATCAAATATCATCTTTGCCTGAAGCTCTTTATTTCTGATTGCATCTTCGATCACCGTCTTGAATTGAAGCTCTTCATAATAATGATAAGCTAAATTTACGACCCCTGTAGCACTTGCAACCGTCTCAAGACAGCCATGTTTTCCACAGTTACATTTAAATCTCTGCTTCGTATCTACAGTAATATGCCCGAATTCACCTGCTGCACCATTGAATCCGTGAATAAGCTCATGATTACTGACGATACCCCCACCTACGCCTGTACCTAGCGTTACACATACGACATCAGACTCATTTCTGCCTGCTCCTCGAAATTTTTCACCGAGCGTTGCTACATTTGCATCATTATCTACATATACTGGCAATCCGCTTAATGCTTCAAACTGCGCTTTAATATCGATCTTACCATGCCAGTTTAAGTTAATCGCTCCATTGATGATGCCATTGTTAAAATCTACCGGACCCGGAACACCGAGACCCACACCTATGCAGTCTTTAATGTTTAAATTTACATCACTTAAATGTTTAATAAATGAATCATAAATGTTCTTTAATATATGTGTTCCGTTATCCTCTTTATTCGTAACAATTTCCCATTTTTTAATAATATTAAGGTTTGAGTCTAATATACCTAGCTTACAAGTTGTTCCACCTATATCTGCTGCTAAAATCATAGTTTATTCATCCTTCTCTGATTGATCAGTAAACGCGCCTGGATATAAGTCTCATTATCAATTAACATTGCATCATGCAATGACTTTAACTCTTCATCCATCATCGCTAACGTATTCTTTTCATCTTTAAAATAGATAATAATTCCAAATTTTTGCAATAGTTTCTGTACATCATAGAATTTCTTCATTTTCTCACCTGAATTCCTGAATCTCTTTCTTTAATTTTATATATTCTTCCTTTTTATTGATTGTAATGGCCTTATCAATATATTTCTCTGCTTTCGGGTAGTTATCCATTGCTCGGTATGCTAATGCAAGCTGAAAGTTCAGCCGTTCACTATTAGGATACTTTTTCAGAGCATCTAACCAGACTAACAAACCACTTGATAAACCTTCATCCTTTGTTTTCCACAGGCCATAGAGTACATAAGTTTCATCATTCTGATAGCCTCTATCAATGGTCTTGCGAATAATCTCAATGCCCTCACTATCTTTTCCTTCCATCAAATATTGCTTAGCATATTCATTGTATATATGATGTTCACGCTCGGAAAAAATATTGATGATGAGTAATCCTAAAATAACAACCAGGCCGAGTGCCATATAATAGAAATATCTTTTATTGTATCGATAAATAAAAAACATTGAAGCAATGAACAATCCACCAAATAATCCACCAAAATGTGCATAATGATTTACGTTCTCAAAGATTGCACTGCCAATTAAGAAGATAAGAATGCCGATAAAAGTTTGTATGAGAAATTTTTTCTCGAATTTTCCACTGAATATCAAATGGCTCATCAGTGCTCCGATAAGCGCACAGATGGCACCACTGGCTCCTACAGATATCGATATATTATCAAATGTCAAAGAAATCAGATTACCAATAATACCACCTATAAAATAAATACATAAATATTGCCAGCGCGTATATAAATATTCTACAAGCTTACCAAATATAAAAAGCGTCATCATATTGTAAAGCAGATGCTGCACATCGAAGTGTATGAAGATAGAAGTAATGATCCTATAGTAATCTCCATGCACAAAATTAAAATGTGTCAGCCCTCCTTTATCAATTATCATTTCTACTTTATGAATATGTTGAACGATACTCATAAGAATAAAAATAACGACATTGAGCAGCATAATTAAATATGTCAGCGGGGAAAACTTTCTGATTGCATTTTCAATCATATTTCCATTTAATACACTTTTCTTATACGTTTTAATTGCCTTATCCTTATTCTTGCCTGTAATCTTCTGATATGGATGTCCAAATAGGCGCTTTAAATCGCTCTCGTCATTACACTGTTCGATAAATATATGATTCGGCATGTTATCCTGAAAATGATTTGTCTGATTTACGAGAATAATTTCAAATCTATTGATTATATGACCTACTGTATCCTCAATATCATTAAAATGATCCATAATTTTTTGTACCATAAAGAGTGTGGACTGTGCTGTCTCTTTTTTTAGGATAACCCTTTTAATGATACCCTTTTTTCTATTAATCAGCCATATATCGTCTTCTGCTTCTCCGTGTGTAAAGTACTCAAAACCACTGTATTTTGTGTATTCATAAATCGTTCTCCATATCTTTTTTTGTTCTATCATTGCTTCGTACCTGTATGCCATTCTCTTTCTTCAGTAATGATATACGCTACGGGAATATCATGTGGCTCAATGATCACTTCTCCCATCTGCGCTTCAAATACAAGACTAATTGTATGCCCTTCATACGTACTTAAATATTTATCATAATAACCGCCACCATAACCTATACGGTATCCTGATTCATCAAAACGTACACCAGGAACAATAAGAAGTGCTGGCTGTTCATTTTTTCCGTCATCATGTTTCATCACATCAATTCCAAAACGATCTTCAACTATATCTTCCGCAGATGTAAAGTACGTAAAATACATTTGTTGTTTACTGTAATCACACTTTGGAACAAATACAGTCTTACCAAGCATTTGTGCATAACGGATAATAAATCGTGTATCCATCTCATGATCCATTGATAACGTTATACCAATAGACTCCGCATCTTTAAAATCTTGGTGCTTTATTAATTTCTCAATGATCATATTTTCTTTAGTGTATTTGTCTGTTAACGATTTTAACTGATTTATCGTTGCCTTCCTTAACTCTTTCTTAGTCATAACATCACCCATATATAATTATACAATAAACTGATCAAAATTTTATGATTTAACAAAAAAACAGACACAAAATGTGTCTGTTTAAAATATTATTTAGTTTCTCTGTGTAAAGTTTTCTTATTATCTCTTGCACAGTATTTTGACATTTCAATACGTTCTGGGTTATTACGTTTATTTTTTTTAGTGATGTAGTTACGGTCACCACATTCAGTACAAGCTAAAGTAACATTAACGCGCATAGTTGTTCCCTCCTCACGTTTCTAAATATCCATACGACTTTTATATAATACCATGAGAAGCATGATTTATCTAGTGTAAATTTGTGATTTAGGCAAATCTTTCACCAGTAATCGTGAAATAAACACTTTCCGCAATATTTGTAATATGATCACCAATGCGCTCGAGATATCTACCTGCTAAATGGGCCTGACCTGAAATATATGGATCATTATCAATTAAGTAAGCACTGTTGATGATTTCTTTATATAAGTCATCTATATCATTATCACGCTCAATAATCTCTTTAACCAAATTAACATCTTTACTCTCATAGGCTTCCTTTAAATCAGCGAGCATCATCATACTAAGCTTTCCCATCGTTTGCAGACGCGTGAGAATATATGCATCTTCAATCTTCACACGTTTACGAATCTTAGCAATGTTGGCAGCATTATCACCCATTCTTTCTAGTTCAGATGATACTTTACTTGAAGAAAGAATAACCCTTAAATCTGTAGCGATTGGCTGCTGCTTTGTAATCAAACTAATTATCTGGTCATCAATATCACTTTCCATCGAATTGATAACACGGTCATGTTCGATAATTTCTCTAGCCATCGCTTTATCACTATCACTCAGTACATTGATACTTTTTTCGATTGCTCTATATACTTCATCAGCCAGTTTAAGAACACTTGCCTCCAGATGCTGTAAACTTTCTTCGTAAATCTCTCTCATATCAACCAAACCTTCCTGAGATATATCTCTCAGTCTGTTCATCAGCTGGGTTAGAGAAGATCTTATCTGTTGCATCATATTCATTTACATATCCATTTAAGAAGAATGCGGTTTTATCAGAGATACGTGCAGCTTGCTGCATATTATGCGTAACAATGATAATTGAATACTTATCCTTGATTTCCTGTACCAATTCTTCCACCTTTAATGTAGAAATTGGGTCTAATGCTGATGTAGGCTCGTCCATCAGGATAACATCTGGTTCAATTGCTAAGCATCGTGCGATACAGACACGTTGCTGCTGCCCACCAGATAAGCCGTAAGCATTCTTGTCCAGACGATCTTTCGTCTCATCCCAGATTGCAGCCCCACGTAAAGATTTTTCAACAATTTCATCTAATATTTTCTTATCAGTAATACCGTGAATTCTAGGACCATACGTAATGTTATCATAGATAGATTTTGGGAATGGATTTGGTTTTTGGAAGACCATTCCTACACGGGTTCTTAAATGTTCAACTTTATAGCTTTTATCAAAGATATTATCCCCACGGTAAAGAATTTCACCTGAAGTACGCACGCTAGGGACCAATTCTATCATGCGATTGAGCGTTTTAATATACGTCGACTTACCACAACCAGATGGCCCGATAATTGCAGTTACTTCATTCTCTAAAATATCAAGATTGATATTTTGTAAAGCATGATGGTCACCGTACCAAAGATTTAAATTTCTTGTCTGATAAACGATCTTACGATTATTTGGATTTGGTGTCTCACCTGTAACTATCGTATCTTCATTATTCGTTAATGCAGGTTGACTTTCAGCAACAATTTTCTTATTCTCAGTTGAAGTTTCATTTCTATTAATAACGTTTACTTTTGAATTCATTATATTGACTCCTCTCAAAAATGAGCTAGAATTTTTTCTGATATTTATTGCGGATAAATATAGCGATTGAGTTCATTGCAATTAAAATAATAAGTAACACGATAATCGCCGCTGATGATACAAACTGAAACTCTGCTTTTGGCAATTTCGCCCAAGTAAAGATTTGCATTGGTAAAGCCTGAAAACGGTCCATAATACTATCTGGTGTTTTCATAAAGATCGTCGGAATACCAATAACTACTAATGGTGCTGTTTCACCAATTGCACGGGATAGTGCAAGAATCGTTCCAGTTAATATCCCAGGAATAGACGCCGGAAGTACAACGTTCGTTATCGTCTGCCATTTCGTTCCACCTAATCCTAAAGATGCTTCACGAATGGCATTTGGCACTGCACGAATTGCTTCTTGTGACGATACAATAATAACCGGCAGAATCATAAGAGACATCGTCAATGCTGCAGCTAAAACAGATTTTCCTAATGAAAGTGCTTCTATTCCGCCACCACGAACGAATAGTGTTAATCCTAATAAACCAAATACTACAGATGGTACAGACGCTAGGTTTGCAATATTTACTTTAACAAAGCGTGTAAAGAAATTATCTTTAGCATACTCTTCCATATAAATAGCTGTCGCAACTCCTAGAGTAATTGCAATCGGCGCAATCGTCATCATAAGCCATAATGTACCGATTAAAGCCCCTTTAATACCAGCTTTTGAAGGTGTAGTGCTGGAGAAGTTCGTAAAGAACTCTAGTGTTAGATAACCTGCACCCTTTCTGATAATGTCAAAAAGAAGCATTGCTAGAACAATTAATCCGATAATCGTACATAAGAAGAAAATAAACTTAACTATCGCGTTTTTAGTCAGACGTCCAGAGAGTTTTTTCGCGACTCTTTCCTGATTAATTAATTCCATTCTAATACTCCTCTCTGAATTTGTTTGTGATCCATTGTGAAATCATATTCATAATTAATGTAAATACAAACAATGTAAATCCAACTGCATAGATACTATAGTAAATATCTGAACCAAATGTTGCATCACCAGTAGCAACTTGTACGATAAATGCTGTCATAGTCTGCAATGAATTTGTAAAATCTAATGAGAATTCTGGTGAACTACCTGCTGCAAGTGATACGATCATCGTTTCACCAATTGCACGTGATACAGCGAGGACGATTGATGCTAAAATACCAGATAAGGCAGCTGGGAACACAACTTTAAGCGCCGTTTCTAATCGGGTTGAGCCTAGTCCTAACGCCCCTTCTCTAATTGCTTGTGGTACTGCACTCATCGCATCTTCAGAAAGACTCGCAATCATTGGCACAATCATAATACCGATGACTAGACCAGGACTGATTGCATTAAATGAACCTAAGTCTGTCCAAACAGAACGAAGCATCGGTGTAACAAAAGTTAATGCAAAAAATCCATATACAATTGTTGGAATCCCTGCAAGAATCTCTAAAATTGGTTTAATGATTCTTCTTACTTTGTCACTTGCATATTCACTTAAGTAAAGCGCTGCGCCTAATCCAACCGGAACAGCAAAAATTGTCGCAATAAGTGTTACTTTCAATGTTCCTAAAATTAAAGAGATAATTCCGTATTTTGGATCCTGTCCGAAAGCATTCCATGTCTTCTCAAGGAAAAATTCACTGAATGATACTCTTGTAAAGAAAGTAATCGTCTCAGTTAATAATGTAATCAGAATCCCAATTGTAGTTAATATAGAAATAGATGCAATTACAGCAAGTATTATCGGGATAAATTTCTCGATAATATTTTTAGAACCTTTACTTTGACGCTGCTGAATCAATTCCTGTACAGATACTTTATTTTCCATAGCATTGACTCCTTCATTTTAAAAAGGGACGAAAAATTTCGTCCCTGAAAAATTTCTTATATATTATTAACTATTTAACTTCTTCTAATTTCTTTAGATCTTCTTCGTAAACTTTATCTTCTAAAGGCACATAACCTGATTCTTTAGAAGCATCTTTAGCATTATCTAGAGTAAACTTCATAAATGTTTTAAATGCTTCATTACTCTTAAGTGATTCGTTTTTCGCATAGATATATAAAGGACGGCTTAATGGGTATGAACCATCTTTAACCGTTTCTTCAGTTGCTTCAACACCTTCACCTTTACCTTCTTTTTGAATCTTAACCGCTTTTAAGTTATCTTTGTTTTCTTGGTAGAAGTTATATCCGAAGAATCCAACACCGTTTTTATTATCTTGTACAGATTTAACGATAACGTTAGTATCAGCATTTTTCTCAGCTGTAATTTCACCTTTATCTAAAACTTCTTCACTGAAGAAGTCGTAAGTACCATGTGATTGGTCTGGAGAGAATGCTTTAATTTCTTCAGCCGGGAAGTCAGCACGAACATCTTTCCAAGTTTTCGCTTCACCAGAATAGATTTTTTTCAACTCATCAAACGTTAAGTACTCAACAAAGTCATTCTCTTTATTAACTGCAACAGTTAAACCGTCACTTGCAATTTTGAATTCAGTATACTCGATTTTTTTATCTTCTAGTGCCTTCTTCTCTTCATCTTTAATATCACGAGATGCATTTGAGAAATCTGTTTCTCCAGCGATAAATTTCTCGAAACCACCACCAGTTCCTGAAGTACCGATTGAAACAGTAACATCTGGATATTCAGCATTGAATTGCTCGTTAATTTTTTCAGTAACAGGAGCTACAGTAGACGATCCGTCACCATTTACTTCACCTTTAACATCTTTAGCTGCTGTGTCTGTGGCTTTATCTTCACTCTTTGAGTCAGAATTTTCAGCTGCACCACCACATGCACCTAATAATAATGCAGTACCTAAAACAGTTGTTGATCCTACTAATTGCCACTTTTTCATTGTTAAGAATCCTCCTAATATAAAGACGAATAAATTTTTTGATTTGTTATTACATTTCTAACTATATAGATTTATTGTTAATTTAGAGTGAATGTATTGTAAATATTTTGTAAAGAACGCACAAATTAAAAAGCAGCCGACTATTTATCGGCTGCTTCTTTATCTTTAAAGTATTCATTGATAATTTCTTTACCTAGATCTCCACCTGGTAACCATGGAGGTGGTACTGGCTGATTCGTATAAATGATAGAAAAACTCATTTCAGGTTTTTTCACTGGCGCATACCCTATATATGTTGAATTTACTCGAGCTTCACCATCTTGAGTTACTTCAGCTGTACCTGTTTTACCTGCAGCTTTAACAGCAGTATCATTAAAACTAGCATATCCTGTCCCTTCTGCTTGGTTAAAGACCATTTCGAAACCAGACTTTACTTGTTCAATTTCTTTATCTGTATTATTAATCTTATTTAACACTTTTCCATTAAAGTGACTTTTAATCGGACCTATTTTACCTGTTTTAGACGCTCCTCTAATTTCTCTGACGATATGCGGCTGAATACGATACCCGTCATTAGCAATTGTAGATACATATTGAGAAAGCTGTAATGGTGTATATGTATCATACTGTCCAATTGCTAAATCCAGAAAATTCCCTGGATTATTTTTTAGAATACCAGTTTGTCCTGTCACTTCATTCGGCAGATCGATGCCTGTCTTTACACCTAAACCAAATTGGTTCATACCTTTTCTTAATTTCTGCCCTGCCTCAGTTATATCATCTGGTAAGCTCATTCCAGATGAATAATCGAGTCCAGCAAGTTTGAGCGCCGTCTTAAACATATAGACGTTTGATGAGTGCATCAATGCCTGCTTATCATTAATAGCAAGACTCCCAGTTTGGTTAAAATAAGAACGTTTCTGTATCCCACCTTTAAATACTAACGGCTCATCCGTCATCGTCTCTCCGACATTAATTGCGCCATTACTGTATCCTGTGAGTAACGTAGCACCTTTAACCGAAGACCCTACTGCATATTGTGAAGTGAATGTGCCATAATGATAATCGGTTATCTTACCTGATTTATCAATCTGACGGCCTGCTAACGCCAATATATCTCCATTATGAGGATCCTGTACAACGACCAGTACTTTATCCATATCTCTAGCACCCATGCTTCTCAGTTTTCGAATGTTATTATCGACTAATTTTTCTACTTTGAGCTGCAATTCTATATCGATGGATAAAACGAGGTCGTCTCCTCTGGACCCTTCTGCGAGGACTTCTGAATCGATAATCTTACCTGATTTATTCGTAATATACCTCATTTTTTTCTTTTTACCGCGCAGGACATTTTCATATTGATATTCTAGGTAGCTTTGCCCAACTCGGTCATTTCTAGAATACCCTTTCGCTAAATAATAATCTGTAAGTTCCTTAGGTAATCCTTCTTCTTTAGAGGATACACGACCAAACAGAGTACGCAGCGTATCACCATATAAATACTTTCTATCCCAGTCCATAGACGTATTGACGCCCGGTAACTCCCCTAGGTTCTGAGATACCAATGCATATTCTTTTTCTGTAACATCTTCATTCTTTATTATTTGTGGACTTAATTGGCTGCCACTAGACATTTCTCTATAAATTGCAGCGACTTGCAGTTCTTTTTTCGATAGTTTATTGATTTGCTGTTCCGTTAATTTTTTATAGAGCGCTGTGTTATAAGTCTCTTCAGTAATTTCTCCATTTTTAAGTAACGTATTCTCTTTCTTCATCAATTGATCTATCGCTTCTTTATGCGTCAATATATAGAAATCCTGCTTATCTCTTTGAGTGAGTGCCCCTGTTGGCATATCAATTATCTTTTGCAGTTTCTTTGCAACGACTAATATTTCTTTACTCGTCGTCATACGATCTCTTGTATATGTGATTGATTTTTTTGATATATTATCGACTAGTAGTTTACCATTCCTATCATAAATTCTTCCACGTGGTACTGATTCATTGACTTCAATATTTTCATTATTATCTACTGCCTGTCGATACGCTTCACCTTTTACAATCTGCAAATAACCTAATCTTAATACAAGAATTATAAGCAAGGAAACAATTGCCATAAAAATGACGCCGATTCTTCGATTAGTCATTCGTTTTTGCTTTAGTTCATTGGATTCCTGTTTAACACGTTTCAAAAAAAATCCCCCATTGATACATTATCCTTCTATAATATATGAAATGCTGTCAGTTTTCTATAATAAACATAAAAAAACACCGTTCATAAGAACGGTGTTTTAAAAACTTTACTTCGCTGCTAAGTATAATTCGTTTACTTTGTCCCAGTTAACAACATTCCAGAATGCTGCGATATAATCTGGACGTTTGTTCTGGTAGTTTAAATAGTAAGCATGTTCCCAAACATCTAATCCTAAGATTGGTGTTTTACCTTCCATTAATGGATTCTCCTGGTTTGGCGTTGAAGTTACTTCAAGCTCTCCGTTATTAACAACTAACCATGCCCAGCCTGAACCGAAGCGACCAGCTGCAGCATCAGCAAATTCTTGTTTAAATGCATCTAAAGACCCAAATTTTGATTCAATCGCATCAACAACTTCGCCTTTTGCTTCTTTACCTGGAGCAAGTAATGTCCAGAATAATGAGTGATTATAATGACCACCGCCATTATTAACTACAGCAGTTTTCTTATCTGCAGGAACTTCATCAATTCTCTTCATTAAATCTTCAATAGATACATTCTCAAACTCCGTACCTGCCACTGCATCATTTAATTTCGTTACATAAGTATTATGATGTTTTGTATGGTGAATCTCCATCGTTTCTTTGTCGATGTGTGGTTCTAATGCATCATATGCATACTCTAATTTTGGTAGTTCAAATGCCATAATAAATCATCCTCCTGTGTTTTACGAAAATTGTTTACAATTAAATAGTATCAATTTCATCGAATGTTCTCAAATAGTTTGCTTATTTTGAGACGATTTCTGATAAAATAATAGAAGTCAGGAGGTAATCCATTGTATAAACAACATCTAAAACGTTTATTCCAGCCAAAACGATATCCTTTATATAGAATTGTCAAGATGAGATATATTTTACTACATATATTGATACTTTCAATAGCCATGTCTTCGCCAGCAATGATTAATTATTTTCAAACATTTCAGTCTATTAATCATATTAGTCATGAGGAACTTTCTGCTATTCCAGATTTTAAAGTTGTAGATCACTCGCTTATCCTTTCACAGGAAAAGCAGATTGAACTGAGTGCAGTCACTTTATTTTTCACCGAAAAAAATGTACAGCCACGTTCAAACTTTATCATCTTAGATAAGGATGAAATTTTAATCAGTAAAAGCTCACGTGTAAAATATTCAAACATCAATATGTTCCAGGATAAGGAGACATTGATTCAGTTTCTTAAAACATTTACAGACTCGATTTATTTTTATTTCTTCATCCTGGCAATACTGATAATCAGTTCCCAATATGTAATTATTATATTAAAGATTATCATCATAAGCATAGTCAGCCATATCATTTCAAATAAATCAAACAAAAAATCACGCTATATGAACTGGCTGAAAATCAATACATTCTTGCTCACACTGCCTACTTTAATATTGCTGTTCGGTATTATCCTAAACTCTGTCGTCTTAACAATAGCTTCATGGATTGCTTTAATAATACTTAACCTAGTAACTATCAAGAATCTACCGAAAAACAAGCATAAAGCTAAACAAATTTGATTTCCAACTATATAATAGAAGTGTTATTCTAGTAAGGATAGTAATTAATAAGTTTAAATTATGAAGGAGAATTATAATGCCTGAAATTACACATAGAAAAAATACACGCCCGGTTAAAGTCGGTGATCTTACTATTGGGGGCTCAAATGAACTTGTAATCCAAAGTATGACGACAACGAAGACACATGATGTTGAAGCTACAGTTGCAGAGATCAAACGTCTTGAAGAAGCGGGATGCCAAATTGTCCGTGTAGCCTGTCCTAAAGAAGAAGATGCACTTGCAATTGCAGAAATCAAAAAACAAATTAATATTCCATTAGTCGTCGATATTCATTTCGACTATAAACTTGCATTGCTCGCAATTGAAGGTGGCGCAGATAAAATTCGTATCAATCCCGGAAATATCGGTCGCCGTGAAAAAGTTGAAGAAGTTGTAAAAGCTTGTAAAGCGAAAGGTATTCCAATTCGTATCGGAGTAAATGCAGGTTCGCTTGAGAAGCATATATTGAAAAAATATGGTTATCCTACAGCAGATGGTATGGTGGAAAGTGCACTGCATCATATTAAAATATTAGAAGACCTGGATTTCCATGATATTATCGTTTCGATGAAAGCAAGTGATGTTAACTTAGCAATCGAGGCATATACAAAAGCTGCGCAAGCATTTGATTATCCGCTACATTTAGGTATTACAGAAAGCGGAACATTATTTGCAGGGACTGTAAAATCGGCAGCAGGTCTCGGTGCAATTATGAGTTTAGGTATTGGTAACACGTTACGTATTTCATTATCTGCAGATCCTGTAGAAGAAGTTAAAGTGGCGAGAGAACTACTGAAATCTTTCGGTCTGGCAAGTAATGCAGCAACGCTTATTTCATGTCCTACTTGTGGTCGTATTGAAATCGACTTAATTTCAATTGCCAACGAAGTTGAAGAATACATTTCAACGATCAAAGCACCGCTCAAAGTCGCAGTATTAGGGTGTGCTGTAAATGGCCCGGGAGAAGCAAGAGAAGCTGATATTGGAATCGCAGGGGCACGTGGAGAAGGATTATTGTTTATGAAAGGTAAGACGGTAAGAAAAGTGCCTGAAGAGACAATGGTTGAAGAATTGAAGATGGAAATCGACAAACTTGCTGAAGAATACTTTAAAAAACAGGAAGCAGAAAAGTTAGCGAATGCAGAAAAATAAAATAAGATTTGGCATTGATATTGATGGTACTGTCACATGTCCGACAGCACTTGTCCCATATCTTCAGAAATCCTTTAACCCCCACTTTAAGTACGAAGATATTACTGCATACGAACTAACAACTGTATTAGGCATTAGCAATGATGAAGTTGCACAGTGGTTCAAAGAAAACGAGCGTGCTTTATATAAAGATTCGCCTGTGCATAAAGATGCGGATTTAATATTAAGACAGTGGTCAGAACAATTTGAGCTATTCTTTATCAGTGCAAGACATACTTTACTAACAGATATCACCTATGATTGGTTTGATAGACATAATATCCCCTATCACCATATCGAACTTACAGGTTCGCATAATAAAATTGAAGCGGCGCGCAATCTAAAGGTAGATGCTTTCTTTGAAGATAAACTTGATAATGCACTTGATATTCAACAGGCGCTTGATATTCCGGTCTATCTGTTTGATACACCATACAACCAGGCAGAGTTACCTGAAGATGTGTTTCGTGTGCACTCCTGGATTGAAACGAATCGACTTATTCAACAACATTTTAATACAAAATAAAAAAGATGCCGAGAGGCATCTTTTTTATTTGCATTTTTCACATAATCCATAGAGTTCAATTTTATGACTTTCTATTTCAACATCCGGAAGTTCATCCTTAAATATTTCAATTGGACAATGTTCCACAACACGCGTATCTCCACAATGCCTGCAGATAAAATGATGATGATGATGATGACTACAGGCAAGTCTGAACTTCTTCTCTCCTTCTAACTCAGTTGTTTCTATAATCCCTAATGATTCAAATAGATGTAGGTTGCGATAAATTGTGTCAAATGAAATACCAGGATATTTATCGTTCAGAGCTTGCTGCATCTGTTTAGCGTTTAAATATTTACTATTATCATGCAGAAGAGTAATCATATCTTTTCTTTTGTCAGTATATTTGTGCCCATTGTCCTTCAATATTTGAATTGCATCATTAATTTCCATTTAAACTACCTGCTTTTTCTTTATTTTTCTTGATTATAATCGATAATATCAAAATCGCTACAAGTAACATGACAATAACACCGCCTGGCGTTATATCAAGATAGAATGCTGTTACTAAACCAGCAATAACAGCAAATTCACCGATGACGACACTCCATACCATCAGTTCTTTATAACTTCTTGTCAGTCGCATGGCACTAGCGACAGGTAACGTAATTAAACTAGATACTAGCAGTATTCCCACGACACGCATAGATGCAGAGATAACAAGCGCGACCATAAGCATAAACAAAATATGTACATACCTTGGCACGCCAATAATCGAAGCATATTCTTCATCAAATGAAAGGATGAATAATTCTTTGTACAGCAGTCCAATAAACAACACTACGACTATAAAAATAGAAAAGATGACTACAACATCATTGAACGTTACTGCACTGATACTTCCAAATAAATAGCCGAATAAATCCTGATTGAAACCATCTGCAAAAGAAATAAATATAACACTCAATCCGATACCAAGACTCATAATTATCGGAATTGCAAGCTCCTGATAATGTTTATAGACACTTCGTAATCTTTCGATCATAAGTGAACCTGCAATTGAAAATAATATCCCCGTCCATACAGGATTAATCGTAAATGCCAATACTTTAGTCAATAACATACCAAATGCGATACCACCAAGTGTAACATGACTGAGTGCATCCGCTATTAATGACAGTCTTCTTACAACGATAAAAGTTCCTATTAATGGTGCAAGTAATCCAATCAGGATTCCAGATATAAATGAATAACGAATAAAGTCAAATTCTATTAGCGCATCAATCAGACTCATAAACAGCACTCCCTATCATGTCCACTATGATCGATGAACTGTACAGGATGACCATAAATTTTAGAAATTTCTACTTCATCAAGCGATTTAAATTGATGTGTTGTTCCGTGGAAATGCAGATGTTCGTTGAGACAAGCGACTTGTGTTGCTGTATCAACAACTACACCAATATCATGGGAGACAAGTAGAATTGTGATACCTTCTTGTTTCAGCTGTTCAAGTAACGCATAGAATTCCGCCACATTTTTTGCATCAATCCCTACTGTCGGTTCATCGAGCACAAGCACCGATGGATTTGATATCAAGGCTCGCGCGATATATACACGCTGCTGTTGTCCACCAGAAAGATCAGATATATTTTTATCTTTTAGCTGATCGATATGGAGACGTCTTAAAATGTCATCCACTTTTTTATGATCATTCTTGTCAAATCTTTTAAACATAGGTTTTATCTGTATTAAACCGCTTCTTACAACTTCAAAAACATTTGCCGGGAAACCTGAATTCCCTGCATTTGATTTTTGTGACACGTAACCAATGCCCGTACGATTCTTTAGCTTGCGAATGTCCGTACCATTCATCAGAATACTGCCATCCTGCAAATTCAAGATACCAAGTATCAGTTTCAGCAAAGTTGATTTCCCAGACCCATTCGGACCCACAATTGCCAGAAAATCACCTTGATAGACACTAATATTAATATGGGATAACGCTTTCTTATCTGGATAACTGTAAGATACATCTTTAATTTCAAATACGGGTTCCATATCCTCATCCTTCTATAAACAAAAACAAGCATTAATCATAGATTAATCCCTGTTTCTATTGTCAAATTCTACTGCAATTTAATCTTTTCTAATAATTCAGGATCAAAAGTTCTACTTTTAATCATATCGATTTCAAATTTATAAGGCGGTTTTTTATTTTTCTTATCGTCTCCAACTTGAACGTAAGGGGTTTCTAGAATCTTAGGAATATTTTCAAATGCTTCATGATAAACGAGTTTTGTTAATGCATCAAAACCAATATTTCCGAAACCAAAGTTTTCATGTCTATCTTTTCTTGCACCTGTAACATTTTTGCTGTCGTTCACATGCACAACTTTAATACGATCTAATCCAACGACGTCATCAAATTCCTGTAATACCCCATCTAAGTTATTGATAATATCATATCCCGCATCATGTGTGTGACATGTATCAAAACATACAGAGAGTCGTTCATTATGTGTTACACCTGAAATAATTTCGGCAAGTTCTTCAAATGATTTACCACATTCAGAGCCTTTACCCGCCATTGTTTCAAGTGCAATACGCACATCGTTATTATTCGATAAAACTTCATTCAAACCTTCGATGATCTTCTTAATACCTGCTTCTTCTCCAGCTCCTACATGTGCACCTGGATGCAGCACAATATCTTTTGCACCAAGTGCTTCAGTACGCTCGATTTCCTTTTGTAAAAATTCAACACCTAAAGCAAATACTTCAGGTTTTACTGTATTTGCAATATTGATAATATATGGTGCGTGGACAACAATATTTGATAAACCGTTTGCTTGCATATGTGCCTGTCCTGCTTCAATATTTAAGTCTTCAATTGCTTTACGTCGAGTATTTTGAGGTGCACCTGTATAAATCATAAAGGTAGAAGCACCATAGCTTGCCGCCTCTTCTGATGCCTGCAGGAGCATCTTCTTTCCGCTCATTGAAACATGTGATCCGATTAACATAAGTTTCACCTTAACCTTTTCTGTTCTGCTTGTTTACACGTTTGGAGTGCGCTCTCTTTTCATTACGTTTAACCTTATCTAATTCATATCTGAACTTCTTCTTATAACCTGGTTTTACTTTCTTTTTCTTTTTCACTTTATGAACTAAAGATTTTTCAATATTATCTTCTTTTTTCTGACGACTTCTACGCTCAGTACGATCCTTAATTTCTGTAAGTTCACCATTTTTAATATCCGAATGAATGAATGAGAACCCTTTTTTCTCAATCTGGTTGATTAAGTCTTCTTCGTCAGGCGTGTAAAGTGTGATCGCAACGCCCGTGTAATTACCACGTCCTGTACGCCCTACACGGTGTGTGAAGAAATCGATATCTTTTGGAATATCATAGTTAAATACATGACTTACACCATCAATATCAATCCCTCTGCTTGCAAGGTCACTTGCTATAATATATTGAAATTCTAAGTTCTTGACACGTTTCATCATCTGAGTACGTTCACGAGGTGCCAGTCCTCCGTGCATGATACCTACTTTCATTCCTTGATCCTGTAAGTACTCAGCAAGTTCATCTGCGCGGTCACGACTATTCGCAAAGATAATGGCTAAATATGGGTTACACGTGTTCATAACGCTCACTAGCTTCTCTTTTTTGTCGTTACTCTTTGTTGGAACGAGGTAGAAGGTAATATTCTTATTCGTCTTACTATCTGGTTCGATTTCGATAAATTCCGGCTTTGATAGATATTTGTTTAAAAATGGATGTAATGCTTTAGGAATCGTTGCTGAAAAGACAGCAATCTGAGCATCACGTGATACGTTCGCAGCAATTTTATCAACTGTTGGTAAGAATCCAAGATCTATCATTAAATCCGCTTCATCAATTACCACTGCATTCGCCAAATGAATATGCAGTACATTTTCCTCCGCTAGATCTTTAATACGGTTTGGTGTGCCAATTACGATTTGTGGCTGTACTTTTGATTTCTGTATATCTTTATTCTTATCTGTTCCTCCGATGTACAGGCCTGCTTTAATGCCTTCAGTAAAGGAAATAAGATGTTCACTTGCATCATATAATTGTTTTGCAAGTTCACGTGTCGGCGCTAGAATAATCACTTGCGGCTGAATTAAATCTTTATCAATTTTATTAATTAACGGCAACAGGAATGCATGTGATTTACCTGTACCAGTTTGAGATTGTCCGATTAAATGTGTTTCTTTTTTTAATTTTGGAATAACTCTTCTCTGGATTTCTGTGGGCTGGTTGAAATTTAGATCCTTCACCGCTTCTATTAAATATGGTGCAAGTTCAAAATGTTCAAATGGGTGTTTGTCCATCATAATCCTCCTCTTTTTCTTCATCTAATGTATTATATAGGAAACATTACTAAAAAGAAAGTAAACATTTTTAAAACCATATTATAAATGGTATGATAATGGTACTGATTCATGAATTGGAGGCACAATAATGGAAATCATTAAAATTACACCTCGTGGCTATTGTTATGGCGTAGTCGATGCAATGGTCATCGCACGTAACGCATCCTTAGACAAAACCCTACCACGTCCTATTTATATACTTGGTATGATCGTTCATAATAAACATGTCACAGATGCATTTGAAAGTGACGGCATTATTACATTGGATGGTCCTAACCGACTTGAAATCTTAGAACAGATTGAAACTGGAACGGTCATCTTCACAGCACATGGTGTAAGTCCAGAAGTAAAACGTCTTGCAAAAGAAAAAGGCCTTGTCTGTATCGATGCCACTTGTCCAGATGTTGAAAATACACATACATTGATTCGTCGTAAGAAAGCTGACGGATATCATGTCATCTATATCGGTAAGAAAGGTCACCCTGAACCTGAAGGAGCAGTGGGTGTTGCTCCGGATATCGTTCACCTTGTAGAAAACAAGCAGGATATCGAACAATTACCTGAATCATTAAATGATCAGAAACTCATTGTAACAAATCAAACAACAATGAGTCAGTGGGATGTTAAACATCTGATGGAAGACTTAGAAGAGAAGTTTCCGCATATTGAAGTGCATGAAGAAATATGTCTCGCAACACAAGTGAGACAGGAAGCCGTTGCAAATCAGGCTCCAAGTGCGGATGTTCTAATCGTTGTCGGTGACCCTAAAAGTAATAACTCTAACAGACTCGCACAAGTTTCAAAAGAAATCGCACATACCGAAGCCTATCGTATTTCAGATATCAGTGAATTAAAGTTAGAGTGGCTTGAGGGAAAATCAACGATTGCAGTTACAGCAGGAGCTTCTACACCTACACCAATCGTTAAAGAAGTGATTGACTATATTAAAGGCTATGATCCACTAAATATTACTCCTATACCTGAAACGTCTGGTGTACCAGTTGAAAAGATCTTACCTAAAATTAAAAACGCAGCCCCTGTCAAAATATTAGATTAACAAAAGTGCCATCGTCAGTAGACGATGGCACTTTTATTTATATTTCATTAAACGGATTAGTATTTGTCGTTGATGCGATAACTGTAATTTCAGGTATCAGGCCATGAATTATCGCTTTCAGTCCTTCTCTCATTACATATTCACTATAATGACCGATATCAATTGCGATTTGTCCTTTCATCAGTAAATCATGTGCTTCATGGTACTTGATATCCCCAGTTAAAAACACATCAGCTCGTCCTGCAATTTGATCCATATACGATACGCCGGCACCACCAATAATAGAAATTGACGTAAGCTGGGCATTTAAATTACCAATTACTTTAACAGACGGAATATCAAGCTTATCTTTTAAAATTTCAGCAAGCTCGTGAACCTTCATTTCTTCAATCTTACCGATAGTCCCCGTACCATAATCTGCCGGAACGTCATATTCAAATATATCATATGCAGGCGTTTCGTACGGGTGTACATCCATAATGACTTTCTCTACTTGCTGCCTTAATTGAGGTTCAAATACACACTCAATCTTCATTTCCTGTTCGTAATGGATCTCACCTTTCTTACCTACAAATGGATTTGCACTTGATAATGGCATAAATTCTCCTGTACCTTCTGTTGTATAGAAGCAATGTGCATATTCTCCAATTTGTCCGGCACCAATTTGCGCTAATGCACCTTTCATTTGCGCGGCATGATCATTCGGTACAAACAACTGTAATTTGCAAAGCTTTCTAGATTCACGTAACAGAATCCTCTGATCCTTCAAACCAATTTGTTTACCGATCATATAACTCACACCATATTTGTAGTTATCTAAATTTGTATGCATCGCAATCACTTGAATATCATGCTTAATTGCATGGCGCATGACATTGCCGTATCCTCCGGCATTAATTTGTTTTATGCCGCTAAAAATAAGCGGATGGTGACAAATAATTGTATTGATACCATACGTAATTGCTTCATCAATAACTTCCTCTGTACAGTCTAATGTTGTCAGAACCCCTGTCACTTCTGTCGATTCATCTCCGATTAATAGTCCAACATTGTCCCAGGATTCCGCTGTGTACTTCGGAATTTCGTTATGAATAATCTGCTGTAATTCACAAATTTTCAATGTCTAAGACCTCCTTTAGAGTTTCAATATCGTTCAGTAGCTGTGATGCTTTTTCAGAGTGTCTTTCTTCTAATTTTATCGCTTCATATACTGTTTGCAGATGATGATACTCACGTAACCACTTCTCCTTAAAAACATCGTCCTTTTTATTTAATAACACCGGACCAAACTTTAACTCTCTTTCATTATACGTTACGTCTATATCATTTCGTTCAGCAACGATAATTTCGTATACGTGTTTACGCTCTTTCATAATGACTTCATCTTTTATCATGTAGCCTAATGCTATCAATCTACGCCTAACTGCTTCTGTATGAATATTACTTTGCAGTATAAGTGTCGGATAATGTGTAAGTTTTCCTTTACCGTTATTTAAAATCTCACTGATTAATGGACCACCCATCCCGCAAATGGTAATGCAGTCTACTTCATTCTGCTCAATTACATCAAGGCCGTCTCCAAGTCTGACATCTATCTTACTGTCCAGTGCATACTTCTTTACATTTTCTACTGCTGACATAAATGGACCCTTTACAACTTCACCTGCAACAGCACTTTTTACTTTGCCTTGTTCTATTGCATATATCGGAAGATACGCATGGTCTGAACCGATATCTGCTAATTTTTCGTGATTGATATATGTTGCAACTGCCAATAATCTGTTATTTATCATCGCGTTTATCCTTTCATTTCATTCAATCTAAAAGAGGATGAGACAACGTTGTCCCATCCTCTCATATTGTAAATTATTATTTAGCACCATCTTTAAGATACTTAACTAAAGTATCTAGATCTTTATCAGAAATTGTTGCTTCGTCATGTGCTGGCATCGCACCTTTACCTTCACGGATAACTTTCTTTAAAGCACCTGCGTCTTTAGAGTTCCCCGCTAATTTAGGACCCATACCGCCTTCTAAGTTTTGACCATGACAAGAAGTACAGTTGTCTTTAGCAAATGTTTTTGCATCAAATTTCTGTTCAGTTTTAGCACCGTCTTCGCCCTTCTCTTCTCCTTTGTTTGCACCGTGTGCTGACATAAAGAAAATAAGACCTACACCCATAAGCATAATAAGTATAAACGGTATCACTGGATTACGATTCATTCAATTAACCTCCCTTTAAATTCACCATATACATATCTATTTTATATTAAAAAGTAGGATTGTCAAAGACTTTTCACAATTTAATTTAATTAATCCATAAAATCTTTTAAGCGTTTACTTCTTGATGGATGACGTAACTTTCTGAGTGCCTTTGCTTCTATCTGTCTGATACGTTCACGTGTTACTCCAAACACCTTACCAACTTCCTCAAGTGTGCGTGTACGACCATCATCTAGTCCAAATCTTAAGCGCAGGACATTTTCTTCTCTGTCCGTCAGGGTATCAAGTACGTCCTCTAACTGTTCTTTCAGAAGTTCATAAGCTGCATGATCTGCGGGACTTTGTGCATCCTGATCCTCAATGAAATCACCTAGATGGCTGTCATCTTCTTCTCCAATCGGTGTTTCAAGAGAAACTGGTTCCTGAGCAATCTTCAAGATTTCTCTTACTTTTTCCGCTGGCAGATCCATTTCTTCGCCAATCTCTTCTGGAGAAGGATCACGACCTAAATCTTGCAGTAACTGACGTTGTACACGAATTAATTTATTGATTGTTTCAACCATATGAACCGGGATTCGAATTGTACGTGCCTGGTCAGCGATTGCACGTGTTATCGCCTGACGAATCCACCACGTTGCGTAAGTCGAAAATTTAAAGCCTTTTGTAAAGTCAAATTTCTCAACCGCTTTTATAAGACCCATATTTCCTTCCTGAATCAAATCAAGGAACAGCATACCACGCCCAACATAACGCTTCGCAATACTAACCACAAGACGTAAGTTTGCTTCTGCAAGTCTCGCTTTCGCTTCTTCGTCACCTTGTTCAATTCGTTTCGCAAGTTCAATTTCTTCTTCTGCACTTAATAAATTTACACGACCAATTTCTTTTAGATACATACGTACAGGGTCATTAATCTTAACACCTGGTGGTGCTGAAAGATCGTTTAAATTAATCTTGTCGTCCGTATCTTGTGCATCTTTTTCATTAATTAATGTAATATCATTCTCAGCAATTGCTTCAAAGAATTCATCCATATGATCAGAATCCATTTCGAAGTTCTGCAGTTTATCTGCAATCTCTTCGTGACTGAGATGACCATTTTTCTTACCAGTCTCTATCAACTGTGCTTTAACCTGGTCAATTGTTAATAATACATCGTCTTTATTTTTTTTCGTTTCTTTTTTGGCCATAATGTTTAACCCCCTGTAGAATCTACTGTTTCTTTTGTCGTTGTAAATTAATAATTTCACGCATAAGCTGCGCACGCTTTTCATGATTCTCTGTACTTACAGCATCACTAAGTTGTGCCTTTAACGATTGCAGCTGTTCTATTTCTTTCGGTTCCTGCTGAAAGACATAAAGGTAATCATTGACTTCTTCGATAGAAGGCTCATGATTTACGAGCATAGCATCAATTTTCAGGCAAGTTTCATGGCATTCATGTGGAACATGTGATGAGAATTTGCTTAGCATAAATGTCTCTTCTATTTTATAGTACCCACTTAATGCTTTATAAATCATCTTATGAACTTTGACGCTAAAATGCTCTTCTGTAATCTGATCTTCAAATTGCATAAAAAGCATACGATCATTCATAAAATATTTCAGCACAGTACGCTCAGCTAACAATTGTCGTGACAGTGTCTCACTTTCAAATGTCGGCATACGCGCTTGTATTCTATTATCCTTCTGTACTTTGAATTTTAAGCTGTCAAAGTCTACATTAAACAACTCGGTGATTTCATGCAATACTTTTTTCTGTAAATGCTCGGAATTCATTAGTTTAGCATCTTCGATAACGTTATTCAAATGTTTTTCATAGGCAAGATCATTATTCTTAATTTCATCGAGATAATGACGCATATAAAAGCTCACATAAGTAAGCTTATTATGATTAAAATAACTTGAAAATTTATCCGTTCCAAGTTCTGTAATCATCTCATCAGGATCGTATCCTTTTTTCATCGGTACAACAAATACATTCATACCTTCTTGATTTAACTGCTTACCGATTTTAAGAGTGGCTTCGATACCCGCTCGGTCGCCATCATACATCAATGTAATATTCGATGCCAGTTTCTTCAGCTGTAGGATATGCTCACGGCTAAGTGCCGTACCCATCGTTGCAATCGCGTTTAATATTCCAGTTTCATTAAGTTTAAGGACGTCCATAAATCCTTCCAGCAAAATAACTTCATCTTGATTACGAATCGGTTTTCTTGCAACATCAATGTGATAAAGCACATTTCTTTTTTGGAAAATTAAAGTTTCAGGACTGTTTAAATACTTGGGTTCGCTCCCATCAATCGAGCGCGCCGAAAAACCGATAACTTTACCGCGGAAGTCCTTGATAGGAAACATGATACGGTTTCTAAACCGGTCAAAGTAGGATATCGTTTCTTCATTACGACTCAGCAGACCTGCATCATAGGCAAGTGCCTCATCATAGCCTTTATTCTTTAAATAATCACGGGTAAATGTTGACACGTTAGGACTATAACCTATTTTCTCACGTGCAATCTGTTCATCTGTAAATCCTCTTGAATACAAATACTTAAGTGCCGGCTCAGCTTGTTCAATCGCCTTAAGCACATAGTTATAATAATGTGCCATCGCTTCATGCATCGCAATCATCTTGCTCTGTTCATTATCTGCTTGAGGCGTACCGTCGTCAGTCTTAACTTCTATCCCTGCACGCTCACCTAGTATCTTCACCGCTTCTATAAAGCTGATGGCTTCAATCTGCTCTATAAACTGAAAAACATTACCACCTTTTTTACAGCCGAAGCAGTGGCAGATCTGTTTTTCTACCGAGACAGAAAACGAAGGAGTCTTTTCATCATGAAAGGGACATAAACCGATGTAGTTTCGTCCCCTTTTTTCTAATTTCACATATTGACTGACAACGTCCAATATATCGTTCTTCTGTTGAATTTCATGTATTAACTCTGGCTCTATATGCAAATTATGCACCTCTTTAACGTTGATTCTCAGTAACAATCTTAATAATTTCGTTCGCTGTTTCTTCTATCGCTTTATTCGAAACATCAATCACCTTACATCCAATTCTATCGACAATCGAATGGAAATAGTCAAGTTCTTCATGAATACGGTCATCCTTAGCATAGTTCGCATCATTCTTTAACCCAAGTTGAGCAAGACGTTCCACTCTTATCTTGTTTAGCTTAGCTGGATCAATTTTTAAGGCGATGCACTTGGATGGATCTATATCAAACAGCTGCTCAGGTGGATCAACTTCGGGTACAAGCGGCACGTTCATTACCTTATATCGCTTATGCGCTAAGTATTGACTTAGCGGCGTCTTAGATGTACGAGAGACGCCTACCAGCACGATATCTGCTTTAGCTAAACCACGCACATCTCTTCCGTCATCGTATTTTACGGCAAATTCAATGGCTTCTATTTTCTTGAAATAATCTTCATCTAACTTATGTACGATACCTGGTTCATTTAAGGGATGCTCGTCTAAAACATCAACCAGCACTGTCATCAAAGGACCCATTATATCGACACTCTTAATAGCAAAAGCCTCAAGCTGCTGCTGCATATACTTTCTGATCGCTGGTTTAACAAGTGTATAGACAACAATCGATTCCTGTTCCTTTGACAGATTAATAACTTCATCAACATTCTCGGTTGTCTCGATATAAGGTAGTCGTATCGTATCAATCACATTATTAAGTAGATTAAATTGAGATACACATGCTTTCGTAACGAGTTCTGCAGTCTCCCCTACAGAATCCGATGCGATGATTAACCTAATTTCTTTCATAAATTTATCCCCTATTCATCCTCAATTAGTGACACAAAGGCACGCGTAATCGTTGTCTTAGTGATACGCCCTGTCACTTCATAATGTTCTCCTGACTTCTGTACAACTGGTAACGAATCAATCTGTTTCTCTATCAATAGATTTGCCGCATATATGAGCAGATCATCCTGTACACATACAGAAATATTTGGCATACGGGACATAAAGACATTTACCGGCAGATTATGAATCTCCTGATTACCCATCGATGCACGGAGCAGATCTTTACGAGAGCATACACCAACAAGATGATTTTCATGATTTGTCACAAAAAGTGTACCTACATCCTCCAGAAACATCGTACAAATTGCATCATAAGCTGAAATGTCTTCGTGGATGACGACCGGTATAGACTGAAAATCTTTCACCTTAAACTTCTTAATAGAAGCTGATAAGAGCTGTGTGCTTGACTTACCCGTGTAAAAGTAACCCACTCGTGGTCTCGCATCTAAGTAGCCAGCCATAGTCAGGATTGCTAAATCTGGTCTTAATGTTGCTCGTGTTAAACTCAATTTCTCAGCAATCTTCTCTCCAGTAATGGGGCCATTGTTTTTTACAATCTGTATTATCTTTTCCTGCCTTTTATTCAGTTCTATCGTAAACACCCCAAACATGCACAATTTAATAACTTTATTATACCCATCAACTGCAATTTTTACAAATGACATGTCTAACATCTTGAGTCTTAGTAAGAAAGATGATATATTCATATTAAGCGAGTTAAGGGTGGTGTGAGCTTAACAGAATAATTGGCGCAATATCATAACTTAACATTTATAAAAGTGAGTAAACACTAATTTGGGTGGAACCGCGGGTTTATATACTCGTCCCAAGGCTTGATTGCCTTGGGACTTTTTTGTTTACTCTAAATTAATAGGAGGTCATATTATGGCAGAAAAAAACATGGAAACAATTGTTAATCTTGCAAAACACAGAGGCTTCGTCTTTCCTGGCAGCGAAATCTACGGTGGGCTTGCTAACACTTGGGATTACGGTCCGTTAGGTGTAGAACTTAAAAACAATGTAAAACGTGCATGGTGGCAAAAATTCGTTCAGCAATCACCTTATAACGTAGGTCTTGATGCCGCGATTCTGATGAACCCAAAAACTTGGGAAGCGAGTGGCCACTTATCTAACTTTAACGATCCTATGATCGATAACAAAGATTCTAAGATTCGTTACCGTGCAGATAAATTAATTGAAGATTATATGCACGCACAAGGTGATGAACACTTTATCGCTGACGGTATGAGCTTTGACGAAATGAAACAATTTATCGATGACAAAGGGATTGTATGTCCTGTATCAGGTACAGCAAACTGGACTGAAATCCGTCAGTTCAACTTGATGTTCAAAACATTCCAAGGGGTCACTGAATCATCTACAAATGAGATTTTCTTACGCCCTGAAACAGCACAAGGTATCTTTGTAAATTACAAGAACGTTCAACGCTCAATGCGTAAGAAACTTCCATTCGGTATTGCACAAGTAGGGAAATCATTCCGTAATGAAATCACACCAGGTAACTTTATCTTCAGAACACGAGAATTCGAACAGATGGAATTAGAATTCTTCTGTAAACCAGGCACTGAAATTGAGTGGCAGGAATACTGGAAGAACTTTGCAGCGAAATGGCTGAAAGATTTAGGTATTAAAGAAGAGAATACGAAACTTCGTGACCATGATGAAGACGAATTATCTCACTACTCTAATGCAACAACAGATATCGAATATAAGTTCCCATTCGGCTGGGGTGAGCTATGGGGTATCGCAAGCCGTACAGACTTCGACTTAAAAGCGCATATGGCAGCAAGTGGAGATGACTTCAGCTACCACGACCAGGAAACGAACGAAAAATATGTACCATACTGTATTGAACCCTCATTAGGGGCAGACCGCGTAACGTTAGCATTCTTATGCGATGCATTTGAAGAAGAGACATTAGAAGGTGGAGATACACGTACAGTGATGCACTTCCATCCGGCACTCGCACCATATAAAGCTGCGATCTTACCACTGAGTAAAAAGCTCTCACCAGATGCGATGAAAGTATATGAAGAACTCAGCACATACTTTGCCATCGACTTTGATGAAAGTCAGTCAATCGGTAAACGTTACAGAAGACAAGATGAAATCGGTACACCATTCTGTATCACATTTGACTTTGATTCGTTAGAAGATAATCAAGTTACAGTTCGTGACCGTGATACGATGGAACAAGTACGTATGCCAATTAGCGAAGTAAAAGCATTTTTAGATGAAAAAATTAAGTTTTAAAATGATAAAAGCGGGTTCATTTTCATGAACTCGCTTCTTTATTTATAATTATCTAGTCTTCTCATCTGCTCCAGAATCTTCCTCGACTTAATAAAGACACCTATAAATTCATCATACATCTTATACACGAGCGTTTCCATCTCGTCGATTAAACTGTGTTCAATATTTATAGAGCTTAAACTTTCAATCGGTACTTCACTGAGCAGATAAAGCATATAGAGACTCTTATTCGTCATAGGGATTGCATGTGGATCTTCATTGAGTGCCTCTTGCGTTATCACGCTATTAAATTGAAACGAATACGCAATAAAATCTTTATGTGTCATGTTGCCATCATAAGTACTGTACTTAAAATTTGGTACATAGCCATAGAGCGGCATACATTTAATACTTACTAGCAGCGCAATAAGTCTCGCATTATCACTTCGCTCCATATGTGTCAACGCGACTTTAAGTAACTGATATGCATATGGATTCGTCTCATCTTCTTCAAGTGCACGATCAATCAGTTCAACAACGTACTGTGCATACGTCATCACATAGATATCTTCACGTATTTCATAATGACTGTTAATTGTATCCACCGAAGACAATGTACCCATTCCTTTGAACTGAGAGAAAATAAACAAATTTTCATAGAACAAATCTAATCCCGCACCATACTTTGTTGATTTACGGGCATTCCTTGCCATTAACGCAACTTTAACCCCCGCTTCATTCAAAAAGGTGATAATCAGATGATTATCACCATAAGCGACACGTCTAATGACGATACCTACAGCTTTCTTAAGCATTAATACTCGTCTTCTCTATAGCCAATTTGTCGTATGAAATTCGGTTTATTTCTCCAGTCCTTTTGTACTTTCACCCATAGCTCCAAATACACTTTAGAACCTAGTAACATCTCGATATCTTTACGGGCAAGCTGTCCAATCTTCTTAAGCATTGACCCTTGTTTACCGATAATAATCCCTTTTTGAGAATCTCGTTCGATATAGATCGTCGCTTCAATATGAACACGTTCTTCTGATTCTTTGACCATCTTCTCCACCTGCACACCAATTGCATGCGGGATTTCCTGGCTTGTTAAATGAAGCGCTTTTTCACGGATAAGTTCTGCCACGATAAACTCTTCCGGATGATCTGAAATCTGATCTTTCGGATAGTACATCGGTCCTTCCGGCATATATCCTTCAATGACTTTTACAAGATGGTCAACATTATTACCTTGTAATGCTGAAATCGGTACAATCTCTGCAAACGGCAATAAGTCCTTATACTTCTCGATTTCTTTAATCAGCTCGTCAGGATGTATCTTATCGATTTTGTTTAATACTAAGAATATCGGTGTGCGGTTATTCTTAAGTAGTTCAATAATAAATTCATCTCCACGGCCGATACTCTCTTCTACATTGACCATGAACATGATTGCATCAACTTCACGTAACGTGTTCTTCGCTACTTTCATCATATAATCACCAAGCATATGTTTCGGTTTATGAATACCAGGTGTATCGATAAAGATGATTTGTGACTGTTCTGTCGTTAAAACACCTTGTACTTTATTGCGTGTCGTCTGTGCTTTATCTGACATTATCGCTACTTTCTGTCCAAGTACTTTATTCATAAATGTAGATTTCCCTACATTCGGGCGTCCAATAATCGCAACAAACCCTGACTTAAATTCATTTGACATTATTTCAAATCCTTTCCTGAGAAACCAAGCGGCAATAAATCGTCGACAGTACGTGCGATAACATCACCTTTAACATTCGTTAAGAATACAGGCATTTCATCATCGCATAACTCCTTGATCACTTGTCGACATGAACCACATGGCGATGATGGTGTATCAGTATCTGTTGTAACAACCAATACTTCAAACTCACCTGGCTTATAACCATCTGCAATCGCCGATACTAGCGCTGTACGCTCCGCACAGATGCAGTCACCATATGCAGCATTCTCTACGTTACAACCATCGAAAGTTTTGCCGTCCTTCGTAATTAAATAGGCACCTACTTTAAAGTTTGAATACGGTGCATGTGCTTTTTCCTGAGCGCGAATTACGCCCTCTAACCATTCCTGTTTGAATTCCATGATCATTCCTCCTAGAATAACTTCAATATGTACGGTATAAAAATAATCATACCAATAAGCAGGCTCATCATGGATGCAATTAATACCGCAAGACTTGCTGTGTCTTTTGCGTACTTCGCTAACGGGTGATACTCATCTGTTACGAGATCTACAACATATTCAACAGACGTATTGATCACTTCCATAAAGAGAACTGCACTTATTGCAATAATGATAAACAACCATTCCGTTCTCGTGATATTAAATAATACACTAATAATGATTACGAATAAAGCAGCAATTAAATGCAGGATAAAATTTTTATCCTTTTGTAATAATATAACAAGTCCTGCAATTGGATGTTTAAATCGTTTGATCATACATCTCTTCGTAATCCGAATGCATTTAATATTTCATCCTGACGCCCAAACATACGTGTTTCATCTGCTTCATTCATATGATCATATCCTAGAAGATGTAGTAAACCATGCAACGATAAGAAACCTAGCTCACGCTCAAAAGAATGACCATACTCTTCAGCCTGTTCCAAAGCTCTTTTTACACAGATAATGATGTCTCCCAGCACACGTGGTGCATCAGGCATTTCAAAGTCATCCTCGCCTTCTTCAAGGGCAAAACTGATGACGTCTGTTACTGCATCCTTATTGCGGTATGCTTTATTAATTGCCTGAATTTCATTTTCGTCTACAAATGACACTGCAACTTCAGCCTCTTCATTAATTCCTTCCTGCTCGGCAGCAAAAATGAGCAAACGCTCAATTTCTGGTAAGTGCTTTGCATCAATTTGTGCATTATCATCAATAAAATCTACTGTTAACATTTAAACGTCTCCTTCGTATGCATTGATTATCTTTCCAACGAGCGGGTGTCTCACAACATCAGCACCATCAAAATAATGGATTTCTATCCCTTTTACACCGTTTAAGCGGTGAACCGCTTCAATCAGACCACTCTTAACACCTTTAGGTAGGTCAATTTGTGTTTCATCACCCGTAATGACCATCTTAGAGCCAAACCCTAGTCGTGTTAAGAACATCTTCATTTGAGCATGTGTCGTATTCTGTGCCTCATCCAATATAACGAAGGCATCTTCTAATGTACGGCCACGCATATATGCAAGCGGTGCAATTTCAATCACCCCACGTTCAATGAGTCGAGCTGTATGCTCTGCACCGAGTACAAAATGCAAGCCATCATATAACGGACGTAAGTATGGATCTACCTTCTCTTTCAAGTCTCCGGGTAAGAATCCAAGGGACTCACCCGCTTCAACAGCTGGACGTGTTAATACGATACGCTTCACCTTTCCGCTACGTAAACTCTGGGCGGCCATTACAACTGCTAGAAATGTCTTCCCTGTCCCAGCAGGTCCAATACCAATCACGAGATCATTCTTCTTTATCTGATGGGCATATAATCGTTGACCCATCGTCTTTGCACGGATAGACTTTCCAGTAGCGTCTTTTGTTATTTCTTCATCGTACAGATCACTTAAATAATGAATCGTGCCTTTCTCAGACATCTGAACAGCAGACTGTACATCACGTAACGTAATATTTGTACCTTTTTGAATAATCTTAAGCAAACTTCTGATAACGACCTCAGCCTTCGAAATCGCATCAGCTTGACCATGTATCGTAAGTTCCTGACCACGCGTATGCAATTCCACACCATAAAATTCCTCAAGATAATTTAAATGTTCGTCGTTATTGCCAAGCATTGCCTGGGCTTCATTTATATTGTCAAAGCGAATGATATCAGACATTCAAAAACTCCTTTATTTATCGTTACCTTAACTTTATCAGTTTGGGAAATAACACACAATTATTTTATATCAGCGGCTCTATCAAGCATTGAATCGGCTAAACTGAAGTTCTGAATGCGAATATCCGGATTAACCTTCTTCAAGTGCGCAATAAATTCTAAGGTTAACTTAGGTTTCACAACAACCTTCTGCTCTTTACCATAAATTTCTACCAGCACATTATCTCGTACTTTCACACAATTTAACAATTCAATATCATGAATATTAATCGCTTTACGCTCAAAACCTTTCGTAATATTAAGCGCATTTCCCTCTATATCATAAAATTCATTTAACAGCGTATAGATAAGGAGACTCCCAAGTACAAAAGAAGCGACACCACTCGTCAATGGATTTAAATAGAATGCAATGGAAACGAGTGTAACAATAATGACGAGTAGCGACTTCTGAAATGAATTGACGATACTTTTATATCTCATGCCATCACCTCTTACCTCTATTTTATCAAATTTTATTCATGATACGTTAATAGTTTCTCTATAAACTAATAAATTATCATCATTAAAATTAAAAAACCTTAAGTGACTGAAACAATCACTTAAGGTTAACCATTATTGCATTGATTTCGGCTTGCCGAGCACTTCGCTCATAATAATACCATTTAATACTGCAGCTTTGTCAAACGTCAAATCGTCTACTGCAACTTCAATGTCCTGTGCCATCACTAAACTTTGAATGCGATTCTGTTTTTGGCGTGGTGTGAGATTCTGATCATTTTCAATTTTGTAGATTTGTTCAGCCAACGTGAAAGTTTGGGTTACAACTGTCTTACTCTGTCTTGAAAGACTTGCTTGTTCTGCCTTTGCTTTCACATTCTCTCTTATATTGCTTTGATGCTGCACAACTTTCTTCGGCTTCACTTGACCAACTGTCTGCCCACGCGCTTGAGTAGTGGCATTACGAGTCGACTTATCATTCATACCTTGATTTATCGTTGCCTCGATTTGCTGTAACTGTTTCTGAAATTCTGATCGCAAACCTTTTGATGTTCCAGCCTTTTTACCAGGAGCGGTATTTTTCTTATCATTATCTAACAAAGAAGACACACCGCTAATTACCGCAATCAATATAAATATTATCGTACCTACACTCATGTAATCACCCTTTATTTTTTAGGCGTATCATCATTCTTATCTGTCATCTTGTTAATCGCGTTGCGCATACCTGTATCTGATTCGATATTCTTTAAGTTATAGTATTCTTTAACACCGATATTACCAGACTTTAATGCTTCAGCCATTGCAAGCGGCACTTCTGCTTCCGCTTCCACAACTTTCGCACGCATCTCTTGAACACGCGCTTTCATCTCTTGCTCCTGCGCAACCGCCATCGCACGTCGTTCTTCAGCTTTCGCCTGTGCGATATTCTTATCTGCCATCGCTTGCTCTGTCTGAAGATCTGCACCAATATTCTTACCGATATCTACATCAGCAATATCAATCGACAGAATCTCAAACGCTGTTCCAGAGTCTAGACCTTTTCCTAATACTGTCTGAGAAATCATATCCGGGTTCTCTAATACAGATGTGTGGGAACGACTTGAACCGATTGTCGAAACGATACCTTCTCCGACACGGGCTACAATCGTCTCTTCACCTGCACCACCAACAAGGCGCTCGATGTTTGCACGCACTGTAATACGCGCTTTCGCCTTAACTTCAATACCATTCATCGCAACGCCGGCGATAAATGGCGTTTCTATAACTTTCGGGTTAACTGACATCTGTACCGCCTCTAGCACGTCACGTCCTGCCAAATCAATCGCAGCACCACGCTCGAAAGGTAAGTTAATGTCTGCACGTTGTGCTGCAATAATTGCATCTACGACGCGGTCAACGTTCCCACCTGCTAAATAATGCGACTCTAACTGGTTCGTCGTCAATGATAAACCTGCTTTATGCGCCTTAATCAATGGATCAATAACGCGACGTGGCGATACACGACGTAAACGCATACCAACAAGTGTACCAATGCCGACTTTAACACCTGCAGCTAACGCCGAAATCCATAACCCTACTGGTACAAACGAGAATAATATCATCAAGAAGACGATAACGATAAATGTAATTATTCCAATACCTATTAAACCTGACATTCATTCCACTCCTTTATTTATAATGTTTTTACTACAACACGCGTACCTTCAACCTCGGTTATCTTCACCGAAGTATCTTTTTTGATAAATGCACCTTCACTCACGGCGTCAATACGCTTATCATTATGCACGATAATACCAGAAGGTCTTAAGTCAGTTAGACAAACAGCTACCTGCCCTACTAAATATGACCTGTCATCATGAGATGTGTAGCCTGCCTCCTTATTCGTTGAGTCATGTAACACGACTTGCTGAAGCAGAGGAACTCTCTTCTTGAAAAACTTCACTATGATCACCCATTCTATAAGTGCGACGATTAAACAGATCGATACGAATAAAGTCATCATCGTCATGTTGTCTCCAATAAGCAGAAAACTGATGATAATGCATATAATACCGATAATTCCAATAATAGCACCGATAATAAACAACTCTAAAATGACAAGAAGTATACCACCGATAAACAAAATAATCGCCAGTGCTTCCATATCACCGTTATAGATGTTCATGACAAAAAATAATAAACTCGCAATTGCGCATATTATTCCAGCACTGCTGATTCTCGGAGTATAAAGCTGCCATATGCATGACACTGTCATAACAATCATTAACATAAGCAGGATGATATCCTGTAATTGTAAATCCAACTGAACACCTCCTTATTTTCATTATACAGAAAATTCACTCACAATATATGTATAAACATAAAATTTATGAAAAATTCACAAATAACAGTTACAAAAAAAGAAGCCTGGATAATCCAGACTTCTACATCTATTAATAACATTTGAGGGAGCAAATATTATTTGACTTTACGTTTACGCGCTGCTTCTGATTTCTTTTTGCGTTTTACACTTGGTTTTTCGTAGAATTCACGTTTACGTACTTCTTGAATTGTACCATTTTTAGAAACAGTACGCTTGAAACGACGTAAAGCATCTTCAATTGATTCGTTTTTACGAACTACAGTTTTAGACATATAATTTCCCTCCCTCCAAATATCAACGGAACATTTTAAACATAGATATAAGTAAAATATTCTATGTACTAAAACATTATAATACAACAGTTACACGAGGTCAATAACGAATTTGAAGGTTATTGAACTTGCATCTCTGACTTCTTGTAAGTATTTGGGATGACCGTTACGAACGTTCCTTCATTTATTGGATAGCCGCTCTTATCAATCTTCACCTTAACAAGCTCACCGATTAAATGCTCATCTGCTTCAAACTGTACCTTAAGGTAATTATCCGTGTAACCAACAAGCATATTACCATTACTAGCCTTCTCTTCTGGAATCACTTCCAGCACTTCACCTTCAAAACGACCTGCATATTCTTTTGCAAGCTGATCGCTTAATGTAATTAAACGATGTACGCGGTCATTCTTCACAGATTCATCAATTTGATCCGTCATTCTTGCAGCAGGCGTACCCGTACGCATTGAATACGGGAAGACATGTAGTTCACTGAAACCATGCTTTAAAATAAAGTCATATGTCTCCTGGAACTCTGCTTCAGTCTCACCAGGGAAACCGACAATAACATCACTCGTAACAGCAAGACCTGGCATAATGGCATGCAGCTTCTTCAGACGCTCTGAGAAATGTGACATCGTATATTTACGACGCATACGCTTTAATACCGTATCACTACCGGACTGAAGCGGAATGTGTAGGTGACGCACAACTTTATTGCTCTTGTCAATTACATCAATCACTTCATCCGTTAGCTGACTCGCCTCGATAGAAGAAATACGAATACGCTTCAAACCATCAATCGTCTCTAGATCACGGAGTAATTGTGCCAAATTATAATCCTTTAAATCTTCACCATAACCACCCGTATGAATCCCTGTTAATACAATCTCCTGATAACCAGACTGTACAAGCTGCGTTGCCTGACGGACAACCTCTTTAGGATCACGAGAACGCATTAAACCACGCGCCCAAGGAATAATACAGAACGTACAGAAGTTATTACACCCTTCCTGAATCTTAAGTGACGCACGCGTACGGTCCGTAAAGTAAGGTACATCTAACTCCTCATATGTACGATTCTTCATAATATTCGTCACACCATTAATCGGTTGACGTTCCGCGCGATACTGTTCGATATAAGGAAGCATCTTATGACGATCCTGTGTACCGACAACAATATCTACACCGGCAATATCCATAATTTCTGCAGATGACGTCTGTGCGTAACACCCCGTAACACAAATGACCGCATCAGGATTGCGACGAACCGCACGACGGATCACCTGACGACTCTTCTTATCACCCGTGTTCGTTACTGTACACGTATTAATAACATAGACATCAGCACTTTGTTCAAAATCAACGCGCTCATAATCAGCATCTTTAAATAACTGCCAAATCGCTTCTGTTTCATAATGGTTTACTTTACAACCCAACGTATGAAATGCAACTGTTGACATATGTTCACCTCATTTATAATTCTTTGCATTATATAAAAATACCATGAATATCAATAACTTTCAATGTCATTGCATGGAATGTTATTGATATACAATAAAAGACACTGAAAGTTCAGTGTCTAATTCAACTCAAAATGAAAGCTCATTGCTGACAATGCATATAATGGCGCGGTCTCAGCTCTTAATATACGTGGTCCGAGGCCAATAACCGTACTTCCAAACTGAGCCACTTCCGCTTCACTCAGTCCACCTTCCGGACCGAATATCACGCACACTTTATCACCATGCTGTACATTTTGTAACGCTTCAGTAAAGCTTTTCATCTCACCTGACTTCGCTGTTTCTTCATATGCAATCAGCACATGATCAAAGTCTTTCAGCTTTTGTCCTAATGCTTTCCCGCTCGCGACAAACTCAATAGACGGGACAATTTGTCTGTAACTCTGCTCAGCCGCTTCCTTAACAATCTTCGTAAAACGCTCTAACTTCTTCTGGAACTTCTTTTCGTCCACTTTAACGATCGTTCTTTCACTAACAAACGGCATAAACGACGCAGCTCCAAGTTCTGTCGCCTTCTGTATCATCCATTCATACTTATCATTTTTAAGCAACCCGCTGGCAATCGTCACAGACACAGGCATCTCTGTCTGAATATCAATGTGCTCAATCGGTTTCACTGTAATCTCAGCCTGAATATCGGTAATTTCACAGATCATCGTTGCATTCGTAAAGTTAACGATCACCTTATCTCCCGTTTGCTGTCTCATAACGTTTTTAATATGATGGACGTCGTCCTTACTACTGATCCGATATGTTTCGTTTATAACACTTTTTATACCAAGAAAATAACGCTGCATACTATGCCTCTTTTCTTGCTGCAATGGCAACCCATCCACTATCGTGCATCACTTCAACAATCGTATAACCGACGCGTTTTAAGTGGTCGATAATCATCTCTTCTTTCTCGTCGATGATGCCTGACGTTATAAGCAGACCATTATCATTTAATAATGCATAACTATCATCAATCATCATATCCACGATATGAGCTAATATATTAGCAAATATTACATCGCGTTTCTCTGTCTCACCTTTAAGGAGATTCCCTGGTTCTGCTTGTATCGCGTCAAGACAGTCATTCTTCTCGAAATTGTCTTCTGCTACTTTCACAGCAACAGAATCTAAATCGAGTGCTTTAATTGGCTTTGCTCCAAGTTTATGTGCAGCGATACTTAGTATGCCAGACCCAGTCCCTACGTCAACTATAGACTGATCACTTTCTACATACTTCTCAATTAACTTGAGACACATCGAAGTCGTCGCATGATCACCAGTACCAAATGCCATACCAGGATCTAGGTGTATCGCATGCTCACCGTCCTGTAAACCGTCATAGCTTTCCCAGCTCGGTACGATAACGAACTTGTCTGAAACTTTAAAGGCATGGAAATGATTTTTCCATTCATTAGCCCAGTCCTCTTCCTGCACGGTATGTGTACTGAATTCCAGACGAGTGACGTCGACATCATTTAATGCGTCTACTTTTTCTTTAATTTGCTCGATAACAGACGCATCATAATCTAGTTCACTAAAGTAAACTTTAACGCGTACATCCTCTTCTGGAAAATCATCCGGATTTAATTCATAAATTTCCCCGAATGTTTCAATACGACCTTTCTGAAGTTCAAGACTATCTTCAATCACTACACCATTCGCACCGACTTCATTCAGGATCTCTGCAATAAATGGCTCAAGTTCATGATTGATCATCATCGTTATCTCTACATAGTTCATCTTTATTCTCCTTTAAAGAAGCGTTTCGTTTTATCAAAGAAATTTGAAGGCTGTTCTGTAATATCATGTCCGTCAATCTCTGCGAATTCTCTTAATAACTCTGCCTGTCTGTTCGTCATCTTAACAGGCGTCATCACTTTAACCGTTACATATTCATCACCGCGACCATAGCCGTGGACGTTCTGCACACCTTTTTCTTTTAATCGGAAACGTTTGCCCGTTTGTGTTCCTGCTGGAATTGTTAGTTTCACTTTACCTTCTAACGTTGGCACTTCGACTTCATCACCAAGCGCTGCTTGAGCGATTGAGAGTTCAAGTGTATAGAATATATCCTCACCGGAGCGATCAAAGTAAGCATGGTCCTGTACGTTAAATACAACATATAAATCTCCAGCCGGTCCACCATTTATACCTGGTTCACCTTGACCTGATAGTCGAATTTGCTGACCTGTATCGACACCTGCTGGTACTTTCACACTAATCTTAACTGTCTTAATCTTTCTGCCAGTACCACCACAATCTGAACATTTCTCTTCAAACTCTTTACCAGTACCACCACAATCTGGACAAGTACGTTCACTTCTCACGCGACCAAATGGTGTGTTCTGTTCAACATGCACATTTCCACGTCCACCACAAGTAGCGCATGTCTTAATATTTGTTCCTGGTTTCGCACCACTGCCATCACACGTATCACATTCGACTTCCTTCTTCACTGAAATTTCTTTCTCAGCACCAAATACAGCCTCTTCAAACGTTACATTCATCTGATACTGCAAATCATTCCCTTGTCGCGGTGCATTCGGGTCACGACGTGCGCCGCCACCGAAGAATGAACTGAAGATATCTTCGAATCCACCGAAACCACCAAAGTCCTGGCCACTAAATCCTGCACCTTGGCCCATACCTGCATGACCGAACTGATCATACTGTGCTTTTTTCTGATCATCACTTAACACTTCGTATGCCTCAGCAATTTCTTTGAATTTATCTTCAGCATCCGCTTCTTTATTAATGTCCGGATGGTATTTCTTTGATAGTTTCTTATATGCTCTTTTTATCTCTTCTTTAGAAGCACCTTTAGATAATCCAAGGACTTCGTAGTAATCCCTTTTCGCCACGTTTCATTCTCCCTTTCTTATTTCTTTATTACTATATCAGTGTATCGCATGTTTTAAAAGAAAAAGTCAAAGCCAATAAATTGACTTTGACTTTAAAAGAGTACTTATTTATTATCGTCGTCTTTCACTTCAGTAAAATCAGCATCTACAACATCGTCATCTTTAGATTCAGCACTTTGTGCTCCTTCGCCTTGCTGTTGTGCCATTTGCTCATAAAGTTTCATAGATAAGCCTTGAACAATTTCGTTTAGTGTGTCTTTTTTCGTTTTAATTTCTTCAAGGTCATTACCTTCTAACGCTTTTTTAAGGTCTTCTTTTGCTGCTTCTGCTTTTTCTTTTTCAGCAGCATCTACTTTATCTTCTAAATCTTTGATTGCTTTATCCGTTGCAAATACAAGTTGATCTGCTTCGTTACGTAAATCTACTTCTTCACGACGCTTCTTATCTGCTTCAGCATTTGCTTCTGCATCTTTAACCATACGATCGATTTCTTCGTCACTTAATGAAGATGAAGACTGGATTGTAATCTTCTGTTCTTTTTGCGTACCTAGATCTTTCGCTGTAACGTTTACGATACCATTCTTATCGATATCAAACGTCACTTCGATTTGAGGCATACCACGTGGTGCTGGTGGAATGTCAGTTAACTGGAAGCGGCCTAACGTTTTGTTATCTGCTGCCATTTGACGCTCACCTTGTAATACGTGAATGTCTACTGCTGGCTGATTATCCGCTGCAGTTGAGAACACTTGTGATTTAGATGTTGGAATTGTAGTATTACGTTCGATTAACACTGTAGACACACCACCCATTGTTTCGATACCTAATGATAATGGTGTTACGTCTAATAATACAACATCTTTTACATCACCAGTGATAACGCCACCTTGAATTGCAGCACCCATCGCTACAACCTCGTCTGGGTTAACACCTTTGTTTGGTTCTTTACCTAATTCTTTCTTGATTGCTTCTTGTACTGCTGGAATACGAGTTGAACCACCAACAAGAATTACTTCATCGATATCTGCATTTGATAATCCAGCATCTTTCATCGCTTGACGTGTAGGACCCATCGTACGTTCTACTAATGTATGAGATAGTTCTTCAAACTTCGCACGTGATAAAGTCACTTCTAAGTGAAGTGGTCCTGCCTCACCTGCAGAGATGAATGGTAATGAAATTTGTGTTGAAGATACACCTGACAAGTCTTTTTTCGCTTTTTCAGCAGCATCTTTTAAACGTTGCATTGCCATTTTATCCTGAGATAAATCTAAGCCATTTTCTTTTTTGAATTCTTCTACTAAGTAGTCGATGATTACTTGGTCAAAGTCATCTCCACCTAATTTGTTGTCACCTGAAGTAGACAATACTTCAAATACACCATCACCAAGTTCAAGGATAGATACGTCAAACGTACCGCCACCTAAGTCGAATACTAATACTTTTTGTTCTTTATCGGTTTTATCTAAGCCATAAGCAAGCGCTGCAGCAGTTGGTTCGTTAATAATACGCTCAACTTCTAATCCTGCAATTTTACCAGCATCTTTAGTTGCCTGACGTTCTGCATCGTTGAAATATGCAGGTACTGTAATAACTGCTTTCGTTACTTTTTCACCTAAGTAGCTTTCGGCTGTTGCTTTTAAGTTTTGTAGGATCATTGCTGAAAGTTCTTGTGGTGAGTATTCTTTACCTTCGATGTTTACTTTGTAGTCTGTACCCATATGACGTTTAATCGAAATGATTGTATTAGGGTTAGTGATTGCTTGACGCTTCGCCACTTCTCCGACTTGTGTTTCACCATTTTTGAATGCTACAACTGAAGGTGTTGTACGGTTACCTTCTGGGTTTGCGATTACTTTTGGCTCTCCACCTTCTAATACAGATACACATGAATTTGTAGTTCCTAAGTCAATACCAATTACTTTACTCATTGTATAATTCCTCCATTAATTTAAAATTTATGAAATGTTATAAAACTAAAAATTATTCGTTTACTTTAACCATTGACGGTCTTAGTACACGTTCTTTTAATTTATAGCCCTTCTGTAGTTCTTCAAGTACGATACCTGAATCTTTACGCTCATCACTTTCTTGCATCACTGCTTGATGAAGATTTGGATCGAATGGCTGGTCAAGTGCTTCTATGACTTCTAATCCATTCTCTTTAAGTGAATGTAACAGACTTTCATAAACCATCTCTACACCCTTGTGAAGTGATTTAAACTCATCTGATTCACCTTGCTGCGCTAATGCACGTTCAATATTATCAATTGCTGGTAATATATCACGTAACACACTCTGCGCACGATATGTTCTTTCGGTATCTAATTCCTGACGCGTGCGTTTCTTATAGTTTTCAAACTCTGCATACAGTCTTAAATACTTCTCTTCTGACTGCTCAAGCTTTGCTTCAAGTTCAGCTACCGGATCGGTACTTTCATCTTCAACAGGCGCCTCACTTACTACTGTTTCATCTGGAGTTTCAGTTGATGCAACATCTGTTTCATTGCTTTCAGTTTCATTCGTTTCTGTGATGCTTTCGTCTTTCATTACATCCTGCTTATTTTCTTCTGACAAATCTAGTCCTCCTTAAACATTCGATGTAAATTCGATAATTTATTAAATATATCACGGTAACTCATTTGAGTTGGTCCGATGATTGAAATGTTACCATTCATATTATGCATATGAATCGGTGTCGTTACAATCGATATCCCTTGTAAATTCTCACTAATCTCCTGACCTAATATTACTTCAATCTGATTCGACTGCTTTGATTCTATTAGATCTGGTAATGTATTAGAGTCGATAAGCTTCAACATTTCTCTAATCGCTTCTAGATTATCAGAGTCCATAATTTCGTATAAATACTCACGACCTTCAAAGAACACCGCGTTCGTATTCGTTGTCGCTTTCTTAATAATCTCTGATTTAATATGTGTTAAAGGAAGTTGCTTTATCGACGGATATCCTTCCTGATGTAAATTCGACTTATTAATTGATGCCAAATTCGCATTCAGAAAATTATTCATCTTCTCAATTTCAAGTCTCGTTAAACGTACCTGCCATGAAATTTGCTGATGTTCAACATTTCCGTTCTCATATACGATAATCAACACCAGCTTCGTCGGTGTTAAGTATGTTAAATGAATCTGGGAAATAGACTTCATATCGATTTGAGATGTTGTTGCAATAGACAAATGTCTTGTATCTCTTGCGATTAATTGTGCAAGTCTTCTGAAGTCAAGTGCATCACTGTTATTAATATCAAAGTTCGGTTCATAAGGAAATTCTTCCTGCAGCGCTTCTACATAAAACTTGTAACCCGTTTCTGAAGGAACACGTCCTGAAGATGTGTGCATCTTCTCGATCAAACCAAAATCTTCTAGACGTTTCATCTCTGCACGTATGGTTGCAGGACTGACATTAAAGTGATGATCATCAATCAACTTCTTAGATCCTATAGGCGTTCCACTATCAACAAAATCCTCAACAATTACGTTCAACAAATGTAATTGTCTATCTGTTAGCATATTTCACCTCGTTAGCACTCTCTTACCTCAAGTGCTAATACTAATTTATCAAATTGGTCAAAGTATGTCAACATTAACACTCATAATTATAAAAAAAGAAGTTTCTATTTACTAAACAGTAAGTAGAAACTTCTCAAATACATCATTCCCACGCATTCTTCCAAGTGCTGTTAAAGAGATTCGGTCATCTGTTTCAATTAAATACCCTTCATTTACGAGCTTGGTCGTGACATCTTTAAACACATTATCATACGACGTTTTATATCGCGCAAGAAATTCATTCTTGCTGATGCCATCATTCAATCTTAATCCTAAAAACATAAACTCTTCCATTGCAGCGTCAACTGTGACAGATATACGTTCTTTAACCGCATTACCTTTATGCATCGCCTTAATGTAGTGCGGAACAGGTGCAACGTTATAATAGCGTACTCCGTCGATATACCCATGACTTCCAGCACCAGCACCATAATATTCTTTATTCTGCCAGTATACTTTATTGTGTGTTGATTCATGGTGTCCTTTAGCGTAATTAGAGATTTCATATTGATGAAAGCCACGATCTCTTAAAGTATTCATCGTGAGCGTGTACATCTCTGCAGCAAGCTGTTCATCCGGCAGCTGAAGCATGCCCTTTTTATACATATTATAAAACTGTGTCTTCGGCTCTAATATTAGGGAGTAACTTGAAATATGGTGTATATCCAGTGATGTCGCAAGTGCTAGATCACGACGACATTGCTCTAATGTCTGTGTCGGTAAATGATACATTAAGTCGAGACTGATAGATTCTATACCTAGCTCGTTTGCGGCGTTCACCGCGTTAAATATATCTTGTTCTTGATGTGTTCTGCCAAGCGACTTTAATAGATCATTATCAAACGTCTGTACACCGAGTGATAGACGGTTGACACCGTACTGCTTCATTAATGCAATCTTGTTACGCGTCAATTCATCAGGATTTGCTTCCATCGTAAATTCTTCATGTATCGTAAATGACTGTTCAATATAACTGAGCAATCGTTCAAGTTGTCCTTCATTCAGCGCTGTAGGTGTACCTCCACCAATAAATACCGTTAGCAAATCGCGTTCATCAATGGATGAAAGCTCTTTGATTAAACAGTCCAGATATTCATCTACTGGCTGATTTTTAATGAGGAACTTATTAAAATCACAGTACGTGCATATACGATTACAAAATGGAATATGAATATATAAACTTCTCATTATGCCTCCTAACAAATAAAGACATGGTTACCCACGTCTTTATTCTTCATCCATTTTCAGTACAGCTAAGAATGCATCCTGAGGAATTTCAACCGATCCTACTGATTTCATCTTTGCTTTACCTGCTTTTTGTTTTTCAAGTAATTTGCGCTTACGGCTGATATCCCCACCGTAACATTTCGCAAGTACGTTCTTACCAATCGATTTAATATTTGTACGTGCAATAATCTTCTGACCGATTGCTGCTTGTATAGGGACTTCGAACTGCTGTCTTGGAATTAAAGTCTTTAGTTTCTCAACGATGACTTTACCACGATCATATGCAAAGTCTCTATGCACGATAAAACTTAGTGCATCTACTGTTTCACCGTTTAATAATATATCCATCTTCACAAGCTTACTTTCCTGATAGCCAATCAATTCATAATCAAATGAAGCATACCCTTTGGTACTTGATTTCAGCTGGTCGAAGAAATCAAATACAACTTCTGAAAGCGGCACTTCATAAATGATGTTAACACGAATATCATCCAAGTAATCCATCGTCTGGAAGTTTCCGCGTTTCTTCTGGCATAGTTCCATCACTGCACCAACATAATCATTCGGTACCATAATACTTGCTTTAACGTATGGTTCATAAATTTTGTCGATCTTCTGTGGGTCCGGCATCTTAGAAGGATTGTCTACAACAATTTCACTACCGTCTGTCATCTCACATTTGTAGATAACGCTCGGCGCAGTCGCAATTAATTCAATACCAAACTCACGTTCAATACGTTCCTGAATAATTTCCATATGCAATAGCCCTAAGAAGCCGACACGGAAGCCGAATCCTAACGCTTGAGACGTTTCTGGTTCAAATTCTAGCGATGCATCGTTTAACTGAAGTTTCTCTAATGCTTCACGAAGATCATTATATTTACCCGTATCAATCGGATACACCCCACAGAATACCATCGGGTTCATCTTCTTATATCCTTGAAGTGGCTCAAGAGCAGGATTGCTGGCATGTGTGATTGTATCACCGACACGTGAATCGCCAACATTCTTGATCGATGCTGTTAAATAACCAACATCTCCAACCGTTAATTCAGCAACCGGCATTTGCTTCGGTGTATTGATTCCTACTTCGACAACTTCAAATTCTTTACCTGTCGCCATCATCTTAATCTTATCGCCTGCCTTAACCGTCCCATCAATAATTCTGATTGATGAAATAACACCACGATAAGCATCAAAGGCACTATCAAAGATCAACGCTTTAAGCGGTGCTTCTGGGTCACCCATCGGCGGCGGAACAAGTTCAACAATCTGTTCTAAAATATCTTCAATACCGATATTTGCCTTCGCACTCGCAAGCACCGCATCACTCGCATCAAGACCGATAACATCTTCAATCTCCTGGCGCACACGCTCAGGTTCTGCTGCTGGTAAATCTATCTTATTGATAACAGGAATAAGTTCTAACTCATTATCAAGTGCTAAATAAACGTTTGCCAGCGTTTGCGCTTCAATTCCTTGCGCCGCATCCACTACGAGAATCGCACCTTCACATGCAGCCAAACTACGAGAAACTTCATATGTGAAATCCACATGACCAGGTGTATCGATTAAATGAAAGATATAGGTCTCGCCATCTTTCGCTGTATAATTTAACTGTACTGCATTTAATTTAATTGTAATCCCGCGTTCACGTTCAAGATCCATAGAATCAAGAAGCTGTGCTTTCATCTCACGCGTTGCTACAGATTTCGTATTCTCTAAAATTCTATCCGCCAAAGTCGACTTCCCGTGGTCGATGTGGGCAATAATCGAAAAGTTTCTAATTCGTTCCTGACGCTTTAAACGTTGTTCATTATTCATAGTTATTGTCCAACTTTCTTAAATTGTTCGTATATTTGATTATAACAACTAAATGTAAGTGTATCAATCAGTTTTCAAAAAATTAGATTGCATATAGCGCTTGAATTTGATAAAATATTTCTTGTTGCAATCAAATTTATAATTTTATGCAAGTGTAAGACATTTTTAGGAGGTGAAATTTATGCCAAACATCAAATCTGCAATTAAACGCGTTACTACAAGTAACAAAGCACACGATGCTAACATTTCTCAAACAAATGATATGCGTACTGCTGTGAAAAACGCTAAAGCGGCAATTGAAAACAACGCTGACAATAAATCAGAATTAGTACAAGTAGCTGTTAAAAAGATTGATAAAGCTGCGAAAAGCAACTTAATCCACTCAAACAAAGCTGACCGTTTAAAATCACAAATCATGAAAAGTAAATAAAATGTCGTGACAGAAGTGTTCTGTCACAAGAGAAACAAGGCGATAGTTTCACTATCGCCTTGTTTTTTATACCTTCAAGATAAACAGTTCCAGTATCAATACTTTATCCATATAAGATGACTTCAGTTCATAATCTGCTTCGGTACATGCATCGATAACATTCAGCAGATGCTTTAACGGAATTTGTCGTACTTTACGCATCGATAGTTTTACACGATATGGATGCACCTTCACTTCGCGTGCGATCTGCTGCTCAGAAAATCCCTTTTCAGACAATATCTTCACCTGATAGTATAATCGATACTGACTTGTTATAAGCGCGAGCAGTTTAATCGGTTCTTCTTTCATATGTATCAAGTCTTTCAATAGATGAATAGCTTCTGCCTTCTTCCCTGACGTTATGTAGTCTGTGAGCAAAAACACATTCTGTTCAAGGCTTCTGCTGACGACCTGTGACACATCGCTTTTCGTTATTATAGGTGCGTCGCCACTATATAACACTAGCTTATCCAGTTCCTTCATAACCGCTCCATAATCGATCCCGGTGAGATGGATCATTTCATTAAGTGCATCTTCTTTAATATCCTTAAAATTTTCATTTAAAGTTGATTTAATAATTTTTTTTATCTCTTGTTCATCCAGTGGTTCAATCTTCTTCACTTCATGGTTGGCCTTTATTTTCTTCACAATCTTCTTACGTTCATCGAGCTTATCTGAATATACGGTGAAGATGACATAGTTCGGGCCTTCAAATCTTTCAATAAACGCCAATATTTCATCTATATCGATTTCAAATGTCGTCTTGACTTTCTCGCCTGTAAACACAAAAGCATTATGTATGACAATCGCTTTCGCATCGGACAGAAAAGGAATTGTCATCGCATCTTCTAATATCGGTTTAACTTCGGTTTCCTTCATATCGTACTGACTATAATTAAATTCATCTTTCGTACCGATTAACTTTGCAACCAGCTGCTCTGTTTCTGATTCAACTAAAGGCTTCGTACTTCCATGTATTAAATAAATATAGCGCATCATTTACTCCTTAAAATAAAAATCTCTATTTCATTATAGCTTTTTTTTATATGTTATCATATACTTAAATAGATACATTAGGAGGTTGAGAAATTATGAATCAATTCGAAAAAAATGTTCAATCAAAAAATAATGACGTACAAGATTCTGGTTATGCATTCTTATTTGGATTTGGTGGATTTGCCACAATTTACATCATCGCTCAAATCTTTGACCTGATTGCAAAATAATGTACTTATCTGTGTGTCCGTTTCGTACATCACACGAACCCGAATAATAATGCACACTATCGTGCCATTATTGCTCGGGTTTTTATTTATTATCCTTTAATTCCTTGCGCATCGTAGAGATTTCATTTTGGCCTAACTTTACTGTTATTCTGCCATCTGACTGCGTATTATAAATCAGCTTATTATACTCAATTAGTCGTTTGATTGTCTCTTCATGCGGATGACCATATCTGTTGTTTCGCCCGGCAGATATCATTGCTGTTTTAAATTCACGTTTTAATAATGCATCACCTGTACTTGTATCGGATCCGTGATGGCCAATCTTAACGATATCGATCCTTGATGAAATATGAGCCAGCACCTCTTCTTCCTGCGCTTTGCTCAAATCTCCCGTCAGCAATGCATTGACTTTTTCTCCTTGAATAAATGTGACGATGCTTTCGTCGTTAATATCATCCCCTTTACTTGCTGTAATTAAGTCAATCCCAGCTATCTTGACCTCTGATTCATCGAATATTGGAACGTTGTATTGATGAGCAATCGCTTGAAGTGATGTGTATTTCGGTATCGATGCAGCTGTTTTATTTATGATAATGCGCTTTACAAACTTTAATTTTATAAGTTGTTCTGCTTCTCCGATATGATCCAAGTCCGGATGTGTCAATATTAAATCATCGATTTGTGTGATCCCTTTATGATATAGGAATGGTACGATAATTTTCTCACTGATGGAACGTGCGTCTCTCCGTTTCTCCCACCCTTCATTGAAATCAAACTTACCGCCGGTATCCACCATCACAACTCTGCCATTATATTCAATAACGATACAATCCCCCTGCCCAACATCCAGAACATGTAGTGCGTCTTCATTTTGTATGCGACTAATAAGAATAAGCGCTATACATAGACATATTGCAGTCACTTGAATACGGGGTTTCTGATGAAATAAATAATAGATTACGCCTATCATGATGACATAATAGATTATATGCTGTGATTTAATAACAAGTGGCAATGCATGTAACGACAAAAATTTTTCTACACATATATCATGGAATAAGAATGCATAGTGGGTCAATGCGTCCAGTATCTCCGGTATAAAATTAAACAACATTAAACAAAGTATAATGAAAGTACAAAGCGGGAAAATAACGAAAGAGAAAAGTGGTATAAATAAAAGATTAGTCAACAATCCGATAAAATAGACGATATTGAAATGATAAAAAAGAATGGGTAACGTTGCAACTTGTGAAATGAAATTGGTTAATAAAAAAAGTTTGATTGGCGTTAATTCATAGCTTTGTAATATGAAGATAAACGAAAAGCAGATAATATAAGATAGCTGAAATCCAATGTTAAAGATTACAAAAGGTGTCATTATTAAATTTACGATAAATGTAATTGCGAGTGCATCGAGCATCGAGATAAATCTTGGCTTCACCAATACGAATGCCATAAATAGTGCTGCACGCACAACGGCTGGTGCTTCTCCTGTCAATATAACATAGCCCGGCAGAATAATTAATATCATCAATTTGCTTATATGTAACGGTACATAAAGTCGTTTAAACAAATAATAGAGCTGAACTGTAACCAGTGCAACGTGGCTGCCGCTAATCGCATAGAGATGATAGATGCCTAATGTTTTCAAATCATTTAATGTCTTATGATCTAAATATCTCGTATCGCCTGTAGTCAGCGCCGTGATATAGGCACCGTACTTTAATTGCGCCATCTGTTCGCCTAAGTGATAGCGATACAGACGTATGTGATCTAATATCGTTAATGGGTGTTGTCTGCATGAATCAAAATTAACCTCTTCGATTGTAAGTGTGCCTTTATAGGTGCCATAATATAAATATTCATCATAATGAAATCCCGGCTGATTTGTATTCGGCAATGGCGATTCAGCTGCACTACTGAATGCACATTGCTGATAGATGTGCATTCCACGTTTAAGACGTAATTGTTCAGCTTGATCTTTAATCCTATAAACGAACTTATACGTATCGTTATCAATGACAATATCACCCATCATCAAGTTGCCATCCACTTTAAACTGCGTTGTAAAATAGCCGGTCGTATTTATCTTAATATCCGATTGGTCATTAAACTGAGTAACAATCCGGCTGAATGAATGGCTCTCATAATAAAGGTACGTACATAAAAATAATGCTGCATAAATATAAATAAAGCGTGATAAACGCTTCTTATAGATAATCATTATCGCTACGAACATCCACATAACGCTGCTTAAATAATCGTACTGACATAAAACTGCAGATATCACTACAAGAACTGCAATTAAGCCCACATATCCTCCGTTCTACATTTGTTCAAAATAATGGACAACATGCTGTGGATTAAAGTCAATCTTCTCAGTATCAACGTGATTCTTATCCAGCAGTTCTATGGCATAAGGATGATTCTTATAATCCTCTGCATAGTAAATTTTCTTAATGCCTGCCTGAATGAGTGACTTCGTACAATGAATACACGGAAAGTGTGTGACATAAATATCAGCGCCTTCAGTCGTTACACCCATTTTAGCGCATTGTAATAATGCATTCATCTCGGCATGTATCGTTCTGATACAGTGTCCATCTTCAACATAGCATCCTGCATCTATACAGTGCACTTCACCTGATACTGAACCGTTGTATCCACCTGCGATAATACGATTATCCTTGACAATTGTTGCACCGACACTGAGTCTTGTACACGTTGAGCGTAATGCTAACAACTGACTTTGCGCCATAAAGTACTCTTTCCACTGTATACGTTCCATAACATCCACTCCAAGTCATTTTGATACAATTGTAATATGATATTTATGCTAAATCAATCATACTTCTATATATTCCTTTAAACTTTCATATGTCTTGTCTCCTATACCTCGTATTTCTTTAATTTCTTCGATAGCTTTAAACCCTCCGTTATCTGTTCTGTACTTAATAATATCCTGCGCTTTCTTCGGACCAATTCCAGGTATTTCCTCAAGCTCAGACTGTTCTGCCTGATTAATATTAATCTTACTCTGTACGTTGCTTCCAGAATTACTTTCAGGATGCCCCCCGGTATTCTGATAGAGCGTATATTTGTCCGTCTTCACTTCACCTTTAAATGGAATATAGATCACAAGGGCATCACGTACTTCTTGAGATAAGTTCACTGCCTCCAGATCTGCATTCGGCAGTACTTCAGCATGTTTTAATACATCATGTACACGCTCACCTTGCTGTGCATCATAGACACCGCCATACTTGACAGCGCCTTTCACATCAACTTTAATATTCTGTGCTGTACTTTCCTCAGTCTCTTCTTCCTTCTGTAAGGCTACCTCAGAAGTTTCAGCCGGTTGTTGTATTTCTTCCTCACTAATTTCTGTACTTGATATTGATTTCATCAATACAATCATCCCAACGATAAAGGTTACGATTGTTAATCCGATCATCTGCTTGTTCACATTGTATCTGTCTAGTAGCGCCCCGAAATTTAATAATTTCTGCAAAAAAACACCTCCTGAATAGTTATATCAGGAAGTGAACAAAATCTCTTATTTGTAACAATTTAAAATTTATTTTATCTATCATCGTTTTTTTGCGACAAAAAATACGCGTTCTACGTCGTCAGTTTCCGTCACTTGCGCTTCATTAAAATCAAAGAATACTCTCTCGATATCAAATCCTGCCTGTTCGAGCTGCATCTTATAGAAATCAATCGGGAACGTACGTTGTTCATGAGATTCATCGAATCTATCATAACGTGTTCCATCTGATACGAAAAAGGTCATATCATGATACACAGAAAATGGTGTCTCACCTTTAATGGCATGCCATATATACACAACGTCTGATAGATCGTCACTATAGGTTGCATTATTGAAGTAGCGCTCAAACTTCTGAACACTATGCACATCAAAAATAAATGTACCTTCACGTTTCAGATGCGCATACACATTTTGAAATGTGCGGGCTATAGCATCTTCATCTTGCAGGTAGTTTAGACTGTCACATAAACACGTAATCGTATCGAATGATTTCGCAAGATTAAGTTCAGTCATATCCTGTGCAATAAATTGTGCATTGCCTACATTATGCTGAGCAACAGCAAGCATATCCTCACTTAGATCGACACCGACCTTTTCATTGGCAGTGACGAGCTGCAATAACTTTCCTGTCCCCGTCGCAACATCTAGAATCGAGCCCTCTGCTGGGATATATCGCTGAACGATCTGTGCCCAGGTGTCATAAGGCTGATCATACATAAATCGATCATAGATGTGCGCAAATTGCCCGTATTCCATTATATCGTTTCCGACTCGTACGTAATGATTTCCTGATCTCGGAATAATTTCTCTAAATTATAATAATCACGTTCTTCATGATGGAAGACATGCACTACAACATCTCCAAGATCCACAAGTACCCAACGCGCTTCATTAAATCCTTCCAGACGGTTAACTTCAATGCCATTCTTTTGTGCTTCGTCTTTAACTTCGCGTGCAATTGCTTGTACTTGTCGATCAGAATTTCCCTCACAGATTACAAAATAATCCGTAATACCCGTTACATCTGCGACATTTATACCAATAATATCTTCTGCTCGTTTGTTATCACATGCATTAAATGCAAGCTCCAATAATACTTTACTATTCATTAAATCCATCCTTTATCTTTGTAAATTATAATAATTAAGACATTCAATCGTTTTCGGATAAATTGTCTTATCATTTTCAACTAAATAGAGTGTCGTACGTTTTGAAATTTCATATATTGCTTTGTCTAAATTTTGCTCGTTATACACGATGTCTCTAATCTCATCAACACCAGGCTGTGTTCTACCCGGCTCAATATAATCACTCACAAATATAATTTTTTCATTTAATCTCATCTGCTTACGGCCACAAGTGTGATGATAGATCGCATGATATATTTCTTCATCTTCAATATGATGTTCATGCTTCATAATTTCAGCTGCAACAGGTCCATGTAATATTTCTGAGTTGTAAGCCAGTAGTTCATTATCAAGTTCATAATGTGTCACTGCCTGATAAAGTACGCTTAAATCATCATACTTTGCATAATCGTGCAATATCCCTGCAATCTCTACGACATCTTTGTCACCACCGAACATTTCAGCGAGTTTAACACCTGTTTCAGCAACACGTAATGAATGTTCAAATCGCTTCTTAGGTAATTTCTCTTCTACTAATTTAATCGCTTTTTTTCTCTTCATACAAGTGCTCCTCTCTAATATACTTCTCTACATCGTCTAGTAGTAAGCATTTCACTGACTGTCCATTAAGCATACGCTTCCTAATATCAGTAGCACTCACATCCATCCTTGGCAATGTAAAAGGTATAAAAGGCTCTCTTAAATTCAGTTCATCACGCGATCTGTTCACGACGATGAACGATGCAAGTGAAGTAATTGCTTCTAGATTGTACCATTTATCAATCGCTTCGTACTGATCATATCCGATTAATATTTTTAGCGTGCAATTTTTATACTTTTCCTTCAAATATAAAACAGTATGATACGTATAACTCTTTCCTGACTGCTCTATTTCAAACGTATCAATTTCACCGAAAGTTAAATATTCAATCGTCTGTTCTATCATATTTAACCGATGTTGATCTGATACGTTTGGTCTTGATGTTTTATGCGGGCTTTGTCCTGCTGGCATGAAGATAAATTTATCTGGTCTAAACTGCTGATACACTTCATTTGCAACAAATGCATGACCAATATGAACAGGATCGAATGAGCCACCGTAAAGTATGATTTCCATTAGCGTGGGAGTTCTATTTTTTTATGATTTACTGAAGGTTTATACAGAATAATTGTCGAACCGATGACTTGTACAAGCTCCCCGTACACACGGCGTGCAATTGTTTCTGCAAGCTCCTCTTTATCATCCATATTATTCTGCAATACACTGACTTTTATGAGTTCACGTTTTTCCAGTACATCATTTAATTGCTCAATTAAGTTATTGCTAATACCACCTTTACCAATTTGAAAGATTGGGTCCAAATTATGAGCTTTTGCGCGTAAATATCTTCTTTGTTTTCCTGTTAACATAATGTGCTCCTTTATAAATGATTTATTACAGCTTGTTTCATCGCTGCTTTATTCGCTTGCTTACCAGTCCATATTTCATAACTCAGCGCACCTTGATTCACAAACATATCAAGGCCGTTGATAATCTTTAATCCTCGTTGTGCTGCACTTTGCAGTATCGGTGTCGTGTCAGGTGTATATATAATGTCGCATACGACAGCACTTGACTTCAACTGGGCTATATCGATTAAAGTCTCCGACATAAATCCCTCCATCCCGACCGGTGTCGTGTTGATAACAATATCCGCTTGCTGAATGATCACGTCACTCTCCTCATACTTGTAAGCGTCTATTTGAAACGGCCAGTCTGCAACACGATTACAATTTCTGTTCAGTACAGTAACTTTATTATCTTTAAATAACGTATAACATATCGCTCGACTCGCACCACCAGCCCCGAGTACGACAATATTCTTTCCACCAATATGTTCCTCTATAGATGCTTTAAATCCTGCACCGTCTGTATTATAGCCATACCATACACCATCTTTAATGTGCACCGTATTAATTGCACCAATCATCTGCGCTTTTGTGTCTACTACATCCACAACTTGCAACATATCCACTTTATACGGAATCGTAATATTAAAGCCGTCAATGGCCTTCTCGTGAATAATATCTCTCAAATGATGAAAGTGTTTCGGATCGATGTGAAGTGCAGTGTATTCATCATCAGTTTGCAACGCTTTGAAATTGGCATGGTGCATCAACGGTGATAGTGAATGTTTAATAGGATGACCTATAACTGCAAATTTCATAATGTCACCTCTACAATATGCTCGGTCTTAAATATACATCAACTTGCTTCGGTGCATGTACGATGATTTGCGCACCTTTATCCACCGTAATAAAACCGAGGCCTGAAATAATGATATCCTGTTTCTCTTCTTTCACAGATAACTGAACTTGCTTCACATTATCAAAATCAAATTCGCCACTACCAGGAGGTACTAATAGTTCACCAATCTGACGATGCCACAAACTTTGCGCATTATCTGTCTTTGTTCTATGAATGTTCAGTAAATTGCTTACGAAACAGTTTAAGCTTCTTCTACCTCCAGACACATAATCAACGCGTACTAAGCCTCCTAGAAACAACGTCTGTCCTTCGTTTAACTGGAAGTTACGAGGCTTGATTTCTTGTTTTGGCATAATTACTTTGAGTTCCTTATCAGTAACGTAATGGGTCATCTGGTGTGCCTGGATGATACCCGGTGTATCAAACAGAAATGAATGTTCATCGAGTGGAATATCGATTAAATCAAGCGTTGTGCCCGGGAAGTGACTTGTCGTAATAACATCTTTCTCACCCACGCTCGTCTCAATCAATTTATTAATTAAAGTCGATTTACCGACGTTTGTCGTCCCTACAACATAGACGTCCTGATTTGATCTTAAAGTTTCAATCGACTCAAGCAGTTCTTCAATACCGTGATTTTTCTGTGCCGAAATTAATACGACGTCATCTGGATTCATACCAAGTGCTTTCGCCTGTTTTTCAATCCATAGTTTTACACGGCGTTTGTTAATCAGTTTCGGTAATAGATCCATTTTGTTCGCAGCAATGATGACCTTCTTATTACCTACGATACGCTTTAATCCGTTAATCCATGAACCTTGAAAATCAAATACATCTATCACATTAACAATGATTCCTTGTTTTTCGCTCAATGCATTTAACATCGTTAAAAAGTCATCGCTTGTCATATTTACGTCCTGAATCTCATTATAATGCTTTAATCTAAAGCAACGTTTGCATATGACGTCTTCTTTCTTTAAACTTGAAGCAGGTACATATCCAGGTTTATTCTGATCATCTGACTGAAGTTCTGCACCGCAACCGATACATTTCATGTGTTCACTCAAATTATATTCCTCCATTATTAAACTCACTATTGTATATTTTATCATAAATGATGTTATTAGTATTGCAAGTCACAATAAAAAAGGACGAGACATACGTCCCATCCTATTTAGAAGCGGGTGATCGGAATCGAACCGACAACATCAGCTTGGAAGGCTGAGGTTTTACCACTAAACTACACCCGCATATATCAACTTTGTAAGATAATAATACAAAAATTATTTTACAAAGTAAAGGATTAATTTTACATTATCGATATAAAATTAATCCTCCCACGTGATATATCCCTTTTTCTTAAAGTACGCTAAAAACTTACGCTCCATCATACGGTTCACTCTCGTTTTCCATTCGTCGTTTGCTTTGACCGGGACGACCATAATAGAATAGAATCCATTTGAGTTGGCAGCTAGAACATCCGTCATCATCTGATCACCGATAACAACTGTTTCTGCCGGTTTCACATTCATCGCCTTTACAGCCTTCTTAAATGCTTGTCCCATTGGTTTACGTGCTCCAAAGATATAATCAACTTCAAGTGGTGTTGCAAACGTTGCTACACGTGCTTGATTGTTATTCGACACAATCGTCACTTGAATGCCTGCTTCACGCATACCATTGAACCATTTAATCACTTCAGGCGTAGCAAGTTCAACATCCCAGCCGACTAACGTATTATCGAGATCAGTTATTATTGCCTTTACACCTCTGCCTGTTAATTCTTCCGGCGTAATTTCAAATACTGACTTTGCATACTTGCTTGGTAGTAAATATTTTTTAAATATTCCCATGATACACCTCTTATATTTATTACATTTATGATACCCACTATTCCTTCTGTAAAACAAAAGAGCGAACCAAACGATTGATTCGCTCTATACAACTTATTCGATTTCTTGATTTGGAGCGTAATCTACTTCAGTTCCATTATAGATTACAAAACCGATAATAGAAGTTGCAATCACTGCTAATGCCATAATAAATATCATATATAAGCCCCCTAGCTTATTATAATGTCTCTAATAATGATTTTACAATGTTAGAACTTGATACGCAAGCTACTTTTAAAAATTGCTCGAAACTCATCTCAGCTTCACCATTTGCTAAATCACTTACAGCGCGCGTAATGATGAATGGTGTATTAAACTGATAACACGTCTGTGCAACTGCCGCTGCTTCCATCTCAACAGCCATTGCGTCAGGAAACTTCTCTAATATCGATGCTTTCATCTCAGCTGAGCCGATAAAGCTATCTCCTGAAACGATTAAACCCGTTTGTGCAGTATAGTTATGTTTGGATATCGCACGTTTAGTTTTATCTATTAGCATGTCGTCTGCTTTATAAGTTTCAGGCATCATCGGCACCTGACCTTGTGCATACCCAAATGCAGTTGCATCTACATCATGATGCAGAACATCTGTACTCACTAATACATCTCCAACCGTAAGTCCTGAACCTAAACCACCTGCACTACCTGTATTGATAATATAGTCTGGTTTAAAATTAGAAATCAGTAAAGTTGTACAAATGGCTGCATTCACTTTACCGATACCGCTTTGCATCAGAACAACTTCCTTGCCCAAAAGTAAGCCTCTATAAATTTCAACATGTGCAATTTTTTCAGTCGTTAAGTTTTGTATTTCACTTTTTAAAATTGCAACCTCTTCTTCCATCGCACCAATAATACCAATCATAATTTTCCTCCACATAAAAGGTTCAAAGGACACCTGCTCAACCTTTTCAACATTTATTTAGCTAATTTCAACAATTTTTACTCGCATTTCATTACCGTTTGGAAGCGGCACGTTCACTTCATCGCCAACTTTTTTACCAAGTAGCGCTTTAGCAATTGGCGATTCATTAGAAATCTTACCTTCAAATGGATCAGCTTCTGCGCTACCGACAATCTTATATGATTCTTCTTCATTTCCAGGTACTTCTGCAAATGTTACAGTTCGACCGATTTGTACCTCTGACTTTGAACCGTCATCTTCAATGATTACAGCATGACGTAACATCATTTCGATTTTTGTAATTTCCTGTTCAACGAAACCCTGCTCATCCTTTGCTGCATCATACTCAGAGTTCTCAGACAAATCACCGAAGCTACGCGCAACCTTAATTTTTTCTACAACTTCAGGACGACGTACTGTCTTCAAATGTTCTAATTCAACTTCTAATTTGTCAAAACCTTCTTGTGTCATTGGGTACTCTTTTTGCATTTCCATAAATAATCCTTCTTTCCTAATTCTAAACTTGAATTAATGATTGTATTTTTGTTGTCATTATATCGATTGCAACTGAATTACTTCCACCTTCTGGAATGATAATATCAGCATATTTCTTGGTTGGCTCGATAAACTGATTATGCATCGGTCTTACCACCGTCAAATACTGATCGATAACAGATTCCATCGTGCGTCCGCGATCTTTAATATCTCTGACGATACGACGCAGTATTCTTAGATCGGCATCGGTATCTACATAGATCTTCACATCCATGAGGTCACGAAGATCGCTATTTTCCAGTGCAAAAATGCCTTCTACTATAATAACATCTTTTGGTTCAAATGTAATCGTTTTCTCACTTCTTGTATGATTTGAATAATCATATGTCGGAACTTCTACCGTCTTACCATTACGCAAATCTTTCAAGTTTTGAATGAGCAGTTCATTATCAAACGCAAAAGGATGATCATAGTTTGTTTTTAGACGTTCTTCAAAGGTGAGATGATCCTGATTTTTGTAATAGTAATCCTGCTCAATGAGAGCAACACTATATCCTTCTAGATTCTTTAATATCTTAGATGTCACGGAAGTTTTACCTGAACCTGATCCTCCCGCAATGCCGATAATCGTCGTTTTGCTCATCAGTTCAGTTCCTTCCTCATCATATTCATCGGATAGACCGGATGATCTACTTTAATTTGTACAATTTGTAACGGGTGGCGGGCAGCATCTAATACATTGCCCTCTTCATCGACAATTTCAGTTACAACTTGTCTGAAATTTTCAATTTCCGGACCGAAAAATTCAATTTCCTGACCTGGTTTAAAGTTATTACGTTGCTGAATGGTCGCAATTTGAGTTGTTTCATCATAATCTAGTACTAAACCACAGAAATCATACGGTGTTTTCTTAGATTGCTCGTGTCCAAACATCTGCTCTTCAAATCCTGGTACACCTTCAAAGAAAGCAGAGGCTGTATCACGGTTCGCACATTTATCAAGCTCGACTAACCATTCTGGATCAATCTTAAAGTTTTCCGGGTCATTGACATAAGCATCAATGACCTTACGATAAACGGATACAACCGTTGCAATATAATGGATTGATTTCATACGTCCTTCAATTTTAAGTGAGTCAACACCGATATCAATCATCTTCGGAATGCTTTCAATAAGCTTCAAGTCTTTTGGACTCATTGCAAATGGTGTTACGTTATCTCCTTCATAAGCTACATCCAGTTCACCATCATTAACTGTAATAAGATCATAATCCCAGCGACAGCTCTGACAACAGCCACCACGGTTTGAGTCTCGTGCTGTCATATGGTTACTTAATGTACAGCGCCCAGAATATGCAATACACATTGCACCATGAATAAACGCTTCAATCTCGATGTCTATTTTCTCTTTCATTTCTTTTATTTCTTCTGCGCTAGTCTCACGTGCTAATACAACACGCTCTAACCCTTCAGATTTCCAGTACTCAACGGCTTTAACATTCGATAATGATTGCTGTGTTGATAAATGGATTTCTAATTTCGGTGCGACGCGCTTACACGTCTCAATAATTAACGGGTCTGCAACGATAATACCTGTTGCCCCAGCCCCTTCTAACTTCTGTAAATATTCTTCTAATCCAGGCATGTTCTCGTCATGAGCAATAATATTTGTTGTTATATATATTTTTGCACCATATCGGTTGGCAAATTCAACGCCTTCTTTGATTTCTTCTATTGTAAAGTTATCAGCATTAGAGCGCAGACCATACTCCTGTCCACCTAAAAAGACAGCGTCGGCACCGTAATGTACTGCTATTTTTAACTTTTCAAGGTTTCCAGCAGGCGCTAATAATTCCGGCTTTTTAATTTTTGGTTGCTGATTGATGATTTCCATTTCAGTTTTCATATTATCATTCCTTAATTTCCATATTAGTAAACAGTTTGTTTAAATAAGAATCCTTGATCAAGTGGACGATGTTCAGGCTGGATTTCTTCAATCATATCGATTAAATCAAACTTCGCATCATCATATAGATCAGGGTCTTCGTTAAATAGATCGATTGCCTGACGGTAAGCTCTCGTTACTGTCGTAATATAATCTTCACTATGCAATACACCGTCAATCTTAAAGCTATCGATATCTGCTTCAAGCAGCTCTTCTAATTCTTCGATGACGCAAATATCGTTTGGACTCATAATATGCGTTCCATTACTATCTTCAAAGATTGGATATTTATTATTACGCTCTTCATCATATAACAGCATGCTATCAGCTTGTGCTCTATTCTCTATCTTCATTACTTTATCTTGATACATAAAGTAGTTCCCGAGTAAATTACGTTTTGACTGGAACATACATGTCATTCCATGCACCTGCACTTCTATCTCAACATTCGCATGCGTTTTAATATTCATTACTTCTTCTAATGAGAGTTCGCGTGCTAGCACTGCGCGATTCGCGCCACGCTCACCCCAGTAATTGCATTGGAAATAATTAGTTACGAGCGTCTCTTGATTCCACTGTAATGGAATCGTATTTCCAAGTTCGCGTGCATACATGACAATCGCCGGATCACCGAAACTAATCGCATCAATGTCTAATGTATGCAGATACTTCATATAATCTTCAACATCATCTAAATGTTCATTATGAAATAATCCATTAACTGCTACATACACCTTCTTGCCATGTGCATGAATTTTCTCAGCAGCAAGTCTTACTTCTTCTCTATTAAATTCACCGGCAAGTCTTAATCCAAACTTTGACTCACCTATTAAAAATGCATCAGCACCCGCTTCAATTAATACATCTATATGTGATAACGATTTTGGTGTTACTAATAATTCTGTCATTGTGTTCTCCTTTATTTCTTAATTGATATGCTCATGCCATCGCCGATATCAAGAAAGTTTGTATCATAATCCGGGTGTTCACTTAACCACGTATTATATTTTTCAATTTTACGTACCATCTGTTTTACATTTCTACTGCGTACAATTTCAATATTACCAACAAAATCATGATATAAAATGTTGTCCGTAATAATTAATCCCCCTCGTCTTACGAGTGGACTGTACAGTTCAAAAAACTTCATCGACTGTGCTTTTGCGGCATCGATAAACAATATATCATACTGTCTATCATTTACATCATGAAATGCTTCAAGTGCATCTTTGTATATCGGTCTAATCTGCTTCGTGTTAAACGTCTCAAAATTTAACAACGCTGTTTGATACATTGTTTCATTACGTTCGATCGTCGTAACATGAATCGCATCATCTACAGAAGCAAAATGCAAAGCACTATATCCAATTGCTGTACCTATTTCAAGAATAGATTGCGCTTTATGAATTCGAATCAACTGTTTAACAAATTCTACAGAAATCTTATCCATAATTGGCACTTCATTATCAATTGCATATTGAATTAACGTATCAATATCATTTACTGGATTTAAATTACTGATATATGTTGCTTCTTTAATCATCTAAACAATCCTTTAACGAAAAAATTACCAACCACACGGCTGGTAGTAGAAAATTTATTTTCAAAGTATTGTATCACATTTTAGTAGAAAATGTAATAGGTAATTCATTAACAAACGTTATGTATATAATTAAAATCCGGTCAATGACGAAAAGTCACCACCCGGATTTTAATTATTAATTTTCAACACTATCAATATGTTTATCTTTTTTCTCTAAATGTTCATCTAATGTTTTAGAGAAATAGTTTTTCCCGTCTTTATCTGCTAAGAAGTATAAATAATCCGTTTTCGCCGGGTTTAATACACTTTCCATAGACGCAGTACCGCTCGTTGCAATCGGTCCAGGTGGTAATCCTGTGTGAATGTACGTATTATAAGGGGAGTCCACTTTTAAGTCTGCTTCATAAGTTACTGCTTTATGCTTTCCAAGTGCATATAGTACAGTTGGATCTGTCTGCAGAGGCATTTCTGGATTTTCACCCATACGGTTAATAAATACTGATGCAATTTTCGCACGGTCTGTTAATCCTGTCGCTTCACGCTCCACAAGAGAACTGAATGTTAAAAATTCATGGAAAGTAAGTTTCCTTTCTTTGCCTGCTTCAGTAATAATAATACCGCCATACTTATCCCATAAAGGAAAGGCATTATGCTCCATGGCAGTAAGCATCTTGTCAACAACTTGTTCAACCGTTGGGTTCTCTTCAGTAAAATCATACGTAGCCGGGAATAAATAACCTTCTAGAGGGGACTTGATATCTTTAGCTAATACTTCATCTGTAACTAACTTCGGATGCTTCTGCATCATCTTTTTAACAAAAGTTTTATCATTTACAGTCTTCATAAATTCTTCCTTAGAGATATCCGTCTTCTTAGATACGATATCAGCAATTTGATCCATCGTCATCCCTTCAGGCACATTCATCTTGAATAGTACAGGTAGATATACTTCACCTTTTTGTAAGCTCTTTGCGATTTGATCATAAGTCATTGAGGGTGAGAATTCATAATTCCCTGCCTGGAAGTTAGAAATATTATTAAACTTTAAATAATATTTGAACATCTTACTATTCTTAATGATTTTCTTTTTCTCTAACTTTTCTCCAATCATCGTTGCCGTTTCACCCGGAAGCACTTCAACTTTCGTTACCGTCTTATTTCCTGGATCCAGTGGCTTTTGACTTGCATTAAAATATATAAAGCCTGCAATACCTAATACAACAGCGCCTAATAAAATAATACCAATGATAATAGAAGAAAGAAGTTTAGAGAACGTCTTTGAATCTCTAATTTCTTTGTTCCTGTTTGTCATCACAGTCTCCTTCTATTATTCTCCGTCAAAGTTCGTATTTACAACTTCTTCAATCATATCCCACTCTTCATCTGTTTCAACTGGTAGTAATTTACCACCTTCACCGTCTTCACTAGGCTCATTAATCATAGGAATTAATTCAATTTCTTCTTCCTCATCTGCGCCTTCTTCAGCTAAGATAATGTATGTCTTCTCAAATTCAGGGTGATAGAATTCTAATAGTTTACGGTATAATACTTCGTTACCTTCTTCATCAAATAATGTTAATAGCTCTTCTTCGTTATTAATATCTAATGTTCCTTGGTTTAATTCATTGTTTTCTGTCATGTTTATCATCCTTTTCTATTTAGAGTTAAGATAACCTTGCAGTATAAATACTGCTGCCATCTTGTCGATTACTTGCTTACGTTTCTTACGTGATACATCGGCTTCAAGCAAACTACGCTCAGCACCAACTGTAGAAAGTCGCTCATCCCACATGATGATATCAAGTTCAGGACAACTTGACTTTAACATTTCACTAAAGTGCAGTGATGCCTCTCCACTTGGACCAATCGTGTTATTCATATTTTTAGGGAGTCCGATTACCGCCGTAGTTACATTATTTGTTTCTATTATTTCTTTAAGTGCTTCAATTCCATAATCTTCATTCGCTTCATCGATACGGAGTGTTGTTAAACCTTGAGCAGTCCATCCCATAGCATCACTAAGAGCGACACCTATAGTCTTTGAGCCGACGTCTAGTCCTATTGATTTATGCATTGGTTTTCTCTGAATTGATATAACTTGATACAAGTTGTTCCATAATTTCGTCACGGTCTAATCTGCGAATTTGATTACGTGCATCATTATGTCTAGGAATATAGGCTGGATCACCCGATAATAAATAGCCAACAATCTGATTAATCGGGTTATATCCGCGCTCTTCCAGCGTATTGTAGACATTTAATAATACGGTGCGAACTTCTTCTTTGGGTAAGTCTTCGATGTTAAATTTCATCGTCTTGTCAAATTCCACTTGAAACACTCCTTTTAGTATGACCTGATACACATTCATCATACTATAGATAACATTTTAATTACAATTGATTAATGTAACTATTAACGAATTGTAATGCTTTCGTAACGTCTTTAGGGTTCGGCGCTCCGCCTTGAGCTGAATCTGGGCGTCCGCCACCTTTACCTTCAGTTTCCTGTGCCACTGCTTTAATTAAGTCTCCTGCTTTAACTTTATCCGTTAAAGCCTTAGGAACGCTCGCCATGTAGCTTAATTTATCTGTTGCAGCGACTAGGAAGATGACTGCATCTTGTACTTTCGATTTATAGTCATCCATAAGTTCTCGTAACATTTTAGCGTCTTGTACTTCTACTTCAGTACTTAACACTTTTATGCCATTGATTTCTTTAATATTATCTGAGATATCACCCATCTTTAAAGCAGAAATTTCTTTATTCAACTGAATAATTTGTTTTTCTTGCTCTTTCATCACTGAAGTTATCTCATTTACTTTTTCAGTTAACTGTTCTTTAGCTTTTACTTTTACAACTGGCAGTAACGTATCTACTGTATCCACAAACTCAGATAAGTAATTAAATGCTGCTTTACTTGTAACAGCTTCAATACGGCGAACACCTGCGCCTGTTCCAGATTCGGATACAATCTTGAACAATCCAATTTCACCTGTATTACGGACATGGACACCACCACATAGTTCGATAGAATAATCACTCATTTCAACAACACGTACAATGTCCCCATACTTTTCACCGAACAATGCCATCGCACCTTTTGTCTTTGCTTCATTAATCGGCATCTCGTTGATTTCCACATGTATGTTCTGCCAAATTTTTTCATTAACAATTTGTTCAACTTTTGCAATTTCTTCTTTTGTAACAGGTCCGAAGTGCGAGAAGTCAAAACGTAAACGCTCAGGCGTAACTAAAGATCCTGCCTGATTAACGTGTGTGCCTAACACATCTTTTAAGGCTTGATGCATTAAATGTGTTGCACTGTGGTTTTTAATGACGAATGTTCTGAATTCTGCATTCACCGCTGCTTTCACTGCAGATTTCGTTACTTTACCAAAACGCACTGTACCTGTGTGTAAGTTTTGACCGTTCGGTGCTTTCGTAACCTCTGTCACTTCAATTTCAAAACCTTCACCTGTAACAATACCATTATCTGCAACTTGTCCACCACTTACAGCATAAAATGGCGTTTCTGCCATGACGAACTGCACATCAGAACGGTCGTCTGCTTCTTCTACTTCAACACCATCCTGTAATAATGCAGTAATGACAGTATCCGTCGTTAATGTATCGTAACCGACAAACTTACTGTCAACTTTAATATTCGATAACACCTCATTTTGTACTTGCATACTTTGTGTCTTCTGACGTGCTTCGCGGGCACGTGTACGCTGGGCTTCCATCGCCACTTCAAAACCTTCATGATCAACTTTCACGCCCGCCTCTTCAGCAAGCTCTTCCGTTAATTCAACAGGGAAACCGAATGTATCATACAGTTTGAAGACATCTTCACCCTTTAAGACATTGTCAGAAGCTTTAGCACTATCTTTAAGTGCATTGAACTGCACTAAACCTTCTTCTAAAGTTTCATGGAAACGATCTTCTTCAGATTTCACGACTTTCTTGATAAAATTCTTATTCTTATCAACATCAGGATAATATGGTTTCATAATGCTAGCTACAATGTCAACAAGCTCGTACATGAACGGTTTATTAATATCAATCTTCTGTGCAAAACGCACCGCACGACGTAATAAACGACGTAACACATAGCCTCGACCTTCATTTGAAGGCAATGCACCATCTCCTATAGCAAAGCTTACCGTACGAATATGATCAGCGATGACTTTGAATGCAACATCATCTTCTTTATTATCGCGATATTTACGCCCTGAAATTTGTTCTGTTGCTTCGATAATCGGCATAAATAAATCTGTATCATAGTTTGTCGGAACATCTTGAGAAATAGACGCCATACGCTCTAATCCCATCCCAGTATCTATATTCTGCTTTGGAAGCGGAGAATACGTATGATCTGGATTATGATTGAATTCAGAAAATACTAAGTTCCATACTTCTAGATAACGCTCATTCTCTCCACCCGGATACATTTCTTCAGCTGGATCATCTTGGCCATAGCTTTCTCCACGATCATAGAAGATTTCAGTATTTGGTCCACTTGGTCCTTCACCGATATCCCAGAAATTACCTTCAATACGTGTGATATGGTCATCTGTTAATCCGATATCATTGACCCATAAATCATATGCTTCTGTATCTTCCGGATGAATCGTTACATATAACTTTTTAGGTTCAATGGCCATCCATCGCTCGCTCGTTAAGAATTCCCATGCAAATTCAATCGCTTCTTTCTTAAAATAATCCCCAATCGAGAAGTTCCCGAGCATCTCAAAAAATGTATGGTGACGTGCAGTGAATCCAACATTCTCAATATCATTCGTACGAATCGATTTTTGTGCGTTCGTAATTCTTGGATTACGCGGAATCACACGTCCATCGAAGTATTTCTTAAGGGTCGCAACACCCGAATTAATCCATAATAATGTATCGTCATCAATTGGCACTAATGGTGCTGATGGTTCAATCATATGACCTTTCTCTACAAAGAAATCTAAATACATCTGTCTTATTTCTGCAGCTGTTAAACGTTTCATCTTATCTTCTCCTCTAGTTAAAAAAATACACGCTCTCCCTAAAAAAGGGACGAACGTGTTCGCGGTACCACCCTAGTTATGACAAAGTCATCACTCATTCGTTATTCACTTACAACTATTAAAGTAGCTTCAGCAGACGTACATCATATCTCTCACCAGCCGATATGTCTCTATAAAAGTACGGTTTGCTTACTCACCTTTAAAGTATATTGAATTACATAAATTATAAAAAAATAAGCAGTAATCGTCAACTTATAAAATCATATGGTGTAATGCCTTCCATGTTGATCATCGGATCAACGAGATGCATATTGTCTTCTGTCATCTCACCAACATTGAATGGCAATATATTTCCATCTGAATTAACATGCTGTGTAGCATCCGCTTCATCTGTCTTAAAATATTCGATAAGGAACTGATAGAAGCTTGTAAACCTTGCGTTACCGATACGCTTTATCCCTTCATTAAAAGCCTGTATATCTCCACAAAAAATAAGTGATTGTTTCGCACGCGTTAATCCGGTATATAGTATATTCTTCTGCAGCATTCTGTAGTACTGATTGACAACCGGCATGATTACTATCGGAAATTCCGAACCTTGAGACTTATGAATAGAACAGCAGTATGCATGCGTAACTTCCATTAAATCTGCTTTCGTATACGTTACTTCACTACCATCATAGTCAACAATCACAACATCTTTGTTTAATGCATTCTCAGCTGCCATAAAGATGCCGATAACTTCTCCGATATCACCATTAAATACGTTATCTTCAGGTCGATTGACAAGCTGCAGAACCTTATCACCCGTTCTGAAACAAACATCTCCAAACTGCAGTTCACGCTTGTTTTCATCACTTGGATTCAATATTTCCTGCAGCACTTTGTTCAGCGCACGTATACCTGCTGGTCCTCTATATATCGGTACGAGTACTTGTATGTCACGCATATCATACCCTTTACTCACAGCACTACGCACAATTTTCTCAATCACATCTGGTATTTGATTGCTTGAGCACGGGATAAAGCTTCTATCGTTATAGCGTTTCGTAATATCAAATGGTTCATTACGCTTAATTTGGTGTGCAAGTTCAACGATTGATGAACCTTCCTGCTGCCTGTACACTTCGTTCAACTCAATCTGGGGCATAATTTGTGCATCTATCATATCCTTAAATACTTGCCCCGGACCGACCGATGGGAGCTGGTCCTGGTCACCGACAAATATAATCTGGGCATCGTTTGGTACAGCCTTCATCAATTGAAACATGAGCCACGTATCAACCATTGACATTTCATCAATAATGACCAGTTTCGCTGTAATTTCGGTTTCTAGCACATCGTCCGGTTTATTTTCTTTCGTCCATCCAATTAACCTGTGTATCGTCGTCGCTTCAAGTCCTGTCGATTCCTGAAGACGCTTCGATGCACGACCAGTTGGTGCTGCGACGACAATAGGATAGTCCTGTCCGTCATAGTCATCATAATCGAGACTTAAGCCATGCAGCTCGGCATATAAATTCACAATACCACGCACTACCGTTGTCTTTCCTGTACCAGGACCCCCCGTTAGAATCATCAGCTTAGCGTTCATCGCCGTAACAAGTGCATCTTTCTGACGTTCTGCATAGCTGACTTCAAACAAGGTTTCCAGATCCCCAATTGCCATCAACACTTCTGACTGTTCGAATTGTTTCACCTGATCCTTATGATTCATTAATCGATGCAATATTTGTACAGCTTTTGTTTCAGAATAGAATAGACTCGGGATATAGATGTTCTTCTCATGTTCAACGAGCTTATGTTCCTCTGTCAGTTCAGTGAGTGCGATAACGAGACGATCAGGATTGACTTGACTGCCATTTTTCGTCAGTAGATTGAAGCTTGTTTCAAGTAATACCTGGTCCGGAATATATGTATGTCCATTCTGGTTAGAGGCTTGTTCTATCGTAAACACGAGCGCTGCTTTCAGACGTTCTGGGTGATTGTTATCGATACCGAGTTTCCCTGCCAGTTCATCTGCCTTATTAAATCCGATACCTTCAATATCCATCACGAGTTGATACGGGGATTCATTAATCACCTTCAGCGTATCGTCCTTATAGAACTGATAAATCTTCATCGCAAGCTGTGGCCCGAAGCCAAATTCATTCAGTCGAATCATAATCTTCTCGATTGCCTGATTATCATGAATCGTACTATAGATTAATTCTTTCTTCTCATCTGATAACTTCGGCACCTGGTCAAGACTACTTTTATCATCAAGAATAATGTTCAGTGCATCTTCACCAAGCACTTCTACAATCGTTCTCGCTGTTTTCTTACCGACTCCTTTAAACAGATCACTTGATAGATAATGAATAATACCGTCACGCGACTGTGGCATATCCTTCTCAAATTTATCCGCCTGTAGCTGCTTTCCGTACTTCGGATGCGTTACAATCTTCCCGGTAAAAGTATATGTATCACCTTCAGCAATTTGCGGAAGGTATCCTGTAATCGTAGCATCATCATCGAAATCTTCATTTGATTCAATCACTTCAGCTTTCAGCACAGTATAGAAATTATCATTGTTATAAAATAATATTCTCGTTATTGTCCCTTTTACAAAGGATTGCTCAAACAAAGTCATATTTTCCAATGCTACTCCTCCTTAAGTAATTCGAATTGCTTAACAGCGTGACCAGCAAGCATATGATCCGGACTCACCATTAACACACGCTTAAACCCTTCAATCGCTTTATCTGCATCTTCATCAATCATATATTGTGCAAGCGTTAAATTATATAACGCATCCGCATGAGACGCGTCCTGATCCATTACACGCTGTAGCATCTCGACAGCGTCACCATACATACTAAGCTGACACATCACGAGACCATATTGGAATGCAATCTCAATATCTGCATCATTTAGCTCATGTGCACGCATCAAATACGGCAATGCGCTACTCATCTCACCTAGATTAACGAACGACATACCGAGCATATAATACGTATCCGCATCCTGCAGCTCATACGCTATCGCCTTCTGATACAACTTCACCGCTTCATCAAATCGTTCAGCATTATAATAAATATTGGCTAAGCCGTAATAAGCGCCACCATGCTCAGGATTAACAGTGATCGCCTTCTGGAAGAAACGCTCTGCCTCTTCAAGCTTACCTGTATCAAACAAGATCGTACCAACATTAATATAGTGCGTCACCTCTTCAGGCTCAGACTCAATTGCTTCAAATAATAACTTTAACGCCGCTTCATACTTTTTATTCTTAATTAATTCCATTAACTGATTATCATCCATTGTATAACCTCCAAATACTACTATTATATCAAACTATAAAAAAAGAAGACAAATTGTCTTCTAATTCTGTACTACATATTCTAACTGTCCTGACGTCTTATATACATCGTCAATTGTTGCACCGCCGAGACACACTTCTCCGTCATAAAACACAACAGCTTGACCCGGTGTAATTGCACGCACAGGTTCTGCATACGTTACCTTAATTGTGTTATCATCAATTTTTTCAACTGTAACTTTCGTATCTTTCTGACGATATCTGAACTTCGCAGTACATTCAAGTGGCGTCGTTAAATCAACAGGATTTACAAACGATACATCAGATGCGATTAAATAATCACTGTATAACGCATCATGATCAAATCCCTGCTCAACATATAAAACGTTATCCTTCAAGTTTTTACCTACGACAAACCAAGGATCTCCGTCTCCACCGATACCTAATCCGTGTCGCTGTCCAATCGTATAGTACATTAAACCGCTATGTGTGCCCATCGGTTTACCATCCAACGTCTGCATTTCACCGTTTTGTGCTGGTAAATATCCACTTAAAAATTCTTTAAAGTTTCGCTCACCGATGAAACATATGCCCGTAGAATCTTTTTTCTTTGCTGTCGCTAAATCATGTTTCAAAGCAATTTCACGCACTTCAGGCTTTTGCAGATGTCCAAGTGGAAACATCACACGTGAGAGTTGTTCTTGCGTTAACTGGTTTAAGAAATATGTCTGATCTTTATTGTTATCGACGCCGCGCAACATTTCTACACCGTCTTCTGTATGTCTTACTTGCGCATAATGACCGGTTGCAACATAATCCGCACCAAGTTTCACTGCGTGCTCAAGAAATGCTTTAAACTTAATCTCTTTGTTACACATCACGTCAGGATTTGGTGTACGTCCCTTTTTATATTCATCTAAGAAATACGTAAACACTTTGTCCCAATATTCCTGTTCAAAGTTCACTGCGTAATACGGTATGCCGATCTGGTTACATACACGAATCACATCTTCATAATCTTCAGTCGCTGTACATACACCAAATTCGTCCGTATCATCCCAGTTCTTCATAAAAATACCGATAACGTCATACCCTTGTTCTTTCAGCAGTAAAGCTGTAACAGAACTGTCAACGCCACCACTCATTCCTACTACCACTTTTGTTTTACTGTTATCCATGTTATCAATCCTTAATTATTATATATTTCCTGTATACTTTGTGCGATAAATTCAATTTCTTCTTCTGTCATTGTGTACGAGAAGCTAAAGCGAACGGACTGCTTCGTACGCTTATCCTCACCATACATTGCTGTGAGGACATGTGATGGTTCGATACTGCCTGCTGTGCACGCTGAACCGCTTGATACATATACACCAGCCATATCAAGACGCGTTAACATAATCTCTACATCACTAAACGGAAAGTAAAGATTAAGAATGTGAGGTAACTGATTGTTCAAGTCGCCATTTACTTCGAATGGAATATCACGTTCAGTTAATGCATTAATAAAGTGCATCTTTAAATTAACAAGTTTCACATTGCGTTCTGTCATGTTTTCATGTGCTTCTTTAATCGCCTGTGTCATTCCAAGAATATAAGGGATATTCTCCGTTCCTGCACGACGCTTCGTCTCCTGAGACCCTCCAAGCTGCTGATATTCTAAATCCACACCTTGTTTAACATAGAGTAAACCAACACCTTTAGGTCCATATAATTTATGAGCAGTTAAAGTGAACAAATCTATGTTCAATGCACGAAAATCGAGTGGCATATGACCGACTGCCTGTACGCCATCCGTGTGAAATAATGCCTGATGCCCATATAATAGTTCACCTATTTCATCAATCGGCTGTATCGCGCCGACTTCATTATTGCCGGTCATGATTGAGACGAGTATTGTATCGCTTCTTAACGCATGCTTCAGATCTTCAATATTAATCACACCATGACGATCGACCGGTAAGTACGTCACTTCAAATCCTTCTTGCTCTAACTTATTGAAGACATGCAGTACAGCGTGATGTTCAACTTGAGAAGTAATAACATGCTTCCCCTTATGCTGATGACGATATGCCGCTCCTTTTATTGCTGTATTATTTGATTCAGTAGCGCCACTCGTAAAGATAATCTCTTTCGCATCGACGTTAAATTCACGTGCGATATTTCGACGTGCATCATCTAACAATTTTCGTGCTTCACGACCTACTGTGTGAATACTTGATGCATTACCAAATTGTTGAGTAATCCCATCATATATCGCTTGTGCTACAGTTGGTGATACATGCGTCGTCGCAGCATAATCTGCATAAACTTTCATATTGAACATCCTTTCTATTTTTTCAATAACTTATATTAACACCCTTTCTATAAAAAAACTATAAGAACAGCTTCATTGTATAAAATATATCACTTAAAGCAAATTATTATTCATTGTTTCTGACGAAGTGTTAAAATAGCGATACATGAGAGAGTATTAGGAGGAATAACATTGGCAAATATTAAAGTACCTGTTTCAATATTAAATTTAGCACCTGTTAGAAAAGGTTCAACAAATAAAGAAGCAGTAGAACAAATGACAGCACTCGCGCAACTCGCTGAAGAACTCGATTACAGAAGATATTGGATAGCAGAGCATCACAATACACCGAACTTAGTAAGTTCTGCAACGAGCATATTAATCGGTCACGTATTACAACATACGCAGACAATCGAAGTTGGTTCTGGTGGTATTATGCTTCCAAACCACGCACCACTTGTTGTTGCCGAACAGTTCGGAACCCTCGCAACAATCTATCCGAACCGTGTAAGTCTAGGATTAGGACGTGCACCTGGAACAGATATGATGACTGCAAGTGCATTAAGACGTGATAGACACGACAGTGTCTACACATTTCCTGATGAAGTGAAAGACTTATTGCAATACTTTGGACCAGAAGAAAAACAAGGCTACGTCAAAGCATATCCAGGTGCAGATACGAACGTTCCTATCTATATATTAGGATCTTCAACAGATTCTGCACATCTAGCAGCGCGATTAGGTCTCCCTTATGCTTTCGCATCACACTTTGCACCAGAACAGATGAAAGAAGCCATTCAGATATACAGAAATTTATTTACACCTTCTGAATATTTGAAAGAACCATATGTTATGGTCGGAACAAATGTTATCATCGGAGAAACAGACGAAGAAGCAGAATACCTGGCAACAACGATGCACCAGATGTTCTTAAGCATTATCCGAAATGCACGCATTCCGATGCAGCCACCTGTAGAAAATATGGATGCACTGTGGAGTCCGCAAGAGAAATTGATGGCCATGTCACGCACAGCGACTGGATTTATCGGTTCTGAAGAGACAGTGAAAGCACAGCTGGAAGCATTTCAAGAAGAATTTAATGTAGATGAGTTTATCGCTGTAAGTTATATATATGATATTGATAAACAGCATGAAAGCTATCGTAAGTTTAAAGCACTAACATCATAATTTAAAACTCCCGGATCATAGATCTGGGAGTTTTTTAGTGTTATATGTGGGGGTGATGTTTTGGGTGGTCGCCCTGACACTTGTAGGTGGCGAACTTTCACGATGTTCGGCATCTAGTCCTTCCAGGTGGTCGCCCTGACGCTTGTAGGTGGCGAACTTTCACGATGTCCGGCACCTAGACCTTCTAGGTAGCCGTCCTGACACTTGTAGGTGGCGAACTTTCACGATGTTCGGCATCTAGTCCTTCCAGGTGGTCGCCCTAAAGCTTGTAGGTGACGAACTTTCACGACATTCGCCATCTACTCCCTATCACAACATAGAATCAAACATTACAAAACATTATATATAGAACATATACCCTTCTATTGGACTGCTTTCTTTATAATGCATTAAGTCATACAATGTCGTTTCATCAAGGACTTTCTTCACCGCATCACGAATATCAATCCATAACTGTTTCTGTGCTGGCGGTTCATCTTCAATGCCCTCAACTGGTGTAATCGGTCCTTCTAACAAACGAATAATTTCACTCGTTGTCACTTCTTTCGGATGTTTCATCAACTTATAACCACCACGTGCACCACGTACACTTTTAATGAGTCCTGCATTTCTAAGTGGTCCAACAAGTTGTTCTAAATATAAGTCACTTAAATGATTTTCTTCTGCAATCGTTTTTAAGGATACAGTTTCACCTTTATCATATCGTTTCGCGAGCGATATCATTAACGTTAAACCATATCTTCCTTTAGTTGATATTTTCATTATATAGATGCTCCTTTTCAATAAATCAATTTTATCACATTTTTATGTAAAATAAGGTACACTTTATATGAAAAGGGGAGGATTTTTTGGAACCATTAGCATATAGAATGAGACCGAATACGATTGATGATATCATCGGACAGGCACATCTCGTCGGTCCCCGTGGCATTATTAGACGTATGGTTGAGTCGAAACGTTTATCCTCAATGATATTATATGGACCTCCCGGCATTGGCAAGACAAGTATCGCACAAGCCATCGCTGGAAGTACAAATGTTAAATTCAGACAATTAAATGCTGTAACAAATACTAAGAAAGATATGCAGCTCATCGCTGAAGAGGCAAAGATGAGCGGTCAAGTCATATTATTACTGGATGAAATTCATCGACTCGATAAAGGAAAACAAGATTTCTTGCTGCCGCATCTAGAAAAGGGCAGTATTATACTGATTGGTGCAACGACGAGCAATCCATATCATGCTATTAATCCTGCCATTCGTAGCAGGACACAAATTTTCGAACTGTACCCACACGGTGATAAAGAAGTAAAGCAGGCGCTGACGCGTGCTTTAAATGATGATGTGAATGGGTATGGTAAAAAAGATGTTCAAATTGATGATGATGCAGTTTCCCACTTTGTCCAAAGTGCTGCCGGGGATATCAGAACTGCACTCAATGCACTGGAACTTTCAATTTTATCTGCACAGGATGACCCTGTTCATATTACTTTACAGGATGCGAAAGATTGTCTGCAGAAACCGAGTTTTAATTTCGATGCAGATGGGGATATGCATTACGATATAATGAGTGCATTTCAGAAATCCATTCGTGGTAGTGATGTTGATGCAAGTCTCCATTATCTAGCACGCCTGATTGAAGGTGGAGACTTACCGACAATTGCGAGACGTCTGCTCGTTATCAGCTATGAAGACGTTGGACTTGCCTCACCAGGTGCTGGTGCAAGAACCCTCGCTGCGATAGAATCTGCAGAACGTCTAGGCTTTCCGGAAGCACGTATCCCACTCGCACAAGCTGTGATTGAATTATGTTTAAGTCCAAAATCAAACTCTGGTATCAGTGCGATCGATCACGCACTAAAAGATGTTAAGAGCGGTAAAGTCGGTGCGATACCAAAACATTTGAAGGATGCACATTATCAAGGTGCCAAAGACTTAGGAAATGGTGTTGATTATAAATATCCACACAGCTTTGAAAGTGGCTATGTCGTGCAGCAGTATTTACCTGATACATTAAAGCATAAGCACTATTACGAACCAAAAGCAACGAGTAAGTCAGAGCAGCAGTTCAAACAGATTTATGACAATATAAAACGACAAAAGCGTTAATCGCTTTTGTCGTTTTGATTTAGTTTGCTACATCTCGTTTCTTAAATATAACAGCAGTTACGATAATTACAATGAGTAGTGCAACAATGTTGTAAATTAAACTGTAAGTAAACGTCATATCGTCTACAGGTAGTGGTGCAATATTATCAACATTATATTGATTCAGTCCCCAGTTCGCCGGCCATAAAAACTTTACAAGTTCAGTTTTACTTTGTAAGAACATGACAGCCATATCTCCGAAGAACATTAACGTAAATGCGATACCGATACTTAATGAAGTATTTCTGAACAGTACGGATAAACTAAATGCAATAACTGCAAATATAACAACGTACATATAGTCATTTGCAAAATGTCTCATCAGTAATGGCATGAATTCTACCATTTTATACTTCATCTCTTCACCACTCTGTACAGCAATCTTACTTGTTGGATTCATTTGAGATGTTATAAGACTAATGATAAGCTTCACGACATAACCAAATAACAGGAATAAAAACGATGCAATAAATGCAAATATTAATTTAGATGCAAATATTTTAAGTCGTGATGCTGGGCGTATTAATAACAGTTTAATCGTCCCTTGCTGATATTCACGCGACATTAATCCGCTACACATAACTGTAATCATTATCGCGATTAATGGGATAAAACCATTGATACCGAGCATATCACCATATACATCATTACCAGCAGGTGGCTGAACATCTTTTTTCAAGTAGAATGACAACTCAGAAATACGACTTTCATACGTCGCAAGTTTATTATAATCTACTACTTCTCTATCTTTTTCTTTCTTTTTATTAATTTTTGCAAGTTCCGTCTGCATATCCTTAATATCTTTTTTTACTTCAGTTTTCCAGTTATCACCATACGTTTTATGGTCATACTTCGTTGAACCAAACTGCATCGTTAGTAAACTAGGCAGCAACATAAATAAAATGATTAACCCGAGCATGATCCATGTTCCAAGTCGATTGAAATATTTAATCCATTCGTTATAAACCAGCTTACCCAATGTGCACACCTCCGTCATTCGTAATATTCATAAAGCGATCTTCAAGTGATACTTTTTCTTTCGTAACACTATATATATCAATATCATCCTTTACGATATTACGTATCAATTCCGGTATATCTTTACTTGCGGTATCGATTGTAAACGTATCACCTTCTTGATGATACTGTTTACCAATACGCTGGAAAAATGCCTGCGCACGTTCAGAAGGATATAAGTCTAACGTATGTTTAACAATAGTGTCTGATGTTACAACTTTATTGACTTCTTCAATTTGTACCATCTTACCATTTTTAATAATACCGAAACGGTCACACATCAGCTCCATCTCACTCATTAAATGGCTTGATACGATTACTGACATATTTTCTTCTTTAGCGAGTTTCTTTATGTAGTCACGAATTTCACGAATTCCGGCCGGATCTAATCCGTTTGTCGGTTCGTCTAAAATTAAAATTTTCGGTTTATGTAAGAGCGCCTGTGCCAGACCTAAACGTTGACGCATACCTAGTGAATACTTCTTCACTTTATCTTTTATACGTGGCTGGAGCCCTACAAGCTTCACAACGCGATCGATATCAGCTTTCGTTATTCCTTTTTGCATACGTGCAAACTGCTTTAAGTTTTCATATCCAGATAAAAATGGATAAAGCTCAGGATTTTCTACAATTGCACCGATATCTTTCATTATTTCTGAACGATTGTGCACGACAGACTTTCCAAGTACTTTAATGTCACCTTCTGTTGGTGTTGTAAGACCTACAATCATACGGATTGTCGTCGTTTTACCTGCACCGTTCGGACCGAGGAAGCCAAATACTTCTCCTTTATTTACGGTGAAGTTCAGATCTTTAATAATTTCTTTCTTACCAATCTTTTTGTGAAGATTAGTGACTTCAAGACTATATTGCTGACTTTCCATGATACACCTCCATCATTTTTACCACTTAATTGTACTATAGTTATCCATTTAATGCTAAAATTACTAGTAAAATGACATTAAAAAACAGCAACCTCAATTGCTGTTTTGTTTATCTTTCACACGTGTCACAGGGAAATCCTTCAAAATATCATTTACCACATAGCTCGCACAAATTAATCCGACAACACTTGGTACAAAAGCATTAGAAGATGGGGGCATCTGCGCTTTACGAATCGGAGCATCAGGGTTGCCGACATACGATTTCACATCGTCACGTATTACAATCGGGCTTTCATCAGAGAAAACAACAGGGATGCCTTTATAAATCTTCTCTTTACGCAGCTTTGTACGAATTACTTTCGCCATAGGATCTGTATGTGTCTTCGAGATATCTGCAATCTGGAAACGTGTCGGATCCGTTTTGTTTGCAGCCCCCATGCTCGAAATAATCTTTATACCACGCTTTAGACATTCTTTCATTAAATGAATTTTATACATGATTGTATCTGATGCGTCTACAACATAATCAATGTCATATTCGAATATCTCTTCATACGTTTCGTCTGTATAGAACATATGCAGAGAAGTCACCTTACATTCAGGATTGATTAATTTTATACGCTCTTCCATTAATGTTACTTTAGATTGTCCCACAGTTGTCGTCAGTGCATGAATTTGACGGTTTACATTCGTTATATCTACATCGTCTTTATCGATCAGTATAATGTGCCCGATATTGGTACGAGCAAGCGCTTCAGCAGCGAAAGAACCTACCCCTCCAACACCTAAGATCATTACCGTCTTTTTATTTAATGCATCTAATCCTTCTTTTCCATATGCAAGCTCATTTCTTGAAAATTGATGTTTCATAATGTTCTCCATTCTTCTTTCATTATATGTATATCCTACCATATAACTCGAATTTGTGAACACAAAAAAGACGAAGGACATAAGTCCTTCGCCAATACGATAGTATCCAACTGAGCCGTCATTGTATAGTTGATCATTTTGGCCTGATAAATTCAGGTGGGTGCCCTGTTTCTTATTCAGCAAGTCCTCCATTAGAGGCGTGTGCATCGTAAGAAAACCTATTAGGCTCCCTGATCATAAAGTGTTAGGTCAAAATATAAAAACTAATGTCGTACTCTTCAGACACCTATCTTATGTCTTTATAATATCATATATTTCATATAATGCAAATAAAAAACTTTCTATTTTTCTGAATTTTCAATATTTAACTGGATATGAAGTTCTTCTAATTGCTTGTCGTCCACTTTACTTGGTGCATCTGTCAATAAACAAGTTGCACTTGCAGTTTTCGGGAATGCGATTACGTCACGTAAGTTTGTACGGCCTGATAATAACATTACCATACGGTCTAATCCTAGAGCGATACCGCCATGTGGTGGCGCACCGTACTTAAATGCATCCATTAAGAATCCAAACTGTTCCTGTGCTTCTTCTTCACTGAATCCTAATGCCTCGAACATCTCCTGCTGCATCTCCTGATCATGTATACGGATTGATCCACCACCGAGCTCATAACCATTTAATACGACGTCATATGCATTCGCCTGTACTTTTTCTTTGTCCGTTTTCAATAATTCTCTATGCTCTTTTTTCGGTGCTGTGAATGGATGGTGTGCTGCGAAGTAGCGATCTAGCTCCTCGTCATATTCAAATAACGGCCAGTCTGTCACCCACAAGAAGTTAAATTTATTATCGTCAATTAAGCCAAGTTCCTTACCAAGCTTATTACGTAAGTTTGCGAGGCTTGCGTTGACAACACTCCACTTATCAGCAACAAATAATATTAAGTCACCCGTCTCTGCATTTGTCACATCTAATAATTCTGATGCATGACTTTCTTCAAAGAATTTCGCGATCGGTCCGTTTAATCCATCTTCAGTCACTTTAACCCATGCTAACCCTTTCGCACCATATATCTTTGCATATTCCTGTAACGCATCAATATCTTTACGTGAATATTTATCACTCGCGCCTTTTACAACGATTGCTTTAACGGCACCACCACTTTCTACCGCACCTTTGAATACTTTAAATTCCATCTTTGAAGCAAGTTCATTTAAAGTCACAAGTTTCATATCAAAACGTGTGTCAGGTTTATCAATTCCGTAATCACGCATCGCTTCTTCATACGTCATACGCGGGAAAGGTGTCACAATATCGATCCCTTTAACATCTTTCATAATACGTTTAAGCATTCCTTCATTCATTGTCATAACATCTTCCTGATCAACAAAGCTCATTTCGATATCAATCTGAGTAAACTCCGGCTGACGGTCTGCACGTAGATCTTCATCACGGAAACACTTAACGATCTGATAATATTTATCAAATCCACCAATCATCAATAACTGCTTAAAGATTTGCGGAGACTGTGGTAATGCATAGAATTCTCCTTCTTGTACACGTGACGGAACAAGATAATCACGTGCACCTTCAGGAGTAGACTTTGTAAGTACAGGTGTTTCAACTTCGTAAAATCCACCTTCATCTAAGTAGTTACGTACAGCACGTGTAATTTGATGACGCATTTTAAATGTGTTCGCTAAAGGTTCACGGCGTAAATCTAGGTAACGATATTTTAAACGCACGTCTTCTGAGCTATCAGTCTCTGCTTCAATCTGGAATGGTGGTGTTTCAGATTTATTAATAATCGTTACATCACTAACCTGAACTTCTACTTTACCTGTTTTAATCTTTGGGTTGATAACAGCTTCATCACGCATCGCTACCTTACCATGAACTTCAATAACATATTCAGAACGGATAGTTTCAGCAACTGCCAATGCTTCTTTTGAGAAGTCCGGGTTAAATACAATCTGTACGACACCTTCACGGTCGCGTAGATCAATAAAGATTAGTCCGCCTAAGTCACGACGTTTTTGTACCCATCCCTTTAAAATAATTTCTTGTCCTATATATGATTCTGTGACTAAGCCACAATAAGTTGTTCTGTTATCCATTCATTATTCTCCTTTAATATATGATGCAATATCCTGTAATTTAATTGTTTCACTTTCACCGGTCTGCATCGCTTTAATTTGTATTTCATTCGTCTCAATTTCGTCGCTTCCGAGTACAACAGTGTATGTTGCGTGAATACGGTCGGCCTGCTTCATCTGACCTTTCATCTTACGTCCGAGATAGTCCATATCAGCACTTATACCTGCATTACGCAGTTCTGCAACAATCTTAACTGCTTCTTTCACAGTTTCAGGCATCGTTACAACAAATATATCTACTGATTCTTCAACATCAAGTTCAATGCCTTCTGCTTCAATCGCAAGCAATAATCGTTCAATACTTAATGCGAATCCGATCCCTGTTTCTTTAGGTCCATCCAGCATCTCTAATAATCCGTTATAACGACCACCACCACAAAGTGTTGTAATCGCTCCGAAACCTTCCGCTTCACTCATCACTTCAAATGCAGTATGCGTATAGTAATCTAGGCCACGCACTAAATTTGCATCCTCGATATATGGAATGTTTAGCAAGTCTAAGTATTGTTTCACTTCTTCATAATAATTTCTTGAATAATCGTTTAAGTACTCAGTAATCTTCGGTGCTGTTTTAACTGCAGGCTGCTCATGGTCAACCTTACAATCCAGGATACGCATCGGATTCGTATGTAATCTGTTTTTACAGTCATTACAGAAATTATCGATATGTGGTTCAAAATGCTCAATGAGCGCCTGTTTATACTCTTCTCTACTATCCATATCACCAATTGAGTTCAGTACAATCTTAATATGCTTCAACCCAAATGATTTGTATATGTTATACACCATATGAATAACTTCTGCATCAATTGCTGGATTTTCACTACCGATTGCTTCAACACCGAACTGTACAAATTGACGATAACGTCCTTTTTGTTTACGTTCGTAGCGGAACATTGGCCCATTATAATAAAGTTTAACCGGTTGATTAGCATCTCCATTCATCTTATTCTCAATATAACTTCTTACAACAGCTGCTGTCCCTTCTGGACGTAATGTTAAACTACGATCTCCTTTATCTTTGAACGTATACATTTCTTTTTGAACGATATCTGTAGAACCTCCAACACCACGCGCGAAGAGATCCGTCGACTCAAACATTGGTGTACGGATTTCCTTATAGTTATAACTTGCTGCAATATTATGCAACTTTGATTCGACATAGCGCCACTTGGCAGTTTCAGCAGGTAGTATATCTTGTGTTCCTCTTGGTATATTAATCATCATTATCCTCCTTAATATAAAAAAGCCCCTTATGCATATGCATAAGGGACGAAATATTCGTGGTGCCACCCAAATTGATATTCAGTAAAGAATATCCTCTTTAGTACATTTAACGCATGCATTACGGCTTTACTTTCATAAAGCAACCTTGCTTATTGTTCACATTGTCATCATTAATCATCTACTTTCAGCAGCTGTAGATGTCTCTTTAAATAATCAATAACAATATATAAGCTCATAACGGTTGATATGGAATTAATATTAGGTTTATATTACTAATTTAACTGTTTAAAGTCAAGTTAATAAGAAAAGTAATTTCTAAGACCGTCTACTATACTCGTCGTCGTAATCTGACGGTATATTTGGTCGTTCATCATATGTTCATCAGTAGGATTACTTATATATCCAAGTTCTAGCAATACTGCCGGCTGCTTCGTCTGACGTATGACCTGAAAGTTCTCCTGCCTTACACCACGATCAGATAATAACGCTTTTTTCTTAATCGCCATATGCAATGTATCAGCGAGCATTTTTTGTGAGTCTCTATAATAATAGACCGTCAGACCATGTGGTGCTGAACCTTCCAAAGCATCTGCATGAATACTTAAAAATGCATCAGCCTTTCCTTTACGGTCATTCAGCTTAACGTATTCATCAGTTGCGCGCGTCATAATTACATTCGCACCTTCATCCTGTAACTTATCCCTCAGCATGAGACCGGTCTTTAAGGTGATTTCCTTTTCCTTTGTACCATTTCTACTTGATGCACCTTGGTCTGCACCACCATGTCCTGCATCTATGATGATGGTCTTATTTTTTAAAGGGTGTTCCTGATGAACGTGGTCACGTTTAATATTTAAATTCGTGTGCCAACCTGCAATCCATCCTTTTTTCTCATCATTTTGAACGAAGAACCATTTTTTATCCTGCTTCAATATTTTGAAGGACTCACCTTTTTCAACTTTGAAGATTTCAGGATACATCGCACTCGGACCAGTTCTCAGTGAATTGTCTTCAACTAATGACAAACGTTTTGGGTTTTCCTGCTTTGCAATGAAAGCAAACATAATAAGCACAATTAATACCAACAAAGAAAGTGCCAGTAATAGTTTCAATGCTTTTGTCGTCAGTTTTATCTTCGTCATACTAACTTACCATCTTTACTCTCATACATGATGGTAACGGGTCCTTCATTTATCAGTGCAATATCCATCATTTCACCAAAACATCCCTGCACAACCGTCATCCCTTTATTTTTAAGCTGCATATTAAAATAATGGTATAACTGCTCTGCTTTTCGTGGCTGCATAGCTTTAGTAAAGCTTGGACGATTTCCTTTTTTTACATCTGCATACAGTGTAAACTGAGAAATCGACAAAATTTCTCCGTCGATATCCTGAACAGATAAGTTCATCTTACCGCCAGCATCTTCGAAGATTCTAGATTTCACAATTTTATCTGCCAATACATCTGCATCACGTTCTATGCTCTCTTCATGAATACCGACAAGTAGCAGCAACCCTTTTTGAACCGATCCGTAATAATCACCACTCTTCACGGAAGCTTCTTTCACTCTTTGTACTAAAACTCTCATACAACACCTCAGTTTAATGTTCTTGTTACTGTATAGATATCACCAAGCTGCTTAATCTTATCTACGACTTTCATTAATTCTGATACATTTCTAACCATGATACTGATATTGATTTTCGCATTCTTATCAACATCAGATTTACCAGAAACTTGAACGAGTGATACTTTCGTCGCATTTATAGCCTGCAGCACTTCATTAATAAGTCCGAGACGGTCGTAAGCTGTTATCTCGAGGTCAACTTGATACGTCTTATTCTCAGAAGAGGAAACAACCCACTCTACGTCGATTAAACGCTCCGTTTCATTTACAACATTAGGGCATTCCGTGCGATGAACTTTTACGCCATGACCTTTAGTAATGTAGCCGATAATCTCATCCCCAGGAATTGGGTTACAGCATTTTGAAAGCTTTATCAGCATGTTATCCATACCTTCGACATATACACCTGACTCTGTCTGGATATTACCCTTCACGCTTAACTGTTTATTTACTTCCTGAACTTGATTGAGCTTCAGTTCCTTCTCTTTAATTCTTTGTTTCTCTGAAAGCTTATTAAAAACAGCTGATGCAGTTAACCCACCAAAACCAATTGCCGCATATACATCCTCAACACTTTGAAAATTATACTTTTCCACGACGGCCTGAATATTTTCTGCCGTCATAATCTCTTCAACTTGATAACCATTTTCTTTAATTTCAGCTTCTATCATAAATCGACCTTTTTCAACATTGCTAGAACGGTCTTGTTTCTTAAAGAAACTCTTTATCTTACTTTTTGCACTTGCACTTTTAACAATTTTCAGCCAGTCACGACTTGGGCCATAAGAATGTTTTGATGTTCTAATCTCTATAATATCTCCCGTCGATAATTCATAATCAATCGGTACAATCTTACCATTTACCTTTGCGCCAATCATCTTGTTGCCGACTTCACTGTGTACAGCATATGCAAAGTCGATCGGCACTGCACCAATCGGAAGCTCAACAACATCTGATTCTGGGGTAAACACATATACTTTATCACTTTGAAGCTCGTACTTTAATGATTCCATAAAAGCTTCCGCATCTGGTGAAGTAGAATCTGTTTCTTCAATTTCCTGCATCCAGCTCATCTTGCTTAAACTTTTCGCTTCATCTGGGTTAACTAATGACTTTCCTTCTTTATATGCCCAGTGCGCAGCAACCCCATGCTCAGCAATTTCATGCATTTCATGTGTTCGAATCTGGATTTCAAGCGGATCGCCATTCGGTCCTACGACTGTTGTATGAAGTGATTGATACATATTGGGTTTCGGCATCGCGATATAGTCCTTAAAACGACCAGGCATCGGTTTCCATAATGTATGTACAAGTCCAAGAACCGCATAACAATCTTTAATACTATCAACAATAATGCGGATTGCTAATAAATCAAATATCTGATCAAACTGCTTCTTCTGTTTAACCATCTTTCTATAAATGCTGTATATATGTTTCGGTCTCCCTGTGATTTCACCATCAATACCTGTAATCTGCATCTCTTTTTGAATATTGTCGATGGCATTCTCTATATAAGATTCACGTTCACTACGTTTCTTTTTCATAAGATGAACAATTCTAAAATACTGGATACTATCAATATATCTCAGTGAAATATCTTCAAGCTCCCATTTTATCGTATTGATACCAAGACGGTGGGCCAGAGGGGCATAGATTTCTAGCGTTTCTTTTGCGATACGCACCTGCTTTTCGTGGGGCATCGCTTTTAATGTACGCATATTATGTAGTCTATCTGCGAGTTTTACGAGAATAACACGGACATCTTTTGCAATTGCAATAAATAGTTTACGATGATTTTCTGCCTGCTCCTCAGCTTTAGAACGGTACTTTACTTTTTCGAGCTTCGTCACCCCATCAACGATATAGGCAACCTCTTCATTGAACATCTGCTTCAGATCTTCATATGTATAAGGCGTATCCTCAACGACATCGTGCAGGAACCCTGCAACGATTGTAGGTCCGTCTAATTTCATTTCGGCAAGTATACCTGCGACCTGGATAGGATGCATGATATAAGGAAGTCCATTTTTACGAAATTGACCTTCATGTGCCTTTTCTGCCAGCTCATAACTTTTTACTACAAACTGATAATCTTTCTCTGACAAATAGCTTCTTGTCATCTCAAGCACATCATCTTTAGTGTATGGATATTCGTTATTCATCCTATCACCTCCTAAGCTATAATGTATTAATAATACTACAATCTATATATAAAATAAATAATATAAAAAAAGAATAAGTACATACTTATCCTTTTTAAACATAATTATTCTTCTTCATACGCAACGAGCGAAATCACATCATATCCTTTTAACTTGTCCATACCGTTCAAGTATTTAAGATCGATGATAAATGCAATCCCTGCAACGATACCACCAAGAGATTCAACTAGCTTGATTGTCGCTTCAATTGTTCCACCTGTAGCAAGTAGATCATCTGTTATTAGTACACGCTGACCCGGTTTTATTGCATCTTTATGCATTGTAAGTACATTCGTGCCATATTCAAGTTCATATTCATAGCTAATGACTTCACGGGGAAGTTTTCCTTTTTTGCGGACAGGTGCAAAGCCAATATTCATCGCATAGGCAACCGGACAGCCAATAATAAATCCACGCGCTTCAGGACCTACAACGATATCAACTTGTTTTTCTTTTGCATATTCCACAATCTGATCCGTTGCATATTTATATGCCGTACCGTTATCCATGATTGTTGTAATATCTTTGAAATTTACGCCTGGTTTTGGCCAGTCTTTAACCTGAGTAATATATTGCTTTAGATCCATAATATGCCTCCTAGGACAATGAGTTATTCGATAAGATAAATTGTTTTAATTCATCGAATGATGAAAACAATAGCTTACTTTCTAATTTTAACTGATTTAATCGTGCTTGATAAGTACTTGAGCTCGATAAATCGACCTTTTTATCAACTTCCTGCTTTTTTATAAGTTGACCTTCTTTAATAATAAGGCCAAGTTCATGATACACATCCAGCATAAACAACAAAGTATCCGGTGACACATTTATTGTCTGTAGTAAATAACTGCCTTCTTTTTCCAGATCAATCTCTGGCTTTATCATGATACATTTATATAGCAGCTTAAATTTTTCTGCTGTCGGCATACCTTCAAAATATAATTGTCTTGGTGTGTGAAATATAAAATAGATTAATGTCGCATCCACACTGTTATACGTATCTAAAAACTTTTCTTCACTATCCGGAAGATCACGGAAGATAACTTTGTCATAACCCGATATCGTTTCGCCATAGTGAAAATAATGTTCATTTAATTTATTTTTACGTGGATGAATAATCAATGCAGCACGCTCGTCCTTTAAAAACTTGTATGAATTTGGGTGTACATTTCTAAAATCAATCATCTGCATAGCGTCCTGCTTTATATGACGCACAATCATCTGAGGCTGAACGTTACCATTCCATTCGTTCAGCTGCAGCGTACCTGCCAATTTCACTTGACTGCCTACTGGAAGTTCTGACATTCTTGCCCCTTCATTCCACATAAGTGCATTCAGGGTGTTTTGAACAGTCATCTTTAGATGTGCCTGGTTCTGCCCAATCTGCTTCACATCTGTTAGTTCAGCATTCATTAATGAGAGTAACGGCGCACTGAAGTCTGTTCCGAACGGTCGGAGTTTATCCATATCATTAATATTCTTCACTGTAATATCTGACATTTCAATAGCAGCATCAATTTCTATTTCCTGAATGATTTCACCATGAATACGTGTATCTAAATAGTCATTCAAAGTTTTTTCGAGCTGTTCAATATTTTCAATGGGCAATGTCATCCCTGCTGCCATATGATGTCCACCAAATTTAGTAATAAGATTTCTCGATGCATCAAGACTGTCATACATCGATACTTGCGCAATACTTCTTGCAGAGCCTTTCGCGTAGCCATTATCATAATCAATGTTCAATACGATTGCGGGTAAATGATACTGCTCCGTAATTCTACTTGCGACAATACCAAGTACACCTTCGTTCCAGCCTTCCTTCGCAACAACGATAAAACGATTGCCCTTCGCAATTTTTTCTTCAACATCTATCAATGCTTGTTCAGTAATTGAGCTTACAATCTCCTTACGTTCAATATTGAACTGATCGACTTGTTCGCTCATCCATTCTGCTTCATCTTCATTATCTATCTGCAGTAATTCGCATGCTAATCGTGCATCATCTAATCTACCGACTGCATTCAGTCTCGGACCTATAATAAATCCGACTGTTTCTTCTGTGATTTCACCATTAAAAGCCGCTTGCTTAAGTAATGCCTTCAAGCCCATCGGTGTATGCACATTTAAGGCTTTAAGTCCACGCTTTACGAGCGCTCGATTCTCACCCGTCAATGATACAAGATCACTGATTGTACCAATCGCAACAAATCCAAGTAAGTGCTCATTCATCTGTTCGTTTAATGCACATGCAAGCTTATAGCTCACCCCAACACCTGCAAGATGATGAAAGGGATAGCTGCCATCTGGATGCATCGGATGCAGAATTGCATAAGCATCTGGAAGCGTCTGACCAATCTCATGATGATCTGTAATAATTACATCTATCCCTAGTTCGTTCACAATATTTACTTCATGATGACCTTGTATCCCGTTATCAACCGTAATGATTAAAGATACACCCGCATCACTCGCTTCACGAAAAGCCTGCTCATTTGGTCCGTAGCCTTCTGTAAAACGATTCGGAATGTACCAGCCTACGTTTGCACCGATAGACTTCAAGCTATCAACGAGAACAGTGACGCTCGTCACACCATCTGCATCATAGTCTCCATAAACGAGTATCATTTCGTTATTATCTATTGCGGTTTGAATACGCTTAACCGCCTTACTCATGTCATGCATAGCAAATGGATCATGAATGTCATCTGCTGCAAAAATATCATGTAATGCTGCGTCCGTCACAATATGACGAGATTCTAATATTTTCTTATTAATTTCAGTGATGTGATATTTTTTAATTAACGCTGCAGGAATTGTATCTACAGGTTGTTTGACTGTCCATACAGTTTTATCCACAACAATCCCCCTATATAAGTTTGCCTATTATTTATCGATATCTAATAAAAGTTGATAAAATATTTCTATCGCATCAAAGATGACTGATTTATCCAGATTCATATCAGGATGATGCAATCCATGTTCCATATTACACCCAATCCCTAGCATTGTCGACTTGATATCCGGCAGTGCATACGTATAGTTATGGAAATCTTCTGCACCTGGAGTATAGATGGTATCAACATATTCAAATCTTTTGCTTTTTATCGCTTTTTTCAGAAGTTCCTTCGCATCTGGATCTATTTGTGCAGCTACTGTATAACCGTCAATTCTAGTATTGATCAATACATCTTGTTCAGCATATTGAACTTTACTATCATCAAGTATCTTATTAAAAACTGCGATCAGTTCATCCATCGTATCATTATAATTGGCTCTAATATCAAAAGTTACGCTTACGTGCCCAGGAATGGAATTATCTTGTCCGTTCATCGTATTAATCTTTGTCATCTTAATAGAATAATTACGGTTACTTCCCATGTTGATACGCTTTATATGTTCATATATCTCCATTACGATATCAATACTGTTAATTGATTCCCACGGTCGTCCCGCATGCCCTGCTTTAGTAATTACATCCATATAGATTGTACCACTTGCACCATGCTGTATACTTGCAGAAAACTGACCTTTTTTAAGTTCATTTAAAGGACGTACATGCATACCAAATAAATAGTGTACATGTTCGAGAGCTCCTTGTTCATGTTCCACAACATACTTCGCGCCTTCTCCTAGTTCTTCAGCAGGCTGAAAAATAAACTTTAACGTATGTTTCGGTTTATAGTTCATCTCTTTTAGCTTTAAGATGAAGCCTGTTAATATCGTCATATGAACATCATGTCCACATGCATGCAGCACTTTCAATTCATTATTTAAACGGTATGGAAGCGCATCGATATCCGTACGAAATGCAATTGCATCTTTAATCTTACCATCAATTTGCAGCAAAAAACCGGTTTTGTTGAAGCGTTCAATGGCGTAGTCCTTTAAATACGTGGTTAAATACTCTGTCGTCTTCTGTTCCTTCCAGCTTACTTCTGCAATACTGTTCAATTCTGTATTAATTTCTTGTATTTCATTTTTAAAGGTGGTGCTATTCATTTATTTCACTCATTTCGAATTGTCGTGTCGTTATTGCATTTAAACTTTGCTGATCTATTTCTATTCCAAGTCCTGGTGCCTCACTTAAGTAGACATATGGAATTTCATATTTTAAATTTCCGATTTCCTTACTGAATAACAGGGGTCCTGTCAGTTCAGTAGACTGTACATTATGATGGCTCATTGCAACATGATACCCCGCAGCACTGCCGATAGAAGATTCGACCATAGAACCTATTTGGCACGGAATATCATGTGCCTCAGCGTAATTAATAATATGAACTGCTGCTTTTATACCCCCACACTTCATTAATTTAACGTTGATTAAATCTGTATTAATATTAAGTTGTACAAGCTGCTTAACATTTAATATACTCTCATCAACCATCAACGGTACTTTCATATGGTCATATAAGTAATTTAGCCCTTCAATTTCCTTATAACTTAACGGTTGTTCTATCCACATTAAATTCGGATAATCTAATTGATTGACCATTTGTGCAACACGTTTCGGCGAAGACCACGCCTGATTACAATCGACACGAACTTCAATCGATTCGTCTACATAATCCAGAATCTGTTCTAACTTTCTGCAGTCCGATACCACATCTCCACCAAGCTTGACTTTAATAACATTGTATCCCTGTCCTATTAAAACATCGATATCATCCTTTAGTTGTTCAAATGGTTTAACGCTTAACACTTTTGCATATGATAGTCTGTCTTTCGTTTTACCACCTAGTAATTCATATAATGGGAGTCCAGCCTTCTTCCCAAGAATATCATGTAATGCAATATCTACAGCTGCTTTTATTGAAGGGTTATGAATGATTAAGTCATCTAATCTATTCAGTATCGCATTAATGTTCAGCGGATTTCTGTTAATCAATGCTGGTGCAATGACATGCTGCATAATTTCAAAAGCTGCATTCACATGTTCCCCATTTACATGTTCATCAGGTACAGCTTCACCATATCCTGTAATGCCTTCGTCTGTTTCTATTGCTAAAATAAATGCCGGCATATAAGGATACGTAGCATAATTAATAACGAATGGTTCTTTTAACGGCAATTCAATTTGATAACCTGTTATCTTAGTTATTTTCAAGTTCATCCCCCTTTGACTTTACTATTTATCATATCATTTTTTACACAAAAATAGAAAACAGGATATACGCATTTATTTATTTAACAAAGCCCGGGGAACTGTAGTTGTATACAGTTCCCCGGGCTTAGTTTGCCGATCAATAGTCAGCTATTAGACGTAGATTTTTTCTTCGTTCGGTTTCTTCTCTTCATAAACAATAAGTTTGCCGTTTGATTTTTTCAGTTGTTGTTTCTTTAGCATTCCCCAAAGTGGTACTGCAATAAAGACTGAACTGAAGACGCCTGAAATTAATCCGACAAGCAATGCAACCGAGAAGTTAAAGATACTTGTTGCACCGAGTAACATTAATGCGATAACTACGATTAATACTGTCAACACCGTATTGATTGAACGCGTCATCGTCTGACGAATCGAACTGTTTACGATATGATCGATTTGTTCTGGTGTTGTGATAACTTTAATCTTATGTAGATTCTCACGGACACGGTCAAATGTAACGATCGTATCGTTAATTGAATAACCTATAATGGTCAGAACTGCTGCAATGAATGTAACGTCTACTTCCAGGCGGAATATAGTGAAGAATGCAATGATTAAAAATGCATCATGTAATAAAGATAATACGGATGTCAGTCCCATACGCCATTCAAAACGGAATGTAACGTAGATGATGATTCCTATTGAAGCGATAATCACGGATTTAATCGCATTTTTCGCTAATTCTTTACCAATTTCACTTGATACCGTGTTTACGTTTGGCTCATGTCCATATTTTTTAGAGAATGTTGATTTTAAATCATTGATTTGTTCCTTCGTTAACGGATCTTTATATTGTACAGATGCCATTTTTGGATTTTCAGCATTTACGACAACATTTTCACTTGGCATCTTTAACGTTTCTAGCTCTTTTTTAAGTCCATCTTCTTTTAATACTTGTTCACTTTTAATGTCTACACGTGAACCACTCTTAAAGTCGATACCTAAATTTAATCCCATCATCGTAACAATGATACTTCCAATGATAATTGATGCTAATGATAAGCCTAGCAATGGTTTTGCTAACTTCACAAAATCAATACGTTCCCAGGCTGATTTTAAATCCTGAACATCCATACCTTCTGCAATATCATGACGATGCGCTCTGTTGACACCAAAGAATGAAAACTTATTGTCAAACATTCCGGAGTTTACAGCAAGTTTGAGTAAGAAACGTGATAAGAATACTTGCGTAACAAAGATCATTATTATACCAAGCAGTAACATCGTTGCAAACCCTTTTACACTACTCGTTCCAAGGAAGAATAGCACTAATGCAGCCAGTACAGTTGTCAAGTTGGCATCCAATATTGTTAAGAAAGATGAATTCGAGCCTTTTTTGAAGGCTTGTTTGATACTTCTTCCGATTCTAATTTCATCCTTAATACGTTCATACATTATGATATTTGCATCGACTGCCATACCTACACCTAGAACGAGCGCGGCAATGCCTGGTAATGTCAAAACACCTGAAATCAAATTAAAGGCGATCATCGTTAACCAGATGTAGACCGACAATGAAATTACGGCAATAGTTCCTGGTAATCTGTAATAGAGTATCATGAACAAGAAGATTAATCCGACACCAATTGCAGATGCCAGTACAGTATCATGTAGTGCATCCTGGCCAAACTGTGCACCAACAGATGTTGAATATACTTCTGTTAATTTCACTGGAAGTGAACCAGAATTTAATAGATCAGCAATTTGTTTTGCACGAATTAAACCATCTTCTCCATTAAATCCACCTGAAATTTCAACATTTTGGGAGTTGATTTCCTGTGATACACCTGCTGCACTCACATATTTTGGTTGTTTCCCCTGCTGTTCTTTTTTTGCTTCTTTCTCGTAGCTATCCTTACCTTCTTCAAAATCCATCCAGATAACCATTATATTTGGATCTTGTTGAGAGATTTTTCTAGTGATTTTAGCAAATTTTTCAGCTGATTTTAATTTTAAAGTAACAACAGGTGCATTGTTTGTCTGATCAAAGCTTTGCTTTGCACCGCCTTGAACAAGATCCTTACCGCTTAATAACAATTTGTCATTTGCATCACGAATTGTCAGATTGGCACTTGTCGATAATATCTTTCTCGCTTCATTCTGATTTTTAACGCCTGCTAACTGTACTCGAATTCTGTCTTTATTCTCAATCTGAATTTTAGGTTCGCTTACTCCAAGTACGTTAACACGAGATTCAAGGGTCTTGCTCGTGGCTTTAACAACTTCTGGTGTGATCTTATCTTCTTTTTCAAGTTTATCAACTTTATAAAGTACTTCAAAGCCACCTTGCAGATCTAAGCCGAGATTTACTTTATTCATAATGTCTTTTGCTGTTACACCCATTGTACTGAACAATAATATAGTCAGCAGCAAAAGGGCAACGATTCTGCTACGTTTCTTCACACTTTCACCTCTATAATCCTTTTGATGTAAAAAGTATACATCTAAATTCTGAAGGAATCAAAATTATTTATTAGATACTCCTTTTATCGCTTGTTTTTCGAATGTCATTTCAGTACCTTTATTATTGACGATTAAAGTAACAAATTGATTATCTACAGATTTAACAGTTCCTTGTAATCCTCCGATTGTAGCGACTTTATCTCCACGCTTTAAATTTCTGATCAGCTGCTGCTGTTCTTTCGTACGCTTTTGCTGGGGTTTAATCATAAAAAAGTAAGCAACTGCAAAAATTGCAACTAATGGTAATAAATTGATTAACAATGCTTGTGTTTCTGGGCTCATCTCTGTACCTCCTAAAAGTTTTTCGGATTTTCAACGTTTAATCCGTATTCTTCAAAAAATTCTTCCTTAAAATCTAATAAACGGTCATTTCGAATCGCTTCACGCACTTGTTCCATTAAATTAAGCAAGAAATGCAGATTATGAATTGTCGTTAAACGAATACCAAATGTTTCATCCGCCTTAATCAGATGGCGTAAATAGGCTTTCGTATAATTTTTGCATGTATAGCAGTCACATTTTTCATCTAACGGTGTGAAATCTCTTTCATATTTAGCATTTTTCACAACGACGCGTCCTTTAGATGTCATACATGTTCCGTTTCTTGCAATTCGTGTCGGCAATACACAGTCAAACATATCAATACCACGAATCGCACCTTCAATTAACGCATCCGGAGAACCAACGCCCATTAGATATCTTGGTTTATTAAATGGCATAAGTGGCGTCGTATGTTCAAGCATTCGGTACATTATTGGTTTTGGTTCACCTACAGACAGACCACCAATAGCATAACCCGGGAAGTCCATCGAAACAAGATCCTTTGCAGACTGTGTGCGTAAATCCTCATATTCTCCACCTTGAATAATACCAAATAGCGCTTGGTCCTGGGGACGCTGGTGCGCTTCTAAGCAACGTTCTGCCCAGCGTGAAGTTCTTTCGATACTCGCTTTAACGTATTCATAGGTTGCCGGCATCGGTGGACACTCATCAAAAGCCATCATAATATCTGAGCCAAGATCATTTTGAATATGCATTGCTTTTTCAGGGCTTAAAAATAATTTAGAACCATTCAGATGATGCCTGAAATGCACACCCTCTTCTTCAATCTTACGCATATCGCTTAAGCTGAATACCTGAAAACCGCCACTATCTGTAAGAATCGGGCCGTCCCAGTTCATAAACTTATGTAATCCTCCCGCCTCACGGATAACATCATTCCCAGGACGTAACCATAAATGATACGTATTACTTAAAATAATTTTTGCATTCATCGCTTTTAATTCTTCCGGGCTCATCGTCTTAACTGTAGCTTGCGTACCTACTGGCATAAACATCGGTGTTTCAAATGAACCGTGTGGTGTATGCACAATACCAAGGCGTGCGCCAGATTGCTTACAAGTTTTTATATGTTCATATGTTACTGCGTTCATAGTTCTCTCCTTTAATAGATAAACATTGCATCTCCGAAGCTGAAAAATCGATATTTTTCGTTCACAGCTTCATGATATGCATTCATTATAAATTCTTTCGTTGCAAGACTTGAAACAAGCATCACTAATGTTGACTTTGGGAGATGGAAATTTGTAATCATCGCATCCACTGCTTTAAACGAATAACCTGGATAAATAAAGATATCCGTCCAGCCACTCTGTGCTGTAAAATGACCGGAATCATCCACAATTGTCTCTAACGTACGTGTTGAGGTTGTACCTACTGTAATAATTCGGTTTCCACCATTACGTGTGTCATTTAATAGCTTTGCTGTTTCTTCGCTCATCTCGTAATATTCACTATGCATCTTATGACTTTCAACATCATCGACACTCACCGGACGAAATGTACCGAGACCTACATGCAGCGTGATATATGCGATATTAATACCTTTAGCTTTAATATCTTCAAGCAAAGATTCTGTAAAATGTAATCCTGCAGTAGGCGCAGCTGCACTTCCCGTAGCACGTGCATAGACTGTCTGATATCGGCTTTGGTCTTCTAATGTTTCTTTAATATAAGGGGGTAAAGGCATCAACCCAAGCTCATCCAGACGCTCCTGAAGTATCCCATCATAGCTCAGCTGCATAATTCGGCCGCCCTGATCAAGTTCCTCCACGCAAGTTGCAATAATCTTACCCTCACCGAATGATATGCGCGTTCCAATCGTAACACGCTTTGCCGGCTTGATCAGAACTTCCCAGCCGTTATCATGTTCTGTCAGCATCAGCATTTCAATCTTCGCACCTGTATCTTCCTTTAAACCGAACAATCGTGCTGGCATAACCTTCGTATCATTCAGTACTAAAGTATCTCCTGCATTCAAGTAATCGATTATCGATCTAAAGTTTGTATGCTTGATTTCACCGGTATGCTTATTCAGTGTAAGGAGTCGACTTGCTGTACGGTCTTGTAATGGTGTCTGAGCAATAAGAGACTCCGGTAAGTTAAAATCGAATTCATTTACATCCACAATTATTTCCTCTTTTCATTAACGTATGGCACATTCAGATGTTCATAGGCATGTACAGTTGCAACACGCCCTCGTGCAGTTCTTTCTAGTAAGCCTTTTTGAATCAAGTAAGGTTCATAAACATCTTCTAAAGTTATGCGTTCTTCTCCTATGGAGACTGCAATCGTATCTAATCCTACTGGTCCACCATTGTAACGTTCGATGATGGCACGTAAAATCTTGTGATCGATATGGTCAAGTCCATATTGATCCACTTGTAATAGGTTCAATGCATGCGTCGTCATTTCAATATCAATTAGTCCATTATTTCTAACTTGTGCAAAATCTCTTACACGCTTTAACAGTCGATTCGCTATTCTTGGAGTACCTCGACTTCTTAGCGCAATTTCCTGTACAGATTGTGCATCTATTGAAACCTCAAACACATCTGCTGTTCTTGACACAATATGGGACAAGTCTTTTATCTCATAGTAATCCAATCTCAGATGGACGCCAAATCGATCCCTAAGCGGTGCTGACAAACTTCCTGCCCGCGTAGTGGCTCCAACAAGCGTAAATGGAGGAAGATCGATTCTGATACTTCGCGCTTCCTCTCCTTTTCCAACTACAATATCTAAGCAGAAATCTTCCATCGCAGGATAGAGTACTTCTTCTACAACACGTGATATTCTATGAATTTCATCAATGAACAAAACGTCACCCGCATTTAAGCTCGACAAGATTGCTGCTAAATCTCCTGGTCTTTCAATTGAAGGACCAGATGTAATTTTGATATTGACATCGAGTTCATGCGCAATAATATTCGCGAGCGTCGTCTTACCTAATCCTGGCGGCCCATAGAGTAGTACATGATCAAGCGCTTCATTTCTGAGCTTTGCAGCTTGAATAAAAACATCAAGATTCTCCTTTATCTTATGCTGTCCAATATATTGGGAAAGTCGCTCTGGTCTAAGAGAGAGTTCTTCTTCAACTTCATCATGATCAATTAAATTGTTATCAACGATTCTATCGTCCAAAATAACACATCCTTTTTATGACACAAACATCTGCAATCCTTGCTTTACATACTCATCCACACTACTAAACTGTTTTTTCTTGAGCTCTTTTTCAATCTTAGAAATCTCTCGCTTTGAATATCCTAATGCTTCAAATGCAAGCAATGCTTCGTTTAATAGTGTATCATTTACTTCTTTAAATAATTCACTTTCATCCGCAATCGTCAATTTACCTTTTAAATCTAGAATGATTTGTCTTGCCGTCTTCTTCCCTATTCCTGGGAATTTAATTAAATAACTTTCACTCTCCGACTCAATTGCTCTAATAATCTCTTGAGAAGTACTTGTAGCTAATATTGCAAGCGCTGATTTTGGTCCAATTCCTGTTACTTTATTCAAAGCGTTAAACATCGCTTTCTCTTCCTCATCTTTAAAACCATAGAGTAACTGTGCATCTTCTCTTACAACAAGCTGTGTATGAAGTGTAATCATCTGATTTAACTGATGATTAAACCGGTAAGGGTTCGGAGTTAGACATTCATATCCTATCCCACTCACTTCAATTACAAGATGCGTTGGCAGTACTGTTATTACTTTACCTTTTAAATATGCGTACATAGTTCCTCCTATAAGCTCATTCCAAGGAGCTTTACATCATTAACATGCTCTATCGAACCAATTGCTTCAATAAGTTCGTTAATTGTCATGTCGATATTTGTAGCATTCAATGAAATCGTAATGGTCGTCTTCTCTTTAATCGGAATGGTCTGATGTATCGTTAATACTGACCCATTCTGTAACGCAATAAAGGATAGTATCTTACTTAAAAGTCCGACCTTATCATCCACTTGTACCATTATCGTCAAATTCTTCTCACGCGCCTTTTCATCAACCGGGAAGATCGTATCCTTATATTTATAATAAGCGCTTCGTGATAAATCATGTTTTTTAACGGCATCAAAGATAGATAGTTTAGGATTCTTATCGAGTAGATCCTTGATCAATAGTGTCTTCTTTACAGATTCAGGCAGTACATCTTCACGTATTAAATAAAATTTCTTTTGTGTCGTCATTAAATACACCTTCTATTCAATAAATTCAAATTCACCACGCAGAATACGTACTGTATCTCCATTTTTTGCCCCACGTTCACGCAGTGCATCATCGATACCCATCGTACGCATTTGTCTAGCAAAACGGCGCACCGACGCATCTCTTGTGAAGTCTGTCATCTTGAACAGACGTTCTATCGAGTTACCGCTTACGACATATGCACCGTCGTCATCACGCGTAATTTCAAAATGATCCACTGATTTCTCATGTTTATACATGACACGATGAACTGCACTCGCTTCTTCATCTAGATCATAATCGATATCTTTCGTTTCATCTAATATATCGGCGGTTTTATATAGTAATGTATCAATATTTTGATACGTTGCCGCACTCAGTTCGATGATTTCAACGTCTTCTTCCAATTTAGATTTAAATTCCTGTAAATATTCCTCAGCATTTGGCATATCCATCTTGTTCGCTACAATAATTTGAGGACGACGCGCAAGCTTTTCATTATATTGCTTCAATTCTTTGTTTATCGTTGTATAGTCTTCAAATGGATCACGACCATCCGTACGTCCCATATCGATCATGTGGATAATAACACGCGTACGCTCAACATGTTTAAGAAACTGATGTCCAAGCCCAACACCTTCTGATGCTCCTTCTATTAACCCTGGAAGATCCGCCATCACAAAACTACGTTGATCTTTCGTCTGAACTACACCAAGATTTGGTTTAATCGTAGTAAAGTGATAGGCACCGATCTTAGGCTTTGCTTTAGAAACAATCGATAGTAAAGTAGATTTACCTACACTTGGATACCCAACGAGGCCAACATCTGCCAGTAACTTTAATTCGAGTGAAACTTCTATTTCCTCACCCGGTTCACCATTCTCACAGAAGTCAGGTGCAGGGTTACTTGCAGATGCGAAGCGGGAATTTCCTCGTCCACCACGACCGCCACGTGCAACTACTGCACGCTGTTCATGTGTCACCAAATCTGCAATAATTTCACCCGTCTCTGCATTTTTGATAACTGTGCCAGGCGGAACTTTTAACACTAGATCTTTCGCTCCGCGACCATGCATATTGCTCGACTGTCCATTTTCACCTTGTTCCGCTTTAAACATACGTTGAAATCTGAAATCAAGCAGTGTTCTGAGACCCTCATCTACTTCAAATACAATTGAGGCACCCTTTCCACCATCTCCACCTGATGGTCCACCGAGTGGAACATATTTTTCACGACGATAAGCAACGATTCCGTTACCACCATCTCCTGCTTTTAAATTAATCTTTACCTGATCTATAAACATTTAGACACCTCTTTTATTTATTTCATATTCATATTCTACTAAATTCTGATTCATTTCAGTTATTGCCGGATGTATCGCTTTATCCATAATCCTCCCTGTTAAAACAAATAACAGTTCAAATGCAGCTTCAGTTTCAAAGATACTGATCGTTATCAGTCCCTTTTCTTCAATACGATGTCCGGCATCTGCAAACACATCATTAAATATTGACGAAACACGCCTATCATATAAGCCAATTGCACTTGATAGCGTACCTATTTCAAATGCGAAGTCAAATTTATGCTGTTCTATTTTGTATCGTATGTAACAATCAATCGTCTGATTTAATGGCAACTTTAAAAAGTCTTGTTCATCTTTAAATGACATGACAACGCTTTGTATAAGTCTATCTCTTTTCTCATGTTCCCCGAGCTGTGTATATGTATCTATCAACTGCAATTGGTTTGCAAAATCATGTTTCATCTTAAAGTATATATCTCGGCGATTCATTTCCTCACCTCTTATATAGTATAACATGGAATAACACTTTGTATACGTCAGACGAACACTATTATGTGTGATAAAAAAAGGACAGCATACAAAATCATTGAGGATTTTGTACATGTCCGGTATTAAATAAAATGAAAAAGGACTTGAGACAACTGTCCCAAGTCCCACGATTCACATTATTTCGCTTCAGCGTATACTGATACTTTCTTTTTGTCGCGTCCGAAACGTTCGAATTTAACAACGCCATCAATTTTAGCGTAAAGCGTATCATCTCCACCACGACCTACGTTCTCACCAGCAAAAATTTTAGTACCGCGTTGACGGTATAAAATTGAACCACCAGTTACGAATTGACCGTCAGCACGTTTAGCACCTAAACGTTTTGATTCAGAGTCACGACCGTTACGTGTAGAACCTACCCCTTTTTTCGATGCGAAGAATTGTAAGTTTAATTTTAACATGAGTTACACCTCACTTATAATTTAATTTTATATACTGTCCGTATTCAGCTTCAATTGTCTGTAGCGACACGAGCATTGACTGTATGATCAGTTGCGCTTCCTTATTATTAAGGTCTACAACTCTAGCAGTAAAATAACCGCCATCATCTGCATAATCAATATCGGGTCTTTCATCTGTCAAACCCATAACTGCATTCATACTACCAAATACAACTGCTGATGCGCCCGCACACACAAGATCCTGCCCATGAGGTGCGCTATCCGCATGGCCTTCCATAGTAAACTCAGTTACTTGTCCATCTTCATTGACCAAGACGGTAACATTAATCATTACGCGTTAATCGCTTCAATAACTAATTTTGTGTAAGGTTGACGATGACCTTGTTTACGTTTGTAGTTTTTCTTTGGTTTGTATTTGAATACAGTGATTTTTTTACCGCGACCGTGTTTTTCAACCTTCGCTGTAACAGTAGCACCTTCAACTACAGGTGAACCAACTTTAACTGTTTCTCCACCAACCATTAATACTTGATCAAACGTGAATGTTGAACCTTCTTCTGCGTTTAATTTCTCAACCCAGATTTCTTGACCTTGCTCAACTTTTAATTGTTTTCCACCAGTTTCAATAATTGCAAACATACTTGCACCTCCTATTATTTATAAGTCACGCCATCTTTAGGTGGATCACTCACTTAAACCTAAAGTTGTGCGGTTGTATGTAGCTTGAAACTACTCAACTTCAATATGATATCATCAGAATTGTAAATAGTCAATTTTAAATTGTATATTTATCTAATATTTTAAGAAGTATCGGAAACACAATGATAATAAACAGGAAATTAATAAGTAATGTCGGAATTAAATGCGCGAAAACAAATCCAAAACCACCTGTTGTGGCCAGCCCGAGTACTTTAACTGTTATAAACTTAAAGCTTTCGAATAACAATACAAATAACAGCAATAAAGCAATCATCATCTTTAAGTCTTTATAAAAAACTTTAAAGAGCTGGTCCATCAGCAACACTGCAATAATAAATCCAAATGTATAGAGCCCGTATATATTGCCAATGTAAATGTCACATAGAATACCAAATAAAATGGCTAAGATCAGTGCAATTTTCGGATTCTTATATACCGTTAGTATCAGCAAGTATATTAATACGAGGTGGGGTATAAAGTAGAGCTCATATCCAAAGAAGTTTATAGGCATAAATGTCGTTATTAAATTATTTATAAGTAACAGCAACAATCCGATAGCAGGAAAAATAATGATTTGCATTACTCTCCACTTCCTTCAAGCGTAACAGCTTTGGGACTTTTCTTCGCGATATATACTTGGGAAAGACCTTTTAAATCTGCGGAAGTTTCAACATACGCAATCTGGCTAAGACCATACTCATCATTTTCTACTTTTTTAACTTTCCCTATAAGAATTCCTTTAGGAAACTGACCTCCAAGTCCACTTGTCACAACTCTCGTTCCAACTTTAACTTTAACGTTATTATCAATGTCAGAAATTACCAGCAAGTTCTTCTTATCATCAAAATGGTCTACCATACCGAAGATTTCTTCAGCACCCTGCTGAAGCGTGACACTAATTTTACTTGCTTTAACATTTGAAGTAATCATTTCCACTTGTGATGAGTAGCTATTTACTTTCTTTAGTCGACCGACCAATCCTTCAGTCGTAATTACAGCCATATTCTCTTTGAAACCGGAAGATTTCCCTTTATTAATGATCATCGTATTCATCCACTGATCATGATTTCTACTGATGACAGTTGAAATTTCAGGCTCATAGATGGAAATACTTTCTGTCTTTAAGGCATGACGTAATTCTTGGTTCTCTTTATCAAGCCTATAGTTATCAGCTTCCACCTGCTCAAACCCCTTTATCTTTTGTTTGAGCTTCTTATTTTCTTCATTAGCATTCCACATATGTATTACATTGCTGAAGTTCGATGTTACAAACATAGCAGGATAGGATACAATACGCTGACCAGCTGCAACGGTATCTCCAGCAAATGCTTCTGCTGTAGAAGTTGCGCGCTCTTTTAAAGATACACCGACTAATACGATAAAGACAATCAGCCCGAATAAAATAAAGACCAGTTTATTTCTTTTGTAGAAATTAGGCAACATTAACACCTCATTATAGAATATTCAATATATTATAAGATACCATATTTAAGCTTTAATCTGATTATTTTTTCATTATTTTCATCAATTATTTTTTTATCTATATTGCCGTTTTCAACATTCGATTTAACATATTGAATCAGTGTATCAACATCTACAGCATCACTTCCGATGAGCATGATTGTCTCACCTGACTGAAGCCCACGAACAACTGCCTCATTCAAAGAATAGCGATTACTGATTGCACCCATATTTAGATCATCTGAAATGATAACGCCTTTATACCCGAGCCTTTTCTTTAATATATTTGTCACAATTTCTTTACTGATAGATGCCGGGTAGTTACTATCGATGCTCGGAAATGAAATATGGCTGACCATTATCATATCGATGCCATCATCAATATGTCGTTTAAATGGAAGCAGTTCGAACTTCATAAGCTCATCAAGTGATTTATTGCTCACAGGTAGTGTCACGTGACTATCTGCAACCGTATCTCCATGCCCTGGAAAGTGTTTGCCACTCGTAATGATTCCGCTATCGTTTATGCCTCGACGAAACGAACGACTCATGTCCGACACTGTATTTGCATCGTGACCAAAACTTCTGTCTCCAATTACTTTATTCACTGGATTGCTCCAAATATCCAGTACAGGTGCAAAGTCCAGATTAAATCCCATACGTTTCACATTTTCTCCAATATATCTCCCCTGCTGATATGCATACTGTTTATCATGCGATAAACCTATTGTGTAGGCGGATTCAATATTTTGTATAGAAGCTGGCAATCGATTCACTCTGCCGCCTTCTTGATCTATTCCGATAAACATCGGTATGTCAGTGGCATTGTGAAAGATATCCCGATTCAGTTGCGTTACTTGAGATTCATTCACTATATTTCTCTTAAACAAAATAACACCACCAATTTTGCGAGCAGAGTATCTTTTTAAGGCTGCATTATAATCCGTACCGTTAAAGCCCAGCACGAGCTGTTGCGCTATCTTTTCTTCAAGTGTCATTGAACTTGCGTAATAAGTGGTCAGATCAACATGTGATAACTTCTGTATTTCAACGATAGGATGTTGTACTTTAGCTATTTTATGATTATTGCATGCAGTTAATATTAAAAAGACAGGAATAAGTAGAATTAAAATAAAGTGATTGTGTTTCATATATTCTCCTAGTTCATAGTGTGGGACTTATGAATGATAACATTCTAAGTTATATTTCAAGTTGTTTATAAAAAAACAAGAACTATACAGAAAATAACATACATTTTCTATGCATAGTTCAAGTTATATTATTGGTGTATTTATCATACCATTAATAGGCTGAAATATCCTTTAATTCAATTCTTTGACTGCGTTTTGTTAATGCTTGATCCAGCGCATACTCATCAGCATAAACTTGTACTTGCTGTTCCCCAAATCGATAGAGAATATAATCATTACCACGCTTACCAGCCAGATATTCATCGTTATACCCCATTAAACTTAAACCTGAAACTGCCATAAACTCCTGCTTGTCCATGAAATTAAATGCATTTTTAACTTGAGATAAAGGAATATTTCTAAATAATGCATTATCTTCGAGGTTGTATGTGACTGCTTCTCTTTCATTCTCTGGTTGATTCGGATTATTTGCAAACGGATTGAGCTGTATAATTAAATATATCATGATACATACAGTCACAATCAGTGTTAATTTTATTATTGCTTTCAAAAACTTAAACATTCGGACCCCCTACCTTCTTACATAACTATAATGTAAAACAGGGATAGCTTCATCCGTCTTAAGATGGAAATCACGGGACATTACGTAAAATTTCGTGAGTACTCCATCTTCAATCATCGATATTTCCTTATTAAATTCAAATCCAATGCGATGGTATAAATAGATCGCTCTCGTGTTAAATGATGCAACAGTGAGTCTGAAATGACAGACATCTTGATACGCATGATAAAAGTGCATGATCATCTTAATAAAGGCCCTGCCATACCCTTGACCGATAAATTTTGGATTCAGCGCGAAACCAAAGTCTATCTCATACAAATTTGTCGACATAAAATCGACTTGGGCGCTATCACCGTCACAAAAAAAACCAAATATATCATCGTCCTTATATACAACATAATAATGTCCATGCAAAAATTCCTGAATAGCGCTTTGTTCGCCATTCAGGTTATAGTGTGCATATGCCTCTCCAAAATTCCATAGACTGATTGCCTGTGCACTGTCTTCATCCATATCCCTAATAATAAGCATCTCATTACCTACCTGACTGTAATGCATACATTTTAGCATATTGACCTCGAAGTGCAATTAATTCTTCATGTGTGCCATGCTCAATAATCTCACCCTTATCCAGCACGATAATCTGATCTGCATTCTTAATTGTAGACAGTCGATGTGCGATAACAAATGTTGTACGTCCACTCTTTAATACATCCATCGCCTGCTGAATCATCGCTTCAGTTTCTGAATCTATGCTAGCTGTTGCTTCATCGAGAATCAGTATTTTTGGATCAAATGCAAGTGCACGTGCAAATGAAATTAACTGACGCTGTCCGCTCGATAAAGTGGCACCACGTTCTACAACTTCAGTATCAATCCCTGCCTCAAGCGACTGCAGTACGCGGTGACCGCCTACGCGCATTAAGGCATGCTCTGCAGTTTGGCGTGATATACTTTCATCACCTAAAGTAATGTTGCTTAGAATTGTACCTGTATATAAGTATGGATCCTGTAAGACGATACCCATACGACTTCTCATAGAAGCTTTTGTCACCGACTTCGTATCTACTCCATCGATTAGAATCTGCCCTTTTGTTGGGTCATAAAACCTAAAGAGCAGATTCATAATGGAGCTTTTACCAGAACCTGTATGACCGACTAAACCAACTGTCTCTCCAGGTGCTGCCTGGATATTAATATTTTTAAGGACAAGTTCATCTTTTTTATAGCCAAACGATACATCTTGAAACTTCACTTCTCCACGTGTTATCACCAGTTCGTCCTGCTCAATGATTTCTGGCGTTTCATCCATCATTTCAAACACACGATTGCTTGATACACGTGCTTGTTCCAATACGCTTAGCTGATTAACGATATTGAACATTGGATTAAATAATCGCGTCAAATAATCTACAAGAATATACATCATTCCTGCTGTTAATGTCGCTTCATTCGATAAGAATGACTGACCAAATATATAGATCATGATTAAAAACACCGCAGAACGTAAAATTCCCATCAAATTATGACTTGTTAATGAATCTAGCTTAATAATTCGTTCATAGTTCTTTAAATACTCTTTATTCAGCTCTTCGTATTCCTGCTGTATCTTCGCTTCTTGATTGAAAGCCTGAATAATCGCCATCCCATTGATCGATTCATTCAGCATCGCATTCATATCACTGTTTCGTTCACGAACGATATGATTATATTTATCGGAAACCTTACGATAGATCAACAGCCAGAAAAACAATAATGGTACAACAATCAATGCCAGCAGTCCTACTTTTGCATTAAAATAGAATATGACAATAATAATCCCTAAGATATTTGCAAAACCTGCGATATATGTCGGAAGCATCACTGTGAAAAGTTCAAGAATCGTCTGAGTATCATTCGTAATTCTTGCAACAACTTTTCCAGCAGGCAAGTTATCAAAGTATTTTATCGGTAATTTCTGAATATGTTCAAACAAGTTTGTTCGTAGATGTTTTATAACATTCGAACCCGCTGTCTGAAAGGCAATTGTCTGATAATAACTCATAATTGCATAGATTAAAGCAATAAGGAAATATAATCCAAGCAGCTGAAATATAGGCTGCATATTGATTATTTCACCGGCATCCTTGATATGATGATCGATAATATACATTCCTATTATCGGACCTGATAATTCAGTAACGACTGCAAAGAAAAGAATGATAAAACCTGCGATAAATAATTTCTTTTCTTTTACTGCTTCATGATAGAGACGTTTCGTCGTACTCATGACGACTCACCTCCTAGTTGTTGTCGATTAAACTGTTCTTTATACCATCCATCCTGTGCAATTAGTTCATCATGTGTACCTTCTTGTACAATGATTCCTTCAGAGAGCACGACAATATGATCGGCATGCTGTACAGCAGAAAGTCTATGCGTGGAAATAATGGTTGTCTTGCCTTTACGTGAAGATTCTATATTCTCGATAATCGCTGTTTCCGTCTTTGCATCTACAGCACTTAAAGAATCATCAAGTATAAGAATATCTGGATTTTTAATCATCGCACGTGCAATCGAGATACGCTGTTTTTGACCTCCAGATATCGCTATCCCTTTTTCTCCTACCAATGTATCCAGACCAGATGGCAGTCTTTTGATATCTTCATCAAAGTTTGCAAGGCGTATAGCTTCAGCGATCTCTTCCTCGGTCGCATCGTCTTTACCAAACTTAATATTTTCTCGAATTGTCCTTGAGAATAAGATATTTTCCTGGGATACGTAACCAATTTTATCTCTTACTTCTTTTTTTGTTAGTCGATCCAGAGCAACATTTCCTAAAGTTATCTCACCTCGTCCAAGTGGATATTCTTTTAGTATCTGCTTAATTAATGTCGTCTTTCCGCTTCCAGTCGGACCAACAATCCCTAAAGTATCTCCCGAGTCCAGGTGGATCGAAACATTCGACAGATTGACTGTTTCGCTCGATGGATATTGGAACGTCACAGCTTCAAATGCAACATTATGGTCGTCAGGTACAACGTGGTCAACCGGTTCCAGTAAGGCATCCTGAGCATCTAACGTTTCCATTACACGATCCAATGATGCATTGCCACGCTGCATAATATTAAAGAGCATGCCGATTGCAAACATTGGCCATACAAGCATATTCAAATAGACGTTAAATGATATTAATGCACCGACCGTAATTTCACCTTGATTGACCAGAAAGCTTCCATACCCTAGCGCAATCATAAAACTTAAAGCCGTAATAATAATAGTTAGAGGCTTGAATAACGCATCAAGTTTCTCTACGTGGATAAATTTATTTACTACATCTGTGGTCATATGACGGAAACGTTCGTTTAAATTTTCTTCCTGAGCAAACGCTTTCGATACCCTAACTCCTTCTATAGACTCAAGTACACTGTCATTCATTTCACCGAATGCATCTTGACTCACTGTATAGCGTTCATGAATCATCTTACCGAGTTTCTGCTCGATTATCGCTAAAAATGGAAGCGGTAATAATGCAGCTAACGTTAATTTCCAGGATACAAGGACTGCCATTGTTGCAATAATTGTAATCATGTAAGTCGTACTATCGACTAATGTCAATATTCCGAAACCAACAGTCATACGAATTGCACTTAAGTCATTTGTCGCTTTGGCCATCAAGTCTCCTGTTCTGTTTTTCTCATAGAATCCCGGACTCATCGTCAGAAACTTTGCCATCAACTTTCTGCGCATCATACTCTCAAGCAGTTGAGATCCATTAAAGAGTAGATAACGCCATAAGAAATTGATGATATAACTAAGGATAATCGTAATTAGGAAGACAAGCATTATCCAGTTAAACTTTGATGCGTTCAACGTCTTCAAGTTAACTGCATCTATCGTCTGACCAATTAACCATGGTGGAATGACTTCAATTACATTTGCTATTAACAAAACGATGATCGCAATAATATAACGTTTCTTCTCCTGTTTAAAAAACCAGCTTAACTTACTTAAAACATCAAACATATTCCATCTCCTTTCTCTTTAAACACAAAAAAGCACACACTCCCATAAAATGAAAGCATGTGCGCTTTTATATCTAGAGAGATCTCCCTGCAATCACATAAATTTATGCACTGCACGAGGAAAATATTGAATTTCTTGTCGTATCAATACAAAATGTATTAATTTGTTCATCTTATTTTCCTCCTTTCTCTATAAGTTATCTCCATCATAATTTAATCTTCTGAAAATTTCAATAGTTTATATGAATAAATTTCGAAAATCGAAGATTAATAATCTGCTAAATACAGTATTTGATATTTTTCTTTATCTATTGATATTAAGCGTTTTAAGTCTTTATGAAGCTGAGAGATGTGGCCGAAATATATCGCTTCGTATTCATATGAACCAAAGAACGGCCCTGTATAATACGGGAGTCTCATAGGTGCATCATCAGGACGAGACTGTATAGCTTTTACTGCGCTCAATAAATAAAGAAGGTCCTGAGAGGTCACTTCACATTGCCCAGGATTATCCAGCTGATATTTCTTATCAAAATATCCGTGCAATGCATTGAACTTTCTATAGTATGCAAGTTCTATACGTTCACGTGTTGCTTTATCTTCAACATAGAAATACATATCAAGTCCCATTAAAGTATCCCCTTTTCTTTTATACTGACATAATAACCATCTCCTATAATAATATGATCCAGTACGTCTATCCCGAAGATCTCTCCACATTTAATCAGACGTTTTGTAGCTTCTATATCCTCATAGCTCGGTTCTGGATCTTATCAAGAGTAAACTACTAAAAATCCATTATCATCAATACTTCTACTTTAAGGACATATGTTTAACGCAT